>WTIL01000008.1:0-5611 GCA_011522725.1 Rhodospirillaceae bacterium
TTGCTATATCGCTGCCACACAGTCCGGCTGTGCGCTCGCACGGTCATCTCGCCAGGAACCTGCATGATGCTGTCTCAAATGTCCGCAACAGAAGTCGCGAACCGTGCCCCGCTTGGCGCGAGAACCGACAGCTTTGCCTTCTGGTGGCTGATCACCATGGCCGCGCTGGTCGGCGTAATGGTGCTGATCGGCGGAGTGACGCGCCTGACGGGAAGCGGGCTTTCGATGGTCGAATGGCGGCCGCTGATGGGCACCCTGCCGCCACTGAGCGCGGCCGAATGGCAGCGCGTCTATGAACTCTATCTCGCCTCGCCGGAATATAACGAGTTCAACTACGGCATGGACCTTGCCGGGTTCAAGACGATCTTCTTCTGGGAATATTTTCATCGTCTGTGGGGCCGTCTCCTCGGCCTGGCATTCGCCGTTCCGTTCCTCGTGCTGATCATCAGGGGCAATGTCCCCAACGGGTTCGGTGGCCGGCTGTTCGCGCTTCTCGCCCTTGGCGGCTTTCAGGGGGTGATCGGCTGGTGGATGGTGAAATCGGGGCTGACGGCAGACGCCACGGTCTCGCAATACCGCCTTGCCGTGCATCTTGGCATGGCGCTGATCATTCTGGTGCTGCTGCTGTGGACCGCGTTTGATATCCGCTATGGCCGCGCCGCGCTGCCGCGAGGCCATGCCGGCGGCACGTTGGCGCTGGTGTTCGTGACCATCCTTGCCGGCGCGCTGGTTGCCGGCATGGATGCCGGACTTCTGTACAATGAATATCCGCTGATGGGTGACGGCCTGGTACCGGTCGAATATGGCGATGCAGGCCTTCTTGACGCGTTCGAGAACCCGGCCGCGGCGCAGTTCCATCATCGCTGGATCGCGGCGCTGGCGGTTCTTGCGGTGATCACGCTCGCCCTGCGCGGCCGCCGCAGTCCGGCAAGCCGCACGCCGGCGTCGCTGGCGCTGCTGTTCGTGCTGTGCCAGTTCGTGCTCGGCATTGCGGTGCTGTTGCACGGTGTGCCGGTGTCGCTTGGCGCGATGCACCAGACGGGTGCCGTGCTGCTGCTGGCCAGCCTTGTCTGGACAGCCCACAGGATGCCGCGCTAGCCGCGCCCGGCGGCCCTTTCGAATCCCGGCGGCCTGTTCAAATCACTGTCTGATCAGGACTTCTTTGGTGCCGGCGCGCGGCGGATGTGAAGCTCGGCCAGCGCACTGTCATCCACGTCGGACGGCGCCGCCATCATCAGATCCTCGGCCTTGCCGTTCATCGGGAACAGGATGACCTCGCGAATGTTCGGCTCGTCGGCGATCAGCATCACCATGCGGTCGATGCCGGGCGCGATACCGCCGTGCGGCGGCGCGCCGAAGCGGAAGGCGTTGATCATCGCCGGGAACTTTTCATCCACCACGCTGTGGTCATAGCCGGCAATCTCGAACGCCTTGTACATCACCTCGGGCAGATGGTTCCTGATCGCGCCCGATGACAGCTCGACACCATTACAGACAAGGTCGTACTGCCAGGCCTTGATGGTCAGCGGGTCCTGTTCCTCGAGCGCCTTCAGCCCGCCCTGCGGCATCGAGAAGGGGTTGTGCGAGAAATCGATCTTGCCGGTGGTCTCGTCTGCCTCGAACATCGGGAAGTCGACAATCCAGGCAAAGCGGAAAACCGAGTTGTCGATCAGCCCCTGTTCCTCGCCGATGCGCACCCGCGCACGGCCCGCAAGGCTGGCGGCGGCGCCTTCGTCGGCGCAGGCGAAGAACACGGCATCGCCGTCGCCGACACCGGTGGCGACACGGATTTCCTCAGCCTTCTCCGGGCCAAGCGCCTTGGCCACCGGGCCGCGAGCCTCGCCGTCGCCATAGATGATATAGCCCATGCCCGGCGCGCCTTCGGACTGCGCCCAGCTATTCATCCTGTCGGCAATGGCACGGCTGCCGCATTTCGGGCCTGGCACCGCGCGCACCACGCTGCCGTTCTCGACCGCCTTGGCGAAGATCGAGAAACCGGATCCACGGAAGGTCTCGGTCACATCGCAGATTTCGATGGGAATCCGCAGGTCGGGCTTGTCGTTGCCGTATTTCAGCATCGACTCGGCAAAGGGGATATGGACGAATTCCTGGTCGATCGCCTTGTCGGAAAACTCCTCGAACACGCCGCGGATCACCGGTTCGACGGCATCGAACACATCCTGCTGCTCGACAAAGCTCATCTCGAGGTCGAGCTGGTAGAATTCGCCCGGGCTGCGGTCGGCGCGGCTGTCCTCGTCGCGGAAACAGGGCGCAATCTGGAAATAGCGGTCAAATCCGGACACCATCACCAGCTGCTTGAACTGTTGCGGCGCTTGCGGCAGCGCATAGAACTTGCCGGGATGAAGGCGTGCCGGCACCAGGAAGTCGCGCGCGCCCTCCGGCGACGAGGCCGTCAGGATCGGCGTCTGGAATTCGGTGAAACCCTGCGCCACCATGCGGGCGCGGATCGACTGGATGATCTTGGCACGCAGCATGATGTTGTCATGCGGGCGTGACCGGCGCAGGTCGAGATAGCGATAACGCAAACGCGTCTCTTCGCCGGAATCGACATCCGAATTGACCTGCAGCGGCAACGTGTCGGCAGCCGACTGCACCTCGAACTGCTCGATCCGTACCTCGATATGGCCGGTCGGCAAGCTGGTGTTGATGGTGTCGTCGCTGCGCTTCAGCACCGTGCCGGTGATTGTCACCACCGATTCAAGCCGTGTCGCCTCGACCGCCGCGAAGGTGGGATCGGAGGAATCGACAACACACTGGGTCAGCCCGTAATGGTCACGCAGGTCGACGAACACAAGCTGTCCGTGATCGCGCTTGCGGTTGACCCATCCGGACAGGCGGACAGGCTGGCCGACATTGGCCTCGGTGAGCTCTGCGCATGTGTGCGAGCGAAAGGCGTGCATAGTCTAACTCCGGCAGGACAAATCAATCGGAAACAGCCAGCCGGCTTTCATGGCAGAAACTGCCACGGCTACGGCTGGCCGGCAAAAACGCGCGCAGTATGCAAAGATTGCCCATACTCCGCAACAGGCTTCACTCCGCAACAGGCTTCAACCACGTGAGCGGCGGCGGCCACGGGACCGGCGCGGCGCGGCATCGTCCCCGCCGGCCGGCGGTGTCGGAAGATCCTTCCACGGCGTGCCGAGCGCGGCCTCGGCGGCCACCTCGTCAAACGGGCGCGACGGGGTTCCGGCAAGCGCCGCCGCCATGGCGGCAACATGCTCGGGCGTGGTGCCGCAGCAGCCGCCAATGATCTTGATCCCGGCATCGCGGGCGAAACAGGCATAGTCGCCCATCAATTCCGGCGTGCCGTGATAATGGATGCCGCCATCGACATAGGCCGGAATGCCGCAATTCCCCTTGGCAATCACCGGCAGATCCGTCGCCGGCAGCATTTCGCGCACGGAATGCAGAAGCTCCGCCGGGCCGATCCCGCAATTGGCACCGACAAACCCGGCGCCGAACCCAGCCGATTGTATGGCGAATTCCGCAGGCGAGACACCCATCATGGTCTTGGCGGCCGTATCGAATGTCATGCAGGCAGCCACAGGAAGGCCGGTGGCAGCGGCGGCGTCGATGGCCGCCTTCACCTCTTCCAGCGACGACATCGTCTCGACCCACAGCATGTCCACCCCGCCTTCCGCAAGTGCGGTTGCCTGGGCGGTGAAAGCGGCATAGGCATCGTCATAGTCGAGCGCACCCATGGGGGCAAACAGCTCGCCTGTCGGCCCCATAGACCCGGCAACCACAACCTCGCGGCCGGTGCGGTCCCGGCCGTCATCGGCAGCGCGTCTGGCGATCCGCGCGCCGGCGCTGTTCAACTCGTGAACACGGTCCTGCGCATCATGCAGTTTCAGCCTGTGGGCAGTGCCGCCAAAGGAGTTGGTCAGGACCAGCTGCGATCCGGCCTCGATGAACGAGGCGTGAAGCGCGGTGACCTCATCGGGACGCTCGACATTCCACAGCTCGGGCGGATAGCCGGTCTCGAGCCCCTTTTTGAAGAAATTCGTGCCCGTGGCACCGTCGGCAAGCACCCACCCCGTTGTTTCAAGAAGATGTTCAAGGGATGGCATGCTGTGTCCTTTATGGCGTGATTTCCGGTTCTAGGCCCGGCGGCGACGCGTCGGCCTGCGTGTGACGCCTGTTGCCTCGGCGCGCCGCTGGCGGAGCGCTTCCAGCAATTCACCTTGTGCCTCGGCGCTCATCGAGCGCCACGCGGCGATTTCGGCACTGGTACGATAACAGCCGAGACACTGGCCGGAGACAGGATCGAGCTGACACACCGAAATGCAGGGTGACGGCAGGGCGGTCATGCCTTGGTTTTCGGACATCGGCCTATCCTGTCAGGCAATAAGTCGGATCGGTCGGCGACGGTCACTGCCGTCAGGCAGCGACGCTTTCGCCATCCTCGACGATCATGGCCTGGTTCAACGCTTCAAGGCCAGCCTTAAGCGCGGCACCGCGTCCGATTGCAAGCCGTCCCTCGGCAGCCACGTCGCCGTCCTCGGCGATCGCAGGAGCAGCCATGTCGATCAGCTCGAGAAGCGAGACCGCATCATCAAGAAGCAGAACCGGCATCTCTTCACGGGTGAATGCACGCATCAGGCGCTTGGCATGCGCTTCGCCGGACAGCGTGGCGACATGACGCTCGCCGGTCGGCACGATCAGCGCGTCATAATCGACGGCCAGTGTTGTCGCGAGGGTGCCGTCCACCGGATAGGACATGCCCCAGCCGCTTCCGTTCCAGGCATTCGTCAGGCCGGCATCGCGGGAAATGACACGCAGTTTTGCGTTGACGGACATCATCGCGCGCTGGATGGCGATAAAGGTGTCCTCGTCAAATCCGCTCGCGACCATGATGGCGACGGTCTTGCCTGTGAGATTGGAAAGCTGCATCTGTGGGGCTCCTGTGAGTTGTGTCGAGCTTGCTTTGCGTCGAATACGGAAACGTCGGTGCGCGAGGCGGCAGGACGGGCCGGCCCTTTGCGGGCGGCCTTGGCTGTCACAGACAGCGGCACCGGGAAACATCGAAGATTCGACGCCGATATAGCCTTCCTGCGCGACAGGTTCAACCCCGAAGATGACGCCTCAGGTCGTCACCGGTATCGATATCATTGTGGATGCTGTCATCGGTCCAGCTGATGCTGTTAACAGCGGCCGGATTCTCGGCCAGGATCCGGCGCCCTCCGATATCGCCGCTGAGGCCGGCCAGGGCCTCGAAAAATCCGCGCCCCCACAGCACCGGATTGCCGCGCCGGCCTTCATACACCGGGAATGAAATCCGCATCTCGTGATCGCCGAGACCGCTATGGTCCTGGATCATTTCGGCGACCAGATCCGCCGAAACAAACGGCATGTCTCCGAGCGCGATCAGCGCGCCCGAAACATCATTCGACAGGGCCGACACACCGGTGGCGACCGATCCGGCCTGACCGCCGGCAAAATCGGCATTATGCACGAACCGCAACACCATGCCGGGCGCCTCGAGATCCGAGAGCGCCGCCGTCACCGCATCGGCCTCATGGCCGGTAACGACAACAAGCTCGCGAATGCCGCCCTTGACCATGGCTTCGGCCACATGCCTTACCATGGG
>WTIL01000008.1:5711-22738 GCA_011522725.1 Rhodospirillaceae bacterium
CAAGCTCGCGAATGCCGCCCTTGACCATGGCTTCGGCCACATGCCTTACCATGGGGGCGTCATCGATCTCGGCAAGAAGCTTGTTCTCGTCCCCCATGCGCCGCGACATGCCGGCGGCGAGAAGCACCCCGCCAATGGCAATCCTGTCCGACCGCCGCTGCTCGACCATGCGGCGAGGTAGCGGCCGCGAGGCGATTTCCATGAGCAGGCCCCCAATGGCCATGTCAGCAATTTCGTCGTCATCCAGCGGCAGGCCTGCCAGAACCAGCTGCAAAACCCAGTCAAACCCGTTCAGTCGCGGCGAGCGTGCGCATCCCGGCATGCCGATCACGGGCATGCCATCGAGGCTCGCGGACATCAGCAGATTGCCGGGATCGGCTGGCAGGCCCAGCCTGTCGACATTGCCTCCGGCCTGCTCGACCGCCATCGGGACGATATCGCGGCGGTCACTGATGGCAGACGCGCCGCAGATCAGCAGCGCCTCTGCCCCATGTTGCCGTGCCGCATCGATGGCCTTTGCGACCGCATCGGCCTCATGCGCGACAACACGGCTGTCGACCAGCGCGCAGCCAAGCTGGTTGAGGCGCTGCTTGGTGACTTTTTCAGTGCTGGTCAGCAAGGACGGTTTCATGCCCTCCATACGTGTCTGGATCAGCGCAAACGGACGCGGTGTCAGCCGGTGAAAGCCAAGGACCGGGGCGCCGGCGGCCTGCTGTTCCACCGCCATGACCACCTCCTCGCGAATGGCATAGGGGATGATCTTCAGCGTGGCGATCATGTCGCCATCCTCGACCAGCTGGTTATGCTGGACGCAGGCAAGCGTGATCCCCTCGTCGATCCGGTTGACCTGTTTCAGCCCCTCGCGGTCGAAGCGCACGATGCCCCGTCCGACAGCATAGATGTTCACGCGGCCGGTTGCCGCCTCGGACAGCCGCAGCCCCGGCGGCATCAGCGCGGCTGCCAGCCTGTCGGCGGCCGCATCCTCGTCAATATCGCCGGGCTCGAGCCGGGCGACGATCACCTCTTTGATGCCGGCGGCACGCAGCCGTTCCAGCTCGGCCGGGGCCAGCCTTGTTCCCTTGCGAAGGCGGCCGTCGGGAAGGTGGGCCGCATGAGCGAGGATCGCGCCCTCTGCATCGTCTGTGGGGACTGGTCCGAACTTCATCGCGGCATGCTCAGGATGCCGCCGGTCGGCGGCGTTCCACATCAATCATCTGGGCGAGGATCGAGACTGCGATCTCGGCCGGGGTCTTCGCCCCGATATCCAGTCCCGCCGGCCCGTGGAGGCGGGCAAGATCGTCTGCTGAAAATCCAGCCTCGGCAAGCCGTTCGCATCTTGCCGCATGGGTGCGCCGCGAACCAAGGCAGCCGATGTAGAAGGCATCGCTCCGCAGCGCCTCGACCAGCCCCGGGTCATCGATCTTGGGGTCGTGGGTCAGCGTTACCACAGCCGTTCTCGCATCCGGCCTCAGCCCTTCCATCGCCTCGTCAGGCCAGGCGGTCAGGCACGCGCTTCCCGGGAACCGTTCCGCGGTGCTGAACACCTCGCGCGGATCGATGATGGTGACGTCATAGCCTGCCTGGCGCGCCATCGGTGCGAGGAACTGGGTGATATGAACCCCGCCGACAACAAAGACGCGGCGCGGCGGCACCTGTCTGAGGATGAAGCTGGACTGGTCATCGGACAGGAAGGAATGCTCACCATCATCCGCCTTTGCGGCGTCCTGCACCGCCCCGGTTTCGGCATCGAACCCGAGAGTTGACGACCGGCGCGACCCGATATCGCCGGCAAGCGCAGACAGAACTTCGGGGGGCAGTCCGGTGGCGGCCACCGGGGTCACCAGAACCGCGATCCTGCCGCCGCATGACAGCCCGACTTCCCAGGCGCGCGCATCCGCCACCCCGAAATCGAGCCGCTGTCCGCCGCCGCTTGCAAGGGAGTCCAGCGCGGCATCGATCACCGCCCCCTCGACACAGCCGCCGGAGACCGATCCCTCGACCGCCATGTCGTCGCGAACGACCATAATGCTGCCGACGGGGCGCGGGGACGACCCCCAGGTCTGCATGACCATGGCAATGGCGACACCATGCCCGTCGCGGCGCCATTGATCGGCCCGCACCAGCAGGTCGGCATTGGTCACACCTGAATTGTCCGGCGTCATGACGGCGCCCCGCTTGCTGTCTGCTCTTTCAGGATATCATGCAGCCTGTGCCGCCAGCCGGCCAGCGATTCCATATGACGGCCCGCGGCCGGTTCATGACCCATCACCTCTGACAGCTGCCTGATCGAATCCAGCGAATGGGCGGGCAGGAAGCCATCGACATGAGGAAGCATGGTCTGCACTCCGCCGCTGCGCGGCTCAAACCCGTCGAAGCGCAACAGCGGATTGAGCCAGAGCAGCTGCGAACAGGACCGGTGCAGCCGGTCGATCTCGAAGGCAAGATCGCCATCCTCGTCCCGGTCGAGGCCGTCGGTGATCAGCAGCACCACGGCCCCCTGCCCCAGAACCCGGCGTGACCAGTCACGGTTGAAACACTGCAGCGCGCTCGAAATACGCGTGCCGCCGGACCAGTCCTCGACATAGCGCGAGACGGCACGCAGCGCTGCATCGGGGTCGCGGTCCTTCATCTGCCGCGTGACATTGGTCAGCCGTGTCCCGAACAGGAAGGAGTGCACTGTTCCGCGCCGCTGGGTCAGCGCATGGGCAAAGCGCAGGAACATCCGCGAATAACGCTCCATCGACCCTGAAATATCGCAGATCACCACAACAGGGCGCGGCTTCTGCAGCCGCTGTTCATGAACGGGAAGCGGCACCCCGGCCTGCCGTGACATCCGGCGAAGCGTGCGCTTGAAAGACAGGCGGCCATGCGAGGGCGCCGGCGCGAACCGGCGGGACGGGCGCACGGGAAAGGCAGGCACCATGCCGTCGATGGCACGCTCTGCCTCGGCAATCTCGGCGGCGCTCATCATCTGGAAGTCGGTGGACTGGAGCAGTTCGGTGTCCGAACTCGTCATCGACATGTCGATTTCGATGGATTCATCATCAGCCGGCTCCGGCTCCGGGGCCTTGTCCGAACCCAGCGCCTCGTCGACGCGCCGCGAGGTGGGCTCGTCATCCGCGTCGCGTTCCGTTTCACGGGTCAGCGACGGCAGCAGCAGGTCACGCATCTTTTCCATCAGCCGCGGGTTGCGCCAGAAAATGTGAAAGGCCTGGTCGAAGACCAACCGGTCCTCAGGCTGCTTCACCAGGCAGCTCGACAGGGCGTGGTAGAATTCGACACGGTTGCCGATATCGACGGTCCGGCACGCCTCGACGCAATCCAGCGTCGCCGCCGGACCCAGCCGCAGCCCGGCGCGACGCAGCGCACGCACGAAATGCGCGACATTCTGGTCGAGCTTCTCGCCCCGATGCCCGCCGGGTGATCTCTTGCCTGCCGGCTTTCCACCATCCGCGGCCCGCTTCGACGGCTTCTGCCGGGGCGCGCCGAAGAGCGGCGTCACATTGTCTGGATAGGATGATGTCATCCGGCCTTGTATCCGCTCATTTCCGTCTGGACTTCAGTCAGGATACGGGCCGCCTCGCTGCCGCTGATCCGGGCGATGTCGTCCTGGTATTTGAGCAGCACACCCATGGTCGAATCGGCCTGCGCCGGGTCGATCGCCACGCAGTCCAGCTCGACCAGCGCCTGCGCCCAGTCGATGGTTTCCGCCACGCCGGGGGCCTTGAACAGGTTCGCCCCGCGAAGCCTCTGCACGAACCGGACGACCTGCTCGCCAAGCGCCGCACCGGCCTCGGGCGCCTTGCGGCGCAGAATGTCGAGCTCGTCCTCGACCGTGGGATAATCGACCCAGTGGTAGAAACAGCGCCGCTTCAGCGCGTCGTGGATCTCGCGGGTCCTGTTCGAGGTAACGATGACGATCGGCGGCGTCTTGGCGGCGACAGTGCCGAATTCGGGGATCGTGACCTGCCATTCCGACAGGATTTCCAGAAGATAGGCCTCGAACGCCTCGTCGGCGCGGTCCAGCTCGTCGATCAGCAGCACCGGCGCGCCGCCGTCGTCGTCACGCAGCGCTTCGAGCAGCGGGCGCTCGATCAGATTGTCGGCGGTGAACAGGTCCGCGCTCGACAGCACGCCCTGTCCGGCAGACTGGATCTGCATCATCTGCCGGGCATAATTCCATTCATAGGCGGCAGAGGCGATGTCCAGCCCCTCATAGCATTGCAGGCGGATCAGCCGCCGCCCCAGCAGGCTAGCGAGCGTCTTTGCAACCTCGGTCTTGCCGACCCCCGCCTCGCCCTCGAGGAACAGCGGGCGCCGCTTGCGAAGCGCAAGGAACAGGCTGACGGCAAGGCCGTCAGACAGCACATAATCATGATCCGCCATGACGGCGCGAAGGCCGTCCACCGTATCCGGGATCATCACCTTTATTCTCCAGCGTTATCCTGTGCGCGCGCCAAAAATCCAGCCGGGGCACATTCATGTAAAAACCTGGGTGCGGTCAAACATCACAGGAAATTTACCCGCTCCCCTATTTACAGAGCTTTTGATTCGCATAACGATATTCAAGAGCGTGCTTCAAAAAGGCAAAACAATTTGCTGCCATGCACGCCAGGATCTGGAGGAAATGATGACCAACGTGAATCTCACGCTGAACGGGAAAGCTGTCAGTGCCGATGTGCCCGACAATACGCTCCTCGTCAGCTTCATCCGCGAAACCATGGCGCTGACAGGCACTCATGTCGGCTGCGACACCAGCCAGTGTGGCGCCTGTGTCGTCCATGTGAACGGCGAATCCGTAAAATCCTGCACCATGCTGGCCGTAGCCGCCGAAGGGGCAGAGGTCACGACCATCGAAGGGATCGGAAGCGCGGAATCGCTGCATCCGATGCAGCAGGCGTTTCACGAGAACCATGGCCTGCAGTGCGGTTTCTGCACACCCGGCATGGTGATGAGCGCCATTGAACTTGTCGAAAAGAACCCGAACCCGAGCGAGCAGGACGTTCGCGAAGGCCTCGAAGGTAACATCTGCCGCTGTACCGGATACCACAACATCGTGAAATCCGTGCAGGCCGGCGCACAGAAAATGGGAGGATGACCATGCCAGAGGGCAGCACCAAGGACGGTATCGGCGCGTCTGTACGCCGCAAGGAAGACAAGAGATTTCTGACGGGCTCCGGTCGTTACACGGCCGACATCTCGCGTCATGGACAGCTCCATGTGCATTTCATCCGCTCGGACCATGCGCATGCCAACATCAAGTCGATCAGGACTGACGCCGCCGCCAAGGCCGACGGTGTGGTCGCCATCTATACCGGCGAGGATGTCGCTGCCGACGGCATCGGCGGGCCGATCTGCGGCTGGGTCGTCACCAACCGTGACGGATCGCCGACCAACGAGCCGCCGCATCCGATTCTTGCCAACGGCTCGGTTCGCTATGTGGGCGACCATGTCGTCGCGGTGATCGCGGAAACGCTGCAGCAGGCGCGTGACGCTGCCGAGCTTGTCGAGATCGATTACGAAGTCCTGGCTCCGGTCGTTGATCTGGCCTCCGCCTCCGAAGGCGTGCAGATCCACGAGAACGTGCCGAACAACATGTATTTCGATTTCGAGCTTGGCGACGAGGCCGCCGCCGAGGCCGCGCTGGCCGAGGCTGCCACGGTGGTCGAGCTGGAAGTGCGGAACAACCGTCTTGTTCCGAACGCGATGGAGCCGCGTGCCGCCGTGGCGGAATACGACCCCGTCGACGAGGCCTACACGCTGTTCACCACCTCGCAGAACCCGCATCTGACGCGGCTTGTGATCGGCGCCTTCATGCTGAGCATTCCGGAATCCAAGTTCCGGGTTGTCGCCCCCGATGTCGGCGGCGGCTTCGGGTCGAAGATCTATGTCTATCCGGAAGAAGCGGTCTGCACCTGGGCTTCGAAGAAGCTGCAGCGGCCGATCAAATGGACGGCCGACCGCAGCGAGTCCTTCCTCGCCGACGCGCATGGCCGCGACCATATCAACAAGGTGCGGATGGCGCTCGACGCCAACAACCGCATCACCGGACTGCGGGTCGACAGCCTTGCCAATATCGGCTCGTACCTGTCGGCTTTCTCGGTTGTGACGCCGACCATCCTGCATGCCCCGCTGCTGTCGGGCTGCTACCAGATCCCGGCGATCTACACCAACGTGAAGGGCATGGCCACGACGACCGCGCCGGTCGACGCCTATCGCGGTGCCGGACGGCCGGAGGCCACCTACCTGCTGGAGCGGGTGATGGACGCGGCGGCACGCCAGGTCGGCATGGATCCGGCCGAGTTCCGCCGGATGAACTTCATCCCGAAGGATGCCTTCCCGTACCAGACGCCGGTGGCGCTGCAATATGACATCGGTGACTATGAGGCACCGCTGGACAAGGCGCTGGAGATGATCGACTACAAGGGCTTCGAGGCCCGCCGTGCCGAGGCCGCCAAGCGTGGCAAATACCGCGGCATCGGCCTGTCGAGCTATATCGAGGCCTGCGGCATCGCCCCGTCGGCGGTGGCAGGCGCGCTTGGCTCGCGTGTCGGTCTGTATGAATCCGCCACCGTGCGGGTCGATCCCACCGGCACCATCAATGTGATGACCGGAACGCACAGCCACGGCCAGGGGCATGACACCACATTCGCCCAGATCGTCGCCGACAAGCTCGGTGTCGATGTCGGCCAGGTGCAGATCATCCACGGCGATTCCGACAAGACGCCGTTCGGCATGGGAAGCTACGGTTCACGCTCGCTTGCGGTCGGCGGTTCCGCCATCGCCAAGGCCGTGGACAAGGTGATCGACAAGGCCAAGATCATCGCCGCCCACCTGATGGAGGCTGCCGACAGCGATGTCGTCTTTGCCGACGGCAAGTTCACCGTTGCCGGCACCGACACCGAAAAAGGGTTCGGCGAGATCGCCCTTGCGGCCTATGTCCCGCACAACTACCCGCATGACAGGCTCGAGCCGGGGCTGGAGGAGACAGCGTTCTACGACCCGCTGAACTTCACCTATCCGTCGGGAACGCATATCGCCGAGGTGGAAATCGATCCGGCCACCGGCGTCGTGCAGCTTGTCGACTGGGCCTGCTGTGACGATTTCGGCAACCTGATCAACCCGATGATCGTCGAGGGCCAGGTCCATGGCGGCATCGCCCAGGGCGTCGGCCAGGCGCTCATGGAAAACGCCGCCTATGACGAAAACGGGCAGCTGATCACCGCGTCCTACATGGATTACTGCATGCCGCGCGCGGATGATCTCCCCGATTTCAAGGTGGACTACACCGTGACCGCCTGTACGCATAACGACCTTGGCGTGAAGGGATGCGGCGAGGCCGGGGCGATTGCCTCGCCCCCGGCGCTGATCAACGCCGTCATCGACGCGCTGTCACCGCTTGGTGTCACCGACATGTCGATGCCGGCATCGCCGGAAAAGGTATGGCGTGCCATCAATGAGGCCGGCAAGGCCCAGGCCGCGGAATAAGGAGGGACAGACCATGTATCAGACCAACTATGTAAAGGCGGCGAGCACCGACGAGGCTGTCGGCCATATGTCGTCGGGCGGCCAGCTCCTGGCCGGCGGCATGACACTGATCCCGACCATGAAGCAGCGTCTTGCCAGCCCGGAAACGGTGGTGGACCTTGCCGGGTGCGGCCTGTCCGGGATCGAGGATACCGGAGATGCCATCCGCATCGGCGCCATGACCCGGCATGTCGATGTGGCCGAATCGGCGGTTGTGCAGGGTGCGATCCCGGCGCTGGCGGCTCTTGCCGGCGGCATCGGCGACCGTCAGGTGCGCAACCGCGGCACCATCGGCGGGTCGGTGGCCAACAACGATCCGTCGGCATGCTATCCGGCGGCCGTTCTCGGCCTTGGCGGCACCGTCCATACGAACAAGCGCGACATCGCGGCCGATGATTTCTTCACCGGCATGTTCGAGACGGCGCTGGACGAGGACGAGATGATCACGGCGGTGAGCTTTCCGAAGGTGGCGAAGGCCGCCTATCTGAAGTTCCCCAATCCGGCCTCCCGCTATGCCATGGTCGGCGTGTTCGTTGCCGCAGGCGGCGACGGCACACGAGTCGCCGTGACTGGTGCCGGCAGTGACGGCGTGTTTCGTCATGGCGGCATGGAATCGGCTCTGGACGGCGATTTCAGCGCTTCTGCCCTGGACGGCGTCGCGGTTGATTCCAGCGATCTGATCGGCGATATCCACGCCGCGCCGGACTATCGGGCACATCTGGTTCGCGAGATGGCCAAGCGCGCTGTCGACGCCTGCTGACCACCGCGCCGGAAACAGAAAATGCAAAAAAGGCGGGGGCTACCCCGCCTTTTTCATATTCGGCCTCTTTTGTATCCGGCCACATTCGAACCTGGAGCGGGCGACGGGGTTCGAACCCGCGACCCCGAGCTTGGGAAGCTCGTGCTCTACCAACTGAGCTACACCCGCGTTCCTGCAGGGTATCCGCTGACACCGCCCCGGCAAAGAATTTAATTGCGCCCGGCCGCTGTCACAGACACACCTAAGATATTGCCATGGCCGGGCTTTGTCGCCATATAGGCAGACATCGGTCGGTGCCGGCGAACGGCACAGGACGACCGCGCCTTCAGGGGATCTCTCAGGGGATAATGTCATGACACCCTATGACAACGGCAGCACCAAGCCTGCCGGCAAAGCAGACACCGGTACCCGCCCGACCCGCGACGAGGCGGAAGCCGCCGTCGAGACCATCCTTCGCTGGATCGGCGAGGATGTCTCTCGCGAAGGGCTGGTCGGCACGCCGGGCCGTGTTGTGCGGGCCTGGGAAGAATTCTGCGCCGGCTATGACGAGGACCCCGCCGCCATGCTCTCCAGCACCTTCGAGGAGGTCGAGGGCTATGACGACATGGTGATGCTGCGCTCGATCCGCATGGAAAGCCATTGCGAGCATCACATGGTGCCCATTCTGGGCGTGGCGCATATCGCCTACATGCCCGACCGGCGCGTCGTCGGCATTTCGAAGCTGGCGCGCGTTCTCGACAGTTTCTCGAAGCGCCTGCAAACGCAGGAGACGCTGACCGCGCAGGTCGCCGACTGCATTCAGCAAGCGCTGCAGCCGCGCGGTGTCGCCATCCTCATCGACGCGCAGCACCAGTGCATGACGACGCGCGGCGTGCGCAAGCCCGATGTCTCGATGGTGACAACCCGCTTCACAGGCCTGTTCCAGACCGACAGCGACCTGCAGGCACGGTTCCTGAACCAGGCGCGGATGGGCTGATCCGCCGCTTGCCGCCGCGCTGGCGCCTGCCACACTAATTTCCTGTGACCTTTGCGGCCGATCCGCTATGATCCGGCAACGCAATCAAGAGCGGGTGTCCCTTTCATGACCCTGTCACCGGTGCTGAACATCCTTGGCCTGCTGACGACCATTCTCGGCGCGGCCATGCTGATCCCGATGTGTTTCGACCTGTATTTCGGCTCGCCCGACTGGCAGGTCTTTGCCCTGTCGTCCCTGCTGACGGCTTTCGTCGGCGTGTCCGTCTGGCTGGCCACCTCGCAGCGCGAGGGGTTCGATCTGGGGCTCAGGCAAGCCTTTCTTCTGACCAACGGATCCTGGATCTCGATCGGCCTGTTCGGCGCCCTTCCCTTCATGTTCAGCGAGCTGCAGCTCAGCCTGACCGACGCCATCTTCGAATCGGTATCGGGAATCACGACCACCGGGTCGACCGTGCTGCAGCAGATCGAGCTGGCATCCCCCGGCATTCTTATCTGGCGGGCGCTGCTGCAATGGCTTGGCGGTGTCGGCATCATCGTCATGGCGATGGCCGTCCTGCCGATGCTGTCGGTCGGCGGCATGCAGCTGTTCCGCACCGAATCCTATGACAGCGCCGACAAGGTCGTGCCCCGCGCCGCGCAACTGGCGGGCGGCATCGGCATCGTCTATGCCAGCCTGACGGCGTTCTGGGCGATCATGCTGTCCATCGCCGGGATGAGCAATTTCGACGCCATCGCCCATGCCATGACCACCATCGCCACCGGCGGCTATTCCACACGAACGGCCTCGATCGCGGCCTTCGATTCGGTGGCCATCGAATGGATCGTGATCACCGGCATGATTGTCGGCAGCCTTCCTTTTGCCCACTACCTCGCCATCGTACGCGGCGGCTGGGGCCCGCTGCTGCGCGACCCGCAGGTGCGGTGGTTCACGACCTTGCTCGTCGCCGTGGTGCTGATCCTGATCTGGCATCTCGGCAGTTCCGGCATGCCGGTCGGCGTGGCGATCAGGCAGGCCAGCTTCAACGCCGTCTCGATCATGACCGGCACCGGCTATGCCAGCGCCAATTTCTCGGCCTGGGGCGGGTTCGCCTCGACATTGCTGCTGATCGTGATGTTTGTCGGCGGCTGCGGCGGCTCGACGACCTGCGGCATCAAGATGTTCCGGCTTCAGGTTCTGGCGACGACGGCGCGGGTGCAGATCGGACGGCTGTTGAGCCCGCATGCCGTCATCCTTGCCTATTACAACAGGCGGCCGGTCTCGAACGAGGTCATGGATTCGGTGATGGGATTTTTCTATCTCTACATCATCTGCTTCGTGATTCTGGCGATCGGTCTCGGCGCGCTTGGCCTCGACTTCATCACAGCGCTGTCCGGTGCCGCCACATCAATCAGCAATGTCGGGCCCGGCCTCGGCAACCTGATCGGCGCCGAGGGCAATTTCGCCACCCTTCCCGACATGGCGAAATGGATCATGGCGTTCGGCATGCTGCTGGGACGGCTCGAGCTTTTCACCGTGCTGGTGATGCTGAATCCGGGGTTCTGGCGGCGCTAGGCCAGTGCAGGCATCTATAAGGGCCGGCGCCTGTCAGGGAAGGACGATATTGTCGAGCTTGGCAAGTTCGGCACGCGCCTGGCTGTCGAGACCGGCGATTGCCACCTGCAGACATTCATTCACCGCACGCTGCACGTCGTTGGCGCTGGAAGATTCCGGAATCGTCACCGAATGCGACGATGACAGCTTGATCATCGCCTGCGCGCCGCCAACCGGCTGAAGCCACATCAGCTGGGCCTCGAACTCGACCCTGATCTTGCTGTCCTGCTGGTCGGTCAGCGCATTTGCCAGCCCCGCCTCCTTCGGCAGCTTCACCTTGGTGACCGATGCCCGCGAAATATCGAGGATCAGCTCGCCGCTGCCGCCTGCCGGGGTCAGCACGGTCGATGCCCATTCCGCGACAAGCGAGCTCGGCAACGGGTGCTGGAGATGGCCGATATAAGGCGCCTCGATTGGCATCTGCCAGTTCTCGATAATCTCGAGCCGCCTTGCATTCAGGGGCACGGAGCTGAATGCCTCGCTGCTCACCGTCACTTTGGGCGGCGGCGTGGAGGTCGCCGTACAGGCAGACAGAAGAAGGGCAAGGCAAAGGATCGGAAGGGCCGTGATGCGCATCGAAAATTCCCCGTTTCAGACCGGTCCAAGACTAGGTCCAGAAGGCGGCATGAATGTGGCAGCAATCAGTGGCGCGAAATGCCGGGGTCGACCGCACGCATTGTCTTGCAGAACTCGCAGGTCACTTCGACCTTGCCGGACTCGGCAACAAGCCCGGCAAGCTCTTCCGGTGACATGCGCGACAGCACCGCCTCGACCTTTTCCGGGCTGCAGCGGCATTTGTCCTGGACCGGCTGTGACGGGGCCACATGCGGGCGCAACGCGTTGAACAGCCGGAAGACGAGGTCCTCGGGCGCCAGCTGCGGATCGACAAGCTCCTCCCGCGTGACGGAACGGAGCAGCATGTCCGCGGTGGTCCATGCGTCATCCTGCTCGGCGCGCGAAGCGGTGGTCTGATTGCCGCCGTCGGCGGCGACCCGCTGCACCATCAGCGCGGTGGCGACCCAGTCGTCGCCATGCCGTCCGGCGGCGGCAACGATGTGGCTGTCGACCTGCTCGGAATTGGCAAACCAGGCCATCGCCGCATCGCCAAGCGTCTCGCCGGCAAGCTCGACAATCCCCTGATAGCGGCCATTCTCGGTTCCCTGATCGACGGTAAAGGCGGCATAGCCGGTGCCGAGAAGCGCCGGCACGCTTGCCGGCATCGCCGCCACCATATCATCGCCAAGAGAGGGGACATTTTCGTCGTCGAAAGCGGCATAGCCGCGAAGCGCCCCGTCCGAGGTCACATCGGCAAGAAGGGTTTTCACGAAGCCGTTCCCCTTGGCCTGCAGGGTGAAGACGCCGTCGAACTTCATGAAGGTGGACAGGCAGGCGGCAATGGCAAGGGCCTCGGCCTGGAGAGAGGCCACCATTTCGGGATAGCCGTGCCTTGCAAGGATACTGCTCGCCGGTCCGCCGACAGATGCCAGCCGCCCGCGGATCAGGGCGCCGTCGCCATTCTCGCCGGCAAGGTAGAAGGGCAGGATCTGGCCTGCAGCAGCAGGGCCTGTTACCGGAAAAATGTCTTTCTGGGCCAAGGTAAACTCCGCAAACGGATCGGCATTGTCAGGGTCGCCGGGTCTGTGCGCCGTCAGTTGCCGGACACACACCAGGACAGCACGGCCTTCTGGGCATGCAGCCTGTTCTCGGCCTCGTCGAAGACCGCGGATTGCGGCCCGTCGATGACCGCTTCGGTGATTTCCATGCCGCGCCAGGCGGGAAGGCAGTGCATGACGACGGCATCGCCGGCCGCCACGGCAAGCAGTTCCTCGTTCAGCTGGAAGGGTCGGAAATCCTCGCGCCTTGTCCCTTCCTCGTCACCCATCGAGATCCAGACATCGGTCACCAGGGTCTGGCTGCCGGTGGCGGCCTCGATGGCGGAATCATACATCACCAGATCGGCGCCTTCGGCGCGCGCCCATGCCGTCAGTTCGGCCGGCGGCGCATAGCCTTCCGGACAGGCGATGCGAAGCTGGAAATTGAACCGCGCGGCTGCCTCGATCCAGCTGGCGGCGACATTGTTGCCGTCGCCGATCCAGGTGACGATCTGCCCGTCGAGCGGGCCATGCCGTTCGATCATTGTCTGCAGGTCGGCCATGATCTGGCAGGGATGCGAACGTTCGGTCAGCGCGTTGACCACCGGCACGGTGGCATGCTCGGCAAGGGTCAGCAGCATGTCGTGCGAGAAACAGCGGATGGTGATGGCATCGACATAACGCGACAGCACACGGGCCGTATCCTCGATGCTCTCGCCGCGGCCGATCTGCATGTCCTGTGCCGACATCATCAGCGGCGTGCCGCCAAGCTGGCTGATCCCGACCTCGAAGGACACGCGGGTGCGCGTCGACGGTTTCTCGAAGATCATCGCCACAGACTTTCCGGCAAGCGGCTTCGGCCCGTCCCGGCCGGCCTTCAGCGCCGATTTCATCTCTGCCGCATGATCGAGCATGGCCTGCAACGTGTCGGCGCTGTGATCGCGAATATCCAGAAAATGTCTCATCCTACCCGTCCCCGGCAGCGACCATCCGGCCGAGCACCCGCTCGAAAGTCTCCGCTGCGAGCGCGATTTCCTCTTCACTGATCACCAGCGGCGGCAGGAAGCGCACCGTATTCTCGCCAGCCGGCACGGTCAGCAGGTTCTCTTCACGCATGGCCGCAACCGCATCACCCGCCGGCAGTGCATCAGCGAGGCGCACCCCGCACAGGAACCCGCGGCCGCGCAGTTCGACCACCGCACCTTCATACCGGTCTGCCACCGCCTGCAGGCTGTCGCGCATGATTCCGGCGCGGCGGCGCACATCCTCGAGGAAGCCGGGGGCGCCAAGTTCGTCCAGCACCACTTCGGCCACCGCCATGGCCAGCGGGTTGCCGGCAAATGTCGAGCCATGCGTGCCCGGCGTCATGGCGTTGCCGACGGCTTCGCTGGCGATGACGGCACCGACCGGAAATCCGCCGCCAAGCCCCTTGGCAACGGCGATGATGTCGGGCCGGATGCCCGATGTCTCGTAGGCGAACAACGTGCCGGTGCGCCCGATGCCGCACTGCACCTCGTCTGCGATCACCAGCGCGCCGAACTCGTCCGCCGCGGCGCGAACCCCGGCCAGATATTCATCCTGTGCGTCACGCGCACCGCCCTCTCCCTGCACCGGCTCGATCATCACCGCCGCCACATGCGGGCCCATCCGGTCGCGAAGCGCGTTCAGATTGCCGAAGGCGACATGCTCGAACCCGTCGGGCATCGGGCCGAACCCGGTCCGGTTGGCAGGCTTGTCGGTCGCCGCCAGCATGCCAAGCGTGCGCCCGTGGAATGATCCGGTGGCGCACAGGATGGTCATCCTGTCGGGCTCGCCCCGCTCATGCATGGCGCGGCGCGCGATCTTCACCGCCGATTCATTCGCCTCGGCCCCCGAATTGCAGAAATAGACCTGGTCGAGACCGGTCAGCGCCGCCAGCTTCGCCGCGACGCGTTCCTGCCCGGGAATGCGATAGAGATTGGAGGTATGCCACAGCTTGCCGGCCTGCTCGCGAAGCGCGGCGACAAGGCCGGGATGCGAATGGCCAAGCGTGTTCACGGCGATGCCGCTTGCACAATCGAGATAGCGACTGCCGTCATCGGTGACCAGCCAGCAGCCCTCGCCGCTTACAAAGGCAAGCTCGGCGCGGCCATAGGTCTTCATGACGGCGGATTGCGAGGCTGCCATCGAGGCGTCTTTCGTTTGCTGGTCGTTCATTGCGAAACTGGGTCTGCCGGTTTGCCAGTGGGGTTTTGCTGCTGTTGATCCTGATGCCGAAAAAACCAAACCACCAGCCCGTCAACAGCGGTGCCGGTGGTTCTGCTAAAGGCAAAAGAAGGCTGCCAAATTCGGCATTTTGGCGAGAATTGTCAAGATGTTTGCCACCGGCAGGCGCCGCATGGCGGGCGGCATCAGTCCTGAATGAAATGCTTGCCGAGTCGCAGCCCCTGCGACTGATAGTTCGATCCCGATCCGGACGCGCCATAGAGCGCGTCGGGGATCGCCGACATCGGCTCGTAGACAAGGCGGCAGACCGTCTGGCCATCCTCGATCAGGAAGGGCACATCATGCGAGCGCACCTCCAGAACCGCGCGGGTGCTGGCGGCATCGAGTTCGGCCATGCCGAAGCCCGGATCGAAGAACCCGGCGTAATGCGCGCGAAACTCGCCGACCCGCGTGTCATAGGCCCGCATTTCGGCGGCATGGTCATTCGGCACCGTCACGAACTCGCGGCTGGCAAGGATGTAAAATTCGTCGGGATGGAGAACGAGGCCGCCGGCGACAAGGTCGGTCGTCGTCAGCCGCTCCCAGTAGTCGCCCACCGCACAGCTGGCCGGGGCGTCGATATCGACCAGCCCGGCATGCTTGCGGGCCCGCCAGCCGATGATGCCGTCATCATCTGCCGGTGTGAGATTGACGCTGAGCGCCACACCGTCGCGGATATCGACGGCGCTGGCACCGCGCACAAGGCCCACATCCTGCTGCAGCCTGATCATCGCGTCGTCCGACATGGATGACGGGCCGCGCCGGAAGCGCAGCTGCGACAGGCATGATCCGGGCCGCACCAGCACAGAAAAGGTCCGCGGCGAAATCTCGGCATAGAGCGGACCCTGATAACCGGCGGCGACGGCCTCGAATTCAGAGGCGCCGTCGGTGATCAGGCGGGTAAAGATATCCAGCCGTCCGGTCGAGCTTTTCGGGTTCGCCATCGCCGAAATCTCGGCCGGAAGCGCCAGCGATTCCTGCAGCTCGACGATATAGAGGCATCCGCGCTCGAGAACCGCCCCGCCCTCGAGATCGATTTCATGCATGGCAAGGCGGGGCAGCTTGTCGGCAACACGCGTTTCCGGCCCCGGAAGGAAGGATGACTGGACCCGCCAGGCACGCCGGCCAAGCCGCAGGTCGATGCTGGCCGGCTGCATCTGCGCGGCGGTCAGCGGGATGTCCGAAATGATGGCGCCGTCCGCGATCGCCGTACGGATTTCCTGTACCGGCAGAATGCCGTTCGACGGCGCCGCCTCGCTTGCCGCCATTGCCCTGTCAGCTGTCATGACCCGATCTTCAGCCTTTCAATTGCGGCGGCTAGCTCTTCAGCCGCCACCCGGATTTCAGCACACGGTAGCACAGGAGCCACAGAACGCCATTCACAAGCACGAGCCCGACGAGGCCGGTCACGATCGAGCGGTCGCCAACCCCGATCAACCCGTAGCGGAACCCGTCGATGGCATAGAAAAACGGGTTCAGGGTGGCCATGGTATCGAACGGCGCCGGCAGCCTGTCCACGGAATAGAAGGTGCCAGACAGGAAAGCCAGCGGCTGGATCAGGAAATTGGTGATGGTGGCCATTTCGTCGAACTTGTTGGACCAGACACCGGCGAGGATTCCGGCAAGCGCCATCGCCAGCGACCCAAGGACGAGGAAGGCCAGCGCCGTCAGAGGCGCCGCGGGAAGCTGCAACCCGGCGAAGAGGCCCAGAATCAGGGCTGCGAACAACCCGACGGCAATCCCGCGCGTCATCCCGCCGAGGGCCAGGCCGACGAGAAGCTCGCCGGGGCCGATCGGCGGCATCAGCAGGTCGACGATATTGCCCTGCACCTTGGAAACGACAAGCGAGGAGGAGCTGTTGGCAAAGGCGTTCTGAAGCACCGTCATCATCACCAGCCCGGGAACGAGAAAGGAGATGAAGCTGATATCACCGGCAAGCTGCGCGCGGTCGCCAACGGCGACGGCGAACACCATCAGGAACAGCATCGAGGTGATAACCGGCGCCACGACAGTCTGCATGCCGACCTTGGCAAAGCGCTGCACTTCGCGAAGATACAGGGTCTGCAGGCCAACCCAGTTGACGCGGCCGATCTGCACCGGACGAACCGGCGCGGGCGCGCCGGCATCGCCTTGCCGGACAGGTGTGTCAGTTGGCGGGGAAGACTGCTCGTTCATGCGCCCGAACATAGGTCCGGCACAGGCAAATGACAACCTGAGCAAATAACGACCTGCCGAGCCACTGGTTGGGCCGCTGGTCGGACTGATGGTCGGACCGCTGGCCCGGCCTATGGTGAGGTCTGGTCCCTGCTGCTATGCTCGCGGTGCCGAACCGGAAAGA
>WTIL01000008.1:22838-25552 GCA_011522725.1 Rhodospirillaceae bacterium
GCCTATGGTGAGGTCTGGTCCCTGCTGCTATGCTCGCGGTGCCGAACCGGAAAGACGAAATGATGACGACGGACAGGTCCCGCGCCGAACAAAGGCTGATGAACAAGGCGGTGCATTATCTCGGCCGCTACAGCGCCTCGCGCCAGCGGTTGCGTGAGGTATTGCAGCGTTTCGCCATGCGCAAGCTCGAGGCCCATGAAGAGGCCGAAGTCGCACGCGCGATCGACGCCGTTCTCGATGACTGTATCCGGCTCGGCTATGTCGATGATGCCGCCTTTGCCCTGTCCCGTGCCCGCAGCAAACGGCGCAGCGGCGGATCCGCCCTTGCCATCCGCCGCAGCCTTGCCGAGCACGCCATCGGCCGGGATCTCGCCGACGAGGCGCTGGCCGAAGCCGATGAGTCGACGAGCGATGGCGAGCTGGCGGCGGCCCTGCGGCTGGCGGCGCGGCGCAGGATCGGGCCCTATTTCACGCGGGAAAGCGATGACGACACCTATCGCAAGCAGCTTGCTTCGCTTGCGCGGGCCGGTTTTTCCTTCGCCACGGCAAAGGCCGTGATGGCGCTCGGCAGCGTGGACGAAGCCGAAGAACTTGCCGAATCGCTGCGGCAAATGTGACGGCCCGCATCTTGCGACCGGACGGCGCTTCGGTCTAGACTGCCGCCGGTTTCAACAGCCGGAAAACCGCGATGACTGCGGCGCGCCGGCGTTCCGGGTGGGAGGATGAATATGACCCAGGACAGATTGTTTGCCCCGAGCGAGAGCACCGTCGCCAACGCGCTGATCGACAATAGCGGCTATCAGGCGATGTATGATGCATCCATCGCCGACCCCGACGCCTTCTGGGCCGAGCATGGCAAGCGGATCGACTGGATCAAGCCCTACAGCCAGGTCAGCGACGTCTCCTACGACAAGGCGGATCTTCACATCAGCTGGTTTGGCGACGGCACGCTCAACGCCGCCGCCAACTGCCTTGACCGGCATCTCGCCGGCCGCGGCGACCAGACCGCCATCATATGGGAAGGCGACGACCCGGCGGATTCCCGCCATATCAGCTATGCCGAGCTGCATGAGGAAGTCTGCAAGTTCGCCAATGTGCTGAAAGCAGAGGGCGCGAAGAAGGGCGACCGCATCACCATCTATATGCCGATGATCCCGGAGGCCACCGTCGCGATGCTGGCCTGCGCGCGCATCGGCGCGGTGCATTCCGTCGTCTTCGGCGGCTTCTCTCCCGACGCGCTCGCCGGCCGCATCCAGGACTGTGATTCCAACATGGTGATCACCGCCGACGAAGGCCTTCGCGGCGGCAGGCCGGTGCCGCTGAAAGCAAACACCGATGCGGCCCTCGAATCCTGTCCCGACTGCAACAAGGTCGTCGTCGTGCGCCGCACCGGCGGTGACATCGGCTGGGTCGACGGGCGCGACGTCTGGTATCACGAGGCGATGGCGGATGCCTCTGCCGACTGCCCGCCGGAAGAGATGAACGCCGAAGACCCGATGTTCATCCTGTATACCTCCGGGTCGACCGGCAAGCCGAAGGGCGTGCTGCACACCACCGGCGGCTACATGGTCTACGCCTCGATGACGCACCAGTATGTCTTCGACTACAAGGATGGCGACGTCTACTGGTGCACGGCCGATGTGGGCTGGGTCACCGGCCACAGCTACATCGTCTATGGTCCGCTTGCGAACGGCGCGACGACGCTGATGTTCGAAGGCGTGCCGACTTGGCCGGACAGCTCGCGTTTCTGGCAGGTCGTCGAAAAGCACAAGGTCAGCATCTTCTACACCGCACCGACGGCAATCCGCGCGCTGATGCGCGAGGGCGACGCGCCGGTCACCGGATGCGACCGCTCCTCGCTCCGCCTTCTGGGAAGTGTCGGCGAGCCGATCAATCCCGAGGCATGGATGTGGTACCACGATGTTGTGGGTGAAGGGCGCTGCCCGATCGTCGACACCTGGTGGCAGACCGAAACCGGCGGCATCCTGATCACCCCGCTTCCCGGCGCGACCGCGACCAAGCCGGGATCGGCGACACGGCCCTTCTTCGGCATCAAGCCCGTCCTTGTCGATGGCGAGAACAACCTTCTCGAAGGGGCCGTCGACGGCAATCTGTGCATCGACCATTCATGGCCGGGCCAGATGCGCACCGTCTATGGCGACCATCAGCGCTTCATCGACACCTATTTCACCACCTTCCCGGGACGCTATTTCTCGGGCGATGGCGCGCGCCGCGACCAGGACGGCTATTTCTGGATCACCGGCCGCGTCGACGACGTGCTCAATGTCTCGGGTCACCGCATGGGAACGGCAGAGATCGAATCCGCGCTCGTCGCCCACCCCCAGGTCGCGGAATCGGCCGTTGTCGGCTATCCGCACGACATCAAGGGCCAGGGCATCTACGCCTATGTCACGCTGATCGAGGGGTGCGAGCCGAGCGACGAGCTGGCGGCCGAGCTCAGGCAATGGACCCGCAAGGAGATCGGCCCGATCGCCACGCCGGACCTGCTGCAATGGGCGCCGCAGCTTCCGAAGACCCGGTCTGGCAAGATCATGCGCCGGATTCTTCGCAAGATCGCGGCCAACGATTATGCCGAGCTTGGCGACACCTCGACGCTGACCGATCCCGGTGTGGTTACCGATCTGGTGGATAACCGCCAGAACCGCTGACTGCCCTGACATCCGGCTGTCACGCCGCCGGCCGAACAGCCGGCG
>WTIL01000026.1 GCA_011522725.1 Rhodospirillaceae bacterium
CACCATAGCCCACTACCAGACCAAGCGAAGTGGCTTCAACCGGCACGTCGCCGGAAGTGGCAACACCAGCTTCGGAGCTTGCGTACTTGATGGTGATGGTGGCATCACCCGAAGTCATCGAGTACTGGGCACCCATCGAGCTGTCATCGTCATAGCCAGCTTCGGCAACACCGATGGCGAACTGGAAGCCGTTGATGTCAGGCGACTTGTAGGAAATGTCCGAAGCTTCAACAGACTCATCAGCCGGGAACACAAAACCGGCGGTGGCGGCAGTCATGATTGCGGAAGAGTTGCCCTCATCCGGAGTTACGTCGGCTGCGGTAGCGAAGGCATCGCCTGATTCAGAGGAAGCAAAACCGATGGTGCCGAAATCGCCAGCAATCGAGAAGCCTTGATCGCCGAAGTTAGCGGAACCATCTGTGCCAATATAACCGGAAATGGACATGCCATTGTCGAGGACAGACGAAGCAGAAATCTTGTAGCTCTGCTTGTTAGTGATGCTGTTGTTGTTGGCAGTGGTTGACGCTGCAGCGCTGTCAGACCAGCTCTTGTACTGCATTTCATGAGCAGCAGAGACCGAGATGTCGGCCGAAGCTGCGGAAACACCACCGAGGGCTACCAGGGCGGTAGTCGCAAGAAGAACCTTACGCATTATATTTCTCCCTTGAAAGGAACGCGGCCACCATTGGCCGCAATGTCACTTTATTAGAAATCGCTTCATTAACAATTCCTTTGGGAGCGTTCTGAGCGTCTTTTGCAATCCATGTTGTATTTTTGCAACAGAGCCGTTGCATCTTGAACAAGACTGGAACAGGCTTGAGTTGCCGCTAAGCCGGGCTTATCTGACATGAAGCGATATTACACAGAAAGACGACCATGAAGACAAGCAGTCACCAGATTATGCCTGCGTCAGATGCGATGACGGATATTGCCGGCAAGCTAGCAGATGTGAAAGACCTCGTGGCGAAGGCCCGCCTGACAGGTGCTGCGGCCATGCCGGTGCTGGTTGCGGTTAGCAAGCGCCAGCCGGATGAACGGATCGAGGCCGCGCTGGTGGCAGGGCACCGTGTTTTCGGGGAAAACCGGGTTCAGGAGGCGCAGGAGCGCTGGGCGGAACGGCGTGGCCTCTATCCTGATCTGAAGCTCCATCTGATTGGCCCGCTGCAGACCAACAAGGCCGCGGATGCGGTGGCGCTGTTCGATGTGATCGAGGTTGTCGACCGGCCGAAACTGGCGCGCAGCCTGAGCACTGAAATGGCCCGTCAGGGACGGCATCTTCCCTGCTATGTGCAGGTGAATACGGGCGAGGAGGATCAGAAATCAGGCATTCTGCCGGACGAGGCCGACAGCTTTATCGGCTTTTGCCGGGAGGAATGCGGCCTCGACATCGCCGGGCTCATGTGCATCCCGCCGGTCGATGAGGAGCCTGCCATGCATTTCGCGCTGCTGCGCACGATCGCCGAGCGCAACGGCCTGCCCGGCCTGTCGATGGGGATGAGCGGTGATTACGAGGAGGCGGTGCGTTTCGGTGCCACCTCGGTCCGCGTGGGATCGGCCATTTTCGGCTCGCGGGACACCTAGCCCTGTTCGGTCAGATGGCCGGCCCGCACCCGCTTGGTCTCGATGTATTGATGATTGTGCGGGTTGCTCGGCGGGGCCATCGGAACCCGCTCCGTGATGGTCAGGCCACCCGCCTCAAGCTGCGCGATCTTGTCCGGATTGTTGGTGATCAGCCGCACCTTGCTGACGCCAAGCTCTCCCAGAATGCGGCAGGCCGGCAGGAAATAGCGCTCGTCCATCTCGAAGCCGAGCGCATGGTTCGCGTCGATGGTATCGAGACCCGAATCCTGCAACGCATAGGCCCTCATCTTGTTGAGAAGGCCGATGTCGCGCCCTTCCTGGGCCAGATAGACAAGAACGCCGCTTCCGGCCTCGGCCATCATTTCCAGCGCACCTTCCAGCTGTTCGCCGCAATCGCATTTCAGGCTGCCGAGAACATCGCCGGTGACACATTGGGAATGCAGTCTTACAAGCGGCGGCTCTGACCCGTGGATATCGCCGACGATAACCGCAAAATGCTCGTCGCCGCCGAGTTCGGCACGAAACACAGCTACCTCGGCGTCGGGTGCGACCCTGAGCGGAACCCTGGCCCGTGCCGCGACACGAAGGCTCTGGGCGGCGGCCGTCATATAGCTGTCGATGTCCCGGTTCTGGATCAGCATGATGTTATGTTCGTCACAGATGCGCTGGAGCTTGTCGGCATCCCTCGATGGCAGGCGCGCCAGCAGAACGGCCGGCAGCAGCTTTGCGATCCTGAGAAGCCGGGTGGCGTAATCCGCCAGCGATCCGCGCCGTTCCCCGACAAGTGTGGCCGAGGCGCCGATCAGACCGGATACCGGCGGATCAATGGCCAGATGGCCGATCCCGGTATGGTCGAGATTGTGCGCCGGAAGACTGGCCCCGCAGAATTCGGACGGAAGCGCATGGCCGAGCGCCTCGAGACGGCTGCTGGTCAGGACCAGCAACGCACCGGATCCTGCAATGCGCTGCAGATGTTCGCGGTGTCCGTCACCGGTCAGCTCGGCCGCCTGGAGGATACATGCCGCGCCGTTTGCAAGCCGCAGCATGACCATGCCGCCGCGGCGGAGTTCCTGACATGCGCGATCTGTGTTCAGATAGGTTCGATCCATCTTCCAAAGTGACGCTCTGCGCGTCGCTGTCCCTTTGTCTCCGGGCCCCCTGGACATTTGTCCAAGACATTGATTCGGGTTACCCTGACCATGGTGAAGCGTTGACGCCCCCGTTGTATGGAGTGGCACATGAAATTGCAAGGACTGGACAGCAACGCCGTATGGGACACGGCGCCGCGAGGTCGGCTTCTCGTCATTGACGACGACCCGTTCCTTCGTGCGACGCTGAAAGAACAGTTCGCAGCCGAAGGGTTCGAGGACGTGTCCGAGGCGGAAAACCTGTTCGAGGCTTTCCGTGAGATCGATGACAAGAATCCCGACCTGGTGATTCTCGATATCAGGCTTCCCGACGGAAACGGCATCGAGATCTGCCGCAAGCTGCGCGACCGGGGCTTCACCCGGCCAATCATCATGCTGACCGGCCAGAATGCCGAGCAGGACATCATCGCCAGTCTCGAGGCCGGTGCGAATGACTATGTGATCAAGCCGATGCGCATGGGCGAGCTGCTGGCGCGCGTCAAGTCACAGCTTTGGCAGCACAAGGCTTCGGATACCGCGCGCTTCTCGATTGGCGGGCTGAGCTTCATTCCGGCGAACAAGCTGCTGAAATCGGCCGACGAGACACGGAAGGTCATCCTCACCGAGAAGGAATCGACGATCCTGAAATATCTCTACCGGGCGCATCCCAACTGCGTTCCCAAGGAAGAGTTGCTGGCCGAAGTATGGGGGTTCCAGAACGGGCTCAGCACCCATACCGTCGAGACGCATATCTACAGATTGCGGCAGAAGGTGAAACGTCTCACCAACAAGACCCTCATTCTGACAAACGCGTCGGGCTATTCGCTGTCATCTGTGCCCTGATCAACCCGCTACCGGAGCAGGGCAGGGACAAAAGGCGGCCGGGCCATGATG
Organism: Rhodospirillaceae bacterium; assembly: GCA_011522725.1. GTDB lineage: Bacteria > Pseudomonadota > Alphaproteobacteria > Puniceispirillales > Puniceispirillaceae > UBA8309. The sequence goes on from WTIL01000026.1 coordinate 3,603, forward strand.
GTCGGAAAAGACTGGCTGGGGCGGTAGGATTCGAACCTACGATACACGGTACCAAAAACCGATGCCTTACCACTTGGCTACGCCCCAGTCGCAGAGTCGGCGCAATGTAGCGGCCAACGCAGGGGCGATCAAGCCAGAACAGAACCGCATTCGTATAATTTGTCCGTTCATCCCGGGCCAGTGCCGGGCCGGCTGGCCGGTGCGTGCCTCAGAACCGGGTCGCGACCGCCCAGATGCCGTCCCGCGCAAGGGTCTCGGCGGCAGTGGCGGCATCATCGCCATTGTCAAACAGGCCGAAACAGGCAGACCCGCTTCCCGACATCTGCGCGGCGATCACGCCATTGCCGTCACGCAACCGGTCAAGAACCAAGGCGATGTCCGGAGACAGGGACATCGCGGCCGCCTGAAGATCGTTTCCGGCAGCGACAATATCGGCCACAGACCCCGAAATTTCGCTGCTGCGCAACGGCGCCGCATCCCCGGAACCGCTTTCGCGCAAGGACCTGAACACCTCTGCCGTCGGCAGCATCGCATCCGCTCTTGCCAGCACCAGATGGCCATGCGGCACCGGATCGACAGGTGTCAGCATGTCGCCGATGCCCTGCATGCGCTGCGCGATACCGGCAAGGCAGACGGGCACATCGGCACCAAGCGACAGCGCCGCTTCGGCCAGTCTCCTGTCGGCAAGCGGGGCGGGTGATGTCCTGTTCAGGTAACGCAATATGGCTGCGGCATCGCTTGATCCGCCGCCGAGGCCGGCGCCGACCGGGATCCGCTTGTCGATGGTGATGGAATGGCCACCCGCCACGCCGCCATGGTCCCGGAAGGCGGCAAGGGCGCGGAAGCATATATTGTCCTCGCCGGCACCGACGGACGAGGCAAAGTCGCCTGTCACGGCAACGCTGTCTTCCTGTGCCGGCTCGAGTTCGATCCAGTCACCGAAACCGGTGAAGACGACAACAGAATCAAGAAGGTGATAGCCGTCATCGCGCCTGCCTGTGACCCTGAGATTGAGATTGAGCTTTGCCGGTGCGTGTATCCGGCTGATGCCGTCCACTGCCATGGTCTAGTTGGACCCGGGCATTTCTTCGGGAGTCAGGCCTGTGCGCAGCCGCCGCTCGAGCAGCGCCTGTTCCTCGGCATCATCGCTGAGCGTCAGGGCGAGGCGCCATTTGAACATGGCCTCCTCCCGCCGCCCGAGCGCCCAGTAGACATCACCGAGATGACCTGTGATCTCCGGATCGGACGGCTCCAGTTCGGTGGCTCTCTCGAGATAACCGACGGCACGTGCCGGATCGCCGAGCTTGTAATGCACCCAGCCAAGTGAATCGACAAAAAACCCGCTGGACGGTCGGTGGCTGACGGCGCGCTCGATCATGGCGATGGCCTGATCCAGCTTGCGGCCCTCATCGGCCCACCAGTAGCCGAGATAGTTCAGAGCATAGGCATCGCCAGGGTCGATCTCGATGGCACGGAGAAGATGTGTCTCGGCAGCCTGTGTTTCACCGAGCCTCTCGAGCGACACGCCAAGGCTGCGATGCAACCCGCCCGTGTCGCGGCCCAGCGCCAGTGACGCCATGTAGGCATCGCGGCTTTGCCGGAACATGCTGTTGCGCCGGTAGGTGTCGCCCAGCCGGTGGAAAAGATAGGCATTGCCGGGGTCCCGGTCCGCCACAGCTTTCATCAGGCTGATGGACCGTTCGCTGTCTCCGGCTTCCTCAACCACGGCGCTCTCGGCAAGGCGGGCAAGCTGGCCGAACATTCCGCCGTCCGGAATACGCTCCAGATTGGCCAGCGCAATGTCGGCCTGTCCGTAGTCGGACAGTTGCTGCGCCAGAAGAAGCCTCGCGAAATGATGGTCGTCGTCGACAAACAGCGCAAAGCGCAGACGCGCCGCCAGCGATTGCCCGGAATTCTTGTTGTCCGACAGGGCGAGGGCCACCACCGCGGCGGCGATATGCTGCTGGATTGCGGGAAGCTCGCGCGCCCCTTGCTCGAGTGCCGCGCGGACATCGGTCTGGTTGAACTGTCTCGACAGCTGCGTGTCGATCAGACGGTCAACGATGTCCCATTTTTGCTGGCGTGCGTAGAAGGCGGCGAGATCAAGCGCAACATGCGATGGCAGGCTGTCTGCCTCAAGTCCGGTCACGCGCTGCAACGCCTCGTTGACGAGCCCGAGCCGTTCGGCCATCAGCGCGGCGTGAAGCCTGAAGAAGGGCGGCATGCCGGAGTTGACGTCAATCGACATCCGGCCGGCTTCGAGAAGGGCGGAAATGCCGGCATCGCCCTGACCGGCCGCAACGAGGCTCCAGCCACGGATCACGCCGGCCATGGCAAGCGCCTGACCGTCTTCGGCGATCCTGTCGGCAAGAACAATGCTCGCAGGCCAGTCGGCGTTGCGAAGCGCCAGCGCGGTGGCCGGCTCTCCGCCAAGCGGCACCACGACATTCAGCCCTTCAAGCTGGCGGCCAAGAGCCGCTGCCTGTTCGATGTCGCCGTAATAATACTGTGTCAGAAACGCCTGCCGCAGCAACGCGACATTGCTGGCATCATCCTCAAGCGTGCGCAGGAAGAAATCCGCCGACTGCCCGACATCGTTGAAATAGAGCGCCTGCCGCGCCGCCAGATAGTGGCCCGCGGTCGTCACAGTGTCGTGCGTGGCGCCAATCACCGGCGCCCTGTCCGGGTCGTCCTGGGCACTGGCAGCAGAGCCGCTGGCCTGCGACACGTCGCTCGAGACAGGCGAGGCGGCCTGTTGTGTCAGGGTGACGGGAGCTTGCGGGTTGCCCCCGCAACCGGCCAACGCAAGCAGGACAAATGTGGCGCCGACCGCCAGCCTGGCCGACCCGTCATATCCTCGTCCATGAAGCGGGGCGAACATGACCCCTCCTTGCCTGCGTACCGATCAAGCGGATCCTACATATTCGGGTAATTCGGCCCGCCACCGCCTTCCGGCGTTACCCATACGATATTTTGGCTCGGATCCTTGATATCGCAAGTCTTGCAGTGAACACAGTTCTGCGCGTTGATCTGGAGGCGCGGGTTGCTGCCGTCCTCCTCGCGGACGATCTCATAGACGCCGGCCGGGCAGTAGCGCTGTTCCGGCGCGTCATAAAGCGCCAGATTATGCTCGATCGGAACCGAGGCGTCCTTCAGCGTCAGGTGCGCCGGCTGGTTTTCCTCATGGTTTGTTCCGGACAGGTAGACCGATGAATTCCGGTCGAAGCTGACCACCCCGTCCGGCTTCGGATACTCGATCTTCGGCGCCTCGGATGCCTTTTTCAGATTGGCGTGATCGGGATGATGATGCATCGTCCAGGGCGCGCGTCCCATGAAAAGGTAGGTGTCGAGCGCGGCGTTGGCCATGCCGAGCCACAGGCCTTTCGCAAAGCCCGGGCGGATGTTGCGCACCTTGTAGAGTTCGGTCCAGAGCCAGCTTTTCTGCAGCCGGTCGGCATAGCTTGCCGGCTCATGCCCGGGTTGCATGTCCTCGAGGGATTCGAAAATCGCCTCTGCCGCGGTCATGCCGGATTTCATCGCGGTATGCGTGCCCTTGATCTTCGGCACATTCAGGAAGCCGGCGGTACAGCCGACAAGACAGCCACCCGGGAAGGTGAGCTTCGGGATCGACTGGAACCCGCCTTCGTTCAGCGCGCGCGCGCCATAGGACACGCGGCGGCCGCCTTCGAACACGTCACGCACGGCGGGGTGTGTCTTGAAGCGCTGGAATTCCTCGAACGGCGAGAGATGCGGATTGCTGTAGTCGAGACCGACGACATAGCCGACGGCAACCTGGTTGCCGTTCAGGTGATACAGGAAGGAACCGCCATATGTGTCGGTGGACAGCGGCCAGCCGACCGAATGCCAGGCCGTGCCGGGCTTCGATTTGGCCGGATCGATATCCCACAGCTCCTTGATGCCGATGGCGAAGGTCTGCGGGTCCTTGCCCTCGCGAAGGTCGAACCTGTCGAACAGCGTCTTGGTCAGGTGACCGCGGCACCCTTCTGCAAAGATGGTCTGCTTGGCGCGAAGCTCCATGCCGCGCATGTACATGTCAGTCTGCTCGCCATCCTTGCCGATGCCCATGTCACCGGTCGCGACACCGCATACGGCGCCGGACTCGTCATAAAGCACCTCGGCGGCAGCAAAGCCCGGATAAATCTCGACGCCGAGCGCTTCGGCCTGCTCACCGAGCCAGCGGCAAAAATTGCCGAGCGAGATAATGTAGTTGCCGTGATTGTTCATCTGCGGCGGTGTCGGCAGGCGGAAAGACCCGCTCTCGGTCAGGAACATGAACTTGTCGGCGGTGACCGGCGTGTCGAGGGGCGCGCCGCGTTCTTTCCAGTCCGGGATCAGCTCGTTCAGGGTACGTGGTTCGAGCACGGCGCCCGACAGGATGTGTGCGCCAACCTCGCTGCCTTTTTCAATCAGGCACACTTCGAGGTCGCGCCCGGCCTCGGCGGCAAGCTGCTTCAGCCTGATCGCAGCCGACAGGCCCGACGGGCCGCCGCCAACGATCACGACATCGAATTCCATTGCTTCACGTTCCATCTCGCACCTTCTCCCGGCCGTTAAGCCCCACCAGATCTTTTTGAGCGACCTTCATTGTTATGGCAGCATCGGTTATATGGTACCTGATGCCGCAACGATAGTTGTCTTTTTCGCACAGGTTAACGGTCAGGAAATCGACGGAAACTTGCATGTCAGCGAACCAATCAGACCGCAGATTGCTGATCGACCAGCTTGCCTGGCAGGAGGCGATGGGGATCGACGAGGCTCTTCTCGATGACGCGGCCGACGACACAACCGTGACATTGAGCGCGCTGGCCGCGCCGGCCGGGGCGAACCGGCCAGCAACGGCACCGGCGGTTGAAAGCCAGGAACAGGAACCGGCATCGCGCACCCGGCCGTCATCGTCTTTGCCGGAAACCGCACCGGCGCCCATACCCGCACCGGCTCCTGTCCGCCAGCCGGCCGCTCCGCCGCCGGAGCTTGCCGGCATCGCCTCGCTGGAAGAGCTGCGCACCGCGCTCGAAGCGTTCGAGGGATGCGCGCTGAAACACACCGCAAGCAACATGATCTTCGCCGACGGCAACCCGGCCGCAAGGCTGATGGTGATCGGCGAGGTGCCCGGCCGGGACGAGGACCGGATCGGCCTCCCTCTTGTCGGCGGCGCCGGCCAGCTCTTCGACAGGATGCTCGCCTCGATCGGGCTCAGCCGGGCCGACGCCTATGCCACCACGCTGATTCCCTGGCGGCCGCCCGGCAACCGGACCCCGACGGACGAGGAGATGGATATCCTGATGCCATGGCTGTGCCGCCACATTCAGTTGGCGGACCCGGACTGCATCCTTCTTCTTGGCGGCGCTCCGGCGAAAGCGCTCCTGGGTCAGGCAGGCGGAATCCTCAAACTTCGCGGCCGCTGGCATGACCTCGATGCCGGTGACGGCGTGGCCCGCAGGGCGATGGCGACGCTGCATCCGGCCTATCTCCTCCGCTCGCCCGCGCAGAAGCGCCTCGCCTATACGGATCTGTTGGCGCTTGCCGCGGAACTCGGATAAGGTGCGCCGTCAAGTCCAACAAGGCCAGGTCGGTCCGGTGTTCTCCTTTGTCCATCCAGCTGTTATGCGACAGTGCGCGGCGCTGCTGATTGCGGCAGTCCTTTTCGCGTGTCCCGGCGCGCAGTTTCGGGCAGTGGCGTCAACAGACGGGATGGCTGACGACACCGGCGCGGATGCCGGGACTGCAGCCGCAGGCATACTGCCAAAGCCTCTTGGCGATTTCGACGTGGCGCAGTACCAGCGACTGTTCCATCTGCAGGAAGTCGGCAGGATGAAGCAGGCCACCCGCGAGATGGGTCGGCTGGACAATGACATCCTGAAAGGTCATCTGCTGTCGCAGCGCTACCTTCACCCGACGGCCTGGCGGTCAAGCTATCGCGAATTGTCGGGCTGGCTGAAGGCCTATAGCGACCACCCGGACGCCAGCCGCATTTTCTGGCTCGCGAAGAAGCGGCGCCCCAAGAACGCGGCCGCGCCGAAGGCACCGAAGCCCGGATATCTGAACGGCTTCGGGCTGACCAGCCCCAATAACTACCGGCCGCCGATACCGCTCTACACGTCCGGACGCGCCTCGCCCCGCACCACACGCCGTGTGGCCCGCGAGGTCAGGCGCTCGATCCGGCGCGGCTGGCCGACCGGCGCCCTCGAGGTAATCGAGAACGAGCGCAACCGCCGTTACCTGACAAAGCAGGAAGAAGCGCAGCTTCGCGGCGAGATCGCGCACGCCTATTTCATTTTCGGTGTCGATCACAAGGCCATCAGGCAGGCGCGCCACGGCATCGGCATCGGCCGGGCTGGCGCGCATATGGCCTACTGGTCGGGCGGGCTTGCCGCCTGGCGCAGCGGAAATATCGAGCTGGCCGGATCATTCTTCCGGACGCTGGCTGATGAAGAGGATGTCTTCGGCGACCTTCGCGCCGCCGCCGCGTTCTGGGCCTATCGTGCGGAGATGCGCGCCGGCCGGCCGGACGAGGCCATCCGTTACCTGCAGATCGCATCGGGCAAGCTCCACAGCTTCTATGGTGTGATGGCCCGTCATGTGCTGGGTCAGGAATTCGAGCTGTCGTTCGAGCTGCCGTCCTATGATGACGGGTTCATCGAATGGTTGTCGGCACGGCCGGGCGGGCAAAGGCTGTTTGCCCTGCTCCAGATCGGCCGGCAGAACGATGCCGAACGCGAACTTCGCTACCTGTGGGGCGAAATGCCGACAGATATGCAGGAATCAGCGCTTCGGTTTGCCATTGATTACGGCATGGCGGGGCTGGCCTACCGTGCCGGCGAGTTGCTCCGCAAGGACAGCGGAAAGACCTGGCTTGGCGCGATCTATCCCATCCCGCGATACGATGTCGAGTTTTCGGTGGATCAGGCGCTCGTCTGGGCGATTTCGCGGCAGGAATCAGGCTTCAACCCGCGCGCCAAGAGCCGCGCGCGCGCTGCCGGTCTGATGCAGATCATGCCGTCCACTGCCTCATTCGTGACCAGGAACCGTTCTCTGCGCGGCCGTGACAGACATTTGCTGCTGAATCCGCAGCGCAATCTTCAGATCGGCCAGACCTATATCAACTCGCTTCTCGACGAACCGCTGATCGACCAGTCGGTTGTCCGGCTTCTGGCTGCCTATAATGGCGGCCCCGGCAATTTGCGCAAATGGCTCGCCAAGGTGGATCATCAGGATGACCCGTTCCTGCTGATCGAATCCATCCCGGCCCGCGAGACAAGACACTATATCAAGAGCGTGATCAGCAATCTCGCCATCTACCGTGCGCAGCTCGGCGAGCCGGCCCCGTCGCTGCGCGAGCTCGCCGCAGGCGGAACGGGACGATTTGTTTCATTGAGTGTTCCGCAGCTGGTAGGGTCTGATTCAGGGTCATAACCCTGCGAAAACCCAATCGGGAGAAGGAAATGCCCCGCAACGCCGACCGCCTCGACATGAGTGTTACATTCCAGCCGGTGAATATCGCCGTGATGACCGTGTCCGACACGCGCACCGAGGCCGATGACAAGTCAGGCTCGCTGCTGGTCTCCAGGATCGAGGAGGACGGCCATGTGCTGGCCGACCGCGCCATCATCACCGATGATGTTCCGCGGATCATCGCCAGGCTGAAAGAATGGATCGAGAGTCCGCAGGTCGATGTCGTGGTGACGACTGGCGGTACGGGCCTGACCGGCCGCGACAGCACGCCGGAGGCTTTCGCCGCCATCGTCGAGAAGGACATTCCGGGATTCGGCGAGCTGTTCAGGATGCTGTCCTTCGAGAAGATCGGCACCTCGACGGTTCAGTCGCGCGCGCTTGCCGGGGTTGCCGGCGGGACCTATCTGTTCGCGCTTCCCGGATCGACATCCGCCTGCAAGGACGGATGGGACGATATCCTGCGCTACCAGCTCGACATCCGTCACCGGCCGTGCAACTTCGTCGAGATCATGCCGCGCCTGAATGAATCCGCGACGACCCGCCGTACCGGGTGATGCCCGACCTGTCTATCGAGTCAGGCTTTGACGGTCCGGTCATCGGCGTTGACGAGGCCGGCCGCGGCCCCTGGGCCGGTCCGGTCACCATCGCCGCCGCCTGGCTCGATCAGGACGCCGTGGCCGGGTTTCCGCCGGGCCTCGATGATTCCAAGAAAATGACAGCGGCCAGCCGCGCCGCCTTTCACGGCATCCTGACACAGCTGCCGCATCATCATGTGGTGCTGTCGGTCCCGGTCGAGGTGATCGACCGCGACGGCATTCTGAAAGCGACGCTTGCCGGCATGGTCAGGGCGGCCGAACTGCTTGCCAAGCGCCTGTCCGAGGCCGGCATCGGCGAGGCTGCCCAGATCCTGATCGACGGCAACCAGATGCCGCCTCTGGCACGTCCCGCCCAGACGGTGGTGAAAGGGGATTCGCGCAGCCTCAGCATCGCCGCCGCCTCGGTCATCGCCAAGCATGAGCGCGACCGGATCATGCAGCGCCTTGCCGGTGAAAACCCCGGCTATGGATGGGAGCGCAATATGGGTTACGGCACGGCCGCCCATCGCGAGGCGCTGGACCGTCTTGGCGTCACGCGGCATCACCGCAGGAGCTTCGCGCCCATCCGGCGGCTACTGTGCGACGGGGCCGAAACACCTTCCAGCAAAGGTTAACAAATTCCGTCCAAGTGCCAGAAAAGGCACGGAACTTGCACCATATCCCCCACAAGATAATCAGCCTTTTCGGCCGCTTTATACAAGATGTTGTGAGTGTCATGACAGCGCTTGCCGAGCGGTTGACTTGGTCGGGCATTGCCCGTCTCTTGAATGGGCCGGAACGCAAAAAAGAAAGAAAAAGACCGGGTGGGACGCGTGAAGAAAGATATTGTCATTGAGGGCGATTGCCTGGCGGAACTGAAGAAACTGCCGGCGGCATCGGTGGATCTGGTGTTCGCCGACCCGCCCTATAACCTGCAGCTTGGCGGAAACCTGTCACGCCCCGACCATTCGGCCGTCGCCGGCGTCGAGGATGACTGGGACAAGTTCGACAGCTTCGCCGCCTATGACGCTTTCTCGACGGCCTGGCTTACCGAGGCGCGCCGCATCCTGAAGCCTGATGGCGCGCTCTGGGTGATCGGCAGCTACCACAATATCTACCGGCTCGGCCGGATCATTCAGGATCTCGATTTCTGGATGCTGAATGATGTGGTGTGGCGCAAGACCAACCCGATGCCGAATTTCCGTGGCCGCCGCTTTACCAATGCCCATGAAACGCTGATCTGGGCGGCGCGCTCGCAGGAGTCGCGCCACACATTCAATTACGAGGCGATGAAGGCGCTGAACGACGATGTGCAGATGCGATCCGACTGGGAGCTTCCGATCTGCACCGGGGCCGAGCGTCTGAAGACCGACGGCCGCAAGGCGCATCCGACGCAAAAGCCGGAATCCCTTCTGGCGCGGGTGCTCCTGGCTTCGACCAACCGCGGCGACATTGTGCTGGATCCGTTTTTCGGAAGCGGCACGACAGGCGCTGTGGCCCGCCGCCTGAACCGTCATTTCATCGGCATCGAGCAGGATCCCGGCTATGCCGCGCTGGCCCGTGAGCGGATCAGGAACGTGACGCCGATTGCCTCGCCCGATCTTCTGGCAACGCAGCCGAAGCGCGCCAAGCCGAAGGTGCCGTTCGGGTCCCTCATCGAACGCGGAATGATCCACCCGGGTGATGTGCTTTTCGACTCCAAGCGCCGTTTCACCGCGCGGGTCCGCGCCGACGGATCGCTTGTCACCGACAACAGCGAGAGCGGCTCGATCCACAGCCTCGGGGCCAAGCTGCAGTCGCTGCCGTCATGCAATGGCTGGACTTTCTGGCACATCAAGCGCGACGGCAAGGATGTCCCGATCGACAGCTTCCGTGACGAGGTCCGTGCTGCTGACGAGGGCAACGCCTGAGCCGCTAGCGGCGCGGCAGCACCAGCAAACCTGCCAGCAGCAACGCGATGACGACGGTCATGCCGGCGCGGTCATTTCCTGTTACGGTGATCAGAATGCCGTAGAGAAGCGGCCCGACGAAACTTGTCGCCTTGCCGGAAAACATCATCAGCCCGAACAGGCTGGCGCGTTGCTCCGGCGGTGCCTTGCGCGCCACCCAGGCACGGGCCGATGACTGCAACGGCCCGATGAAGATGCCGAGACAGGCGCCCGCAGCCCAGAACAGCGGTTCTGCGGGGGCAAGGATCGCCACCGTCCCAAGCCCCGCCAGGGCGAGAAGGCAGACACGCATCACCCGCAACGAGCCCATCCTGTCATCGGCGAACCCGCCGATCCCGGCACCGATTCCGGCGGTGATGTTCAGGATGATCCCGAAGACCAGAACCTTGGTTTGCGAGAATCCGAAAACCGTCGCCGCATAGATCCCGCCGAAAGCGAACAGGGTCACCAGCCCGTCGGCAAACAGCATCCGCGCCAGCAGAAAGCGGGTCATGCCCGGAATGGCCATGGCGGTCTTCAGGCTGTTGCGAAGCTGCACACCAAGCGGGGCCGGATCGGCCACGGGCGCGGGTGATTTCACGAACAGGAACAGCGGGGCGGCGAACAGGCACAGCCACAGGGCGGCAAAGATCATGGTCACGCGGATATGCGCCGCGTCCTCGCGGCCGATGCCGAGCGCCGGTTCCTCGGGCATGACGAAAAGCATCAGCACAAGAACCAGAGCAAATATCGCCCCGACATAGCCGATCCCCCAGGCCAGCCCCGAGGCGCGTCCGTATTCGCGCGGGCCCGCCACCGCCGGCAGCATCGCATTGTAGAAGACGAAGCTGAGCTCCATGGCGAGGATCGAGACGGCCGATAGACCCAGCGCCAGCATGGCGAAGGCCGGGTCGGGTTCGACAAACCACAGGCCGGCCGTCGCTGCGGCGCCGATGATGGTGGCGTAGAGAAGGAAGCGTTTCACCGCGCCGCGCCCGTCGGCCAGGCGGCCGAGAACCGGGGCGGCGACGGCGATCAGCAACGCGCTGGCAGATGTCATCCATGCCCAGGCGGCGGTGCCGCCATCGGGCATCACCGCGGTGGTGAAAAAGACCGAGAAGATGAAAGTGGTATGAAGTGTCGGGACAGGCGAGCTTGCCCAGTCATAGAGCGACCATGACAGCAGCGGACGGGTCATTCGCATCGGCAGGCTCCGCGTCTTGCCACGCGGCGGGGTGCCGGTGCGGCATTCAGAATTCGTAGGTTTGCAGTGCCGCTACCGGACAGTCAAGCCGCGCCCGCCCCTTGAGACCGGTCAGCTCGATCACGCAGACGGCACCGGCGAGGATGCCGCCGCATTGCTCGACGAGCCTGGCGGAGGCCTCGAGCGTTCCGCCGGTCGCCAGCAGGTCGTCGCACAGCACGACGCGCTTGCCGCGAAGCTGCCGGCTTGCCTGGATCGACAGCCGCGCCTCGCCATATTCAAGGGCATAGGATTGTTCGAACAGCTCGCCGGGAAGCTTGCCGGCCTTGCGCACCATCACCATGCCGCATGCAAGCTCGAGTGCCAGCGGCAGCGCGAACAGGAATCCCCGCGCATCGACGCCGGCAATGATGTCGGGCTGCATCGGGCGGGTGAGGTCGGCAAGCGCGTCCATCGCCTGCCGGATCACGGCGCTGTCCTCGAGGATCGGGCTGATGTCGTAGAAGGTGATGCCTTCTTTCGGAAAGCCCGGCGTCTTCGAGATATAGGGATCAGCGTTAAACGGCATCCTGCGCTTTCTTTTCCAGCCGGCGCGCGTGAAGCACCGGTTCGGTGTAGCCGGAGGGCTGCTCGCGGCCGCGGAACACAAGATCGCAGGCGGCCTTGAAAGCGACCGAACCGTCGAAATCGGGCGCCATCGGGCTGTAGGCGGCATCGCCCTCGTTCTGGCGGTCGACGACGGCTGCCATTTCCTCCATCACCTCGCGGACAAGGGGTTCGGAGCAGACGCCGTGGTGAAGCCAGTTGGCGATATGCTGCGATGAAATCCGCAGCGTGGCGCGGTCTTCCATCAGCCCGACATCATGGATGTCCGGAACCTTGGAACAGCCGACGCCCTGGTCCACCCAGCGGACCACATAGCCGAGGATGCCCTGCGCGTTGTTGCGAAGCTCCGCCCGGATATCGTCTTCCGACCAGTTCGGGCGCACGGCCACCGGAACCGACAGGATGTCGTCGCGGCTTGCTTTGGCACGACCCGCGATTTCCGCCTGACGCGCGGCGACATCGACCTTGTGATAATGCAGCGCATGCAGCGTCGCGGCTGTCGGCGAGGGCACCCAGGCGCAGTTCGCGCCGGCCATCGGATGGCCGATCTTCTGCTCCAGCATGTCCGCCATGCGGTCTGGCATGGCCCACATGCCCTTGCCGATCTGCGCTTTTCCGGCCAGTCCGCAGGACAGCCCGACATCGACATTCCAGTCCTCATAGGCGCTGATCCAGGTGGCGCCTTTCATGTCGGCCTTGCGGATCATCGGCCCGGCCTCCATCGAGGTGTGGATCTCGTCGCCGGTCCTGTCTAGGAAGCCGGTGTTGATGAAGACGACACGCGATTTGGCGGCGCGGATACATTCCTTGAGGTTCACCGTGGTGCGGCGTTCCTCATCCATGATGCCGATCTTGATGGTGTTCGCCTCGAGGCCGAGAAGGTCTTCCACGGCGGCAAAAATCTCGACCGCGAAGGCGACTTCCTCGGGACCGTGCATTTTCGGCTTCACGATATAGACGGATCCGGCGGCGGAGTTGCGCCCGTCACGCAGGTCGGGAAGCGCGCCGGCGACGGTCATGAAGGCATCCATGATTCCTTCGGGAATCTCGCTGCCGTCGGAAAGCCGGATGGCCGGGTTTGTCATCAGGTGGCCGACATTGCGGACCAGCATCAGCGCGCGCGCCTTCAGGCTTGCGGCGCTGCCGTCGGCGGCGGTGTAGGAGATATCGTCGGCAAGCTTGCGAGTGACAGTGCGCCCGCCCTTCTCGAAGCTCTCCTCGAGCGTGCCGTCCATCAAGCCGCGCCAGTTGCGATAGGCGAGGACCTTGTCCTCGGCATCGACACAGGCGACGGAATCCTCGCAATCCATGATGCTGGACATGGCCGATTCAGCGATCACATCATTGATGCCTGCCGCATCGTCGCGCCCGATCACGCCCTCACGGTCGATCCTGATCAGGACATGCAGGCCGTTGTTTTTCAGCACCAGGGCCTGCGGGGCATCCGCATTGCCGATATGGCCGGCAAATCCGGCGGTGTTTGCCAGTGTTCCGGACGCATCGCCGAGCTGTGCCACGAGGGCGCCGTTCGATACCGACAGTCCGGTCACTTCGGTCCAGCTGCCATTGTCGAGCGGAAACGCCTCGTCAAGGAAGGCGCGGACCCGTGCGATCACCTTGCCGCCGCGCGCCGGGTCGTAGCCGGACACCTGCGTCTCTTCGGCCGGAATGGCGTCGGTTCCGTAGAACGCATCATACAGGCTGCCGAAACGCGCATTCGCGGCGTTCAGCGCATAACGCGCATTGGTGATCGGAACGACAAGCTGCGGTCCGGCAATGCTGGCGATCTCTGGATCGACCTTGCTTGTTTCCACCGAGAAATCATCACCCTCTTCGACAAGATATCCGATCTCGCCAAGAAACGCGGTATAGGCCGCGGCATCAATTCCCGCGGCGGCGTTTTCGTTCAGCCAGGCATCGATCTGCGACTGCATGGTCGCGCGCACGGCCAGAAGCTCGCGGTTGCGCGGCGCCAGGCGGTGAACAGCCGCATCAAAACCCGTCCAGAAGGCGTCGGGTGCGACGCCCGATCCGGCAAGAAGGTCGGTTTCGACAAAGGCAGCGAGTTCGGCAGCAACCGACAGGTCACCACGCGCAACAAATTCAGTCATGGATGTCTCCAAAGGTCAGGCACGGTCCCAAGGCCGGGATCCGAGCAGAACATAATCCCTGCGCACCGGCTTGCCAACCACCAAGGGCAGATTGCGCCAGGGCCCGGCCTCAAAGGCTTTGCCCGGGCCGTGAAATCAGGGGCGTTTCCAGTCGAGGCCGGCAGCGGCAAGCGTGGTTTCGATGTCGCCGAGAAGCCTGTCGAGCGCCGTCCGGTCAGCAGCTTCGGCACGCGCGACAAGCGCCGCTTCGGTGTTGGAGGCACGGATCAGCCACCAGCCGTCACCCGACCGTACCCGTACGCCGTCGATGCTGTTCACATCCGCCGCGTCATGTCCGGAAAGCACATGCGCCCGGATTTTTTCCATCGAATCGAACTTCACCGTGTCGGGACAGTCGATGCGGAGCTCGGGCGTGGCGTGCTGTTCGGGAAGCGAATCCATGAATTCGGTGATCGACTGGCCACCCTTTACCATCTGCGTGATGACGCGGACGGCGGCATAGATGGCGTCATCAAACCCCAGATAATTGTCGGCGATGAAGATATGGCCCGACATTTCTCCGGCAAGAGGGGCCTCGAGCTCCTTCATCCGCTTCTTCATATGACTATGGCCAGTCTTCCAGATCTGCGCGGCGGCGCCTGCGCTCTCGACGAGCCGCAATGCCGCTTCCGAGGATTTCACGTCCAGCAGGATCGGCGCGCCCGGATGCCGTGCGGCGACATCCTTTGCCAGAAACGCGGTCAGCAGGTCGCCCGGCACCTGCCGGCCCTTGCCATCGATAATGCCGATTCTGTCGCCGTCACCGTCGAAACCGATGCCGAGATCGGCGCCGGCCGCCGCGACCTCGGCCCGCAACAGCTCGAGTGTTTCCGGGTCGACCGGGTTCGGATGGTGGTTCGGGAAGGTCCCGTCAATTTCAGGGAACAGCACCTTGTGCGTGCCGTCGAGACGCGCCACCAGCTTTTCGGTCGCCGGCCCGCTGGCCCCGTTGCCGCAATCCCATATGACCGAGAGGCCTGTTGCGACGGCGCCGGCGGCAAGCCGGTCGACATAGGCCTCCTCGATGGCCCGCGATACGACGCCTCCGTCATCGGTGCGATCGGGTCCGGCGGCGCTGATGCGGCCAAGCTCCTCGATATCCGCGCCGAAGAAGGACAGGCCGCCCATCACCATCTTGAAGCCGTTATGCGTTGGCGGGTTGTGGCTTCCGGTCACCTGAATGGCGCCGCCACTGCCAAGCTCGTGGGCAGCGAAATACAGCATCGGCGTCGGACCGCAGCCGATATCGGATACCTGCGCACCACCGGCGACAAGCCCGTCGATCAGCGCTGCGGCAAGCACCGGTGAAGACAGCCTGCCGTCACGCCCGACGGTCACCTCATTGCCGAGGCCACGCTGCTTCTGGATGCTGATGAAGGACAGGCCGATGGCGAAGGCATCGCCGGTTGTCAGCGTGTCTTCGAATATTCCGCGGATGTCATAGGCCCGCAGGATTGTCGGGTGAAACCGGTGAGCGCTCATCCCAGCCGCTCGCCAAGCCAGTCGCGAAGCTGGTCCCGCATGGCGTCATTGTTCAGGCCAAAGGCGACATTCGCCTGCAGGAATCCGAGCTTGGAGCCGCAGTCGAACCGCTCGCCGGAGAACCTGACGCCGGAAAAGGGCGCTTTGCCGATCTGCTTGGCGAGGGCGTCGGTCAGCTGGATCTCGCCTCCCGCGCCACGTTCCTGTGCAGCCAGCGTCTCGAACACCTCGGGCGTTATGATATAGCGGCCGACAACGGCGATATTGGACGGCGCGGATGAAGGATCCGGCTTTTCGACGAGACCCTCGACCTGCACGATCCGGCCGTCATCGGCGCCTGGCGTGACGATCCCGTAAGAGCCTGTCTGCTCGTGCGGCACATCCATCACAGCAACCATGTTGCCGCCCTTGTAGGCGTCGACCATTTCCTTCACGCAGCTGGCCCCGAGGATCAGGTCGTCGGCAAGGAGAACGGCAACCGGCTCGGAACCGACAAGATGGCGCGCGCACCAGACCGCATGGCCGAGCCCTGCAGGTTGCTGCTGGCGGACATAGAAGACCGATCCGGGGTTGTGCAGCATGTCCTTGACCAGGTGCAGCGCCTCGTCCTTGCCCTTTGCGGCAAGGGTCTCCTCCAGCTCGAAGGAATGGTCGAAATGGTCCTCGATGGCTGTCTTGTTGCGGCCAGTAACGAAGATGAATTCCTCGACGCCCGCTTCCGCAGCCTCCTCGACCGCATACTGGATCAGGGGCTTGTCGACGACAGGCAGCATTTCCTTGGGCATCGCCTTTGTCGCGGGGAGAAACCGCGTGCCAAGACCGCCCACCGGAAAAATGGCCTTCTTGATCATGGGAGTATCCTTGCGATTACGAGAGGCGGCTGGTACCCATGGATAGCTTTCCGCAAATCGCGGGTCAAGCCAGCAGCATGTTTCCACAACTGGTATGCACGATCATGTCAGGCTTCAGTTCTTCCGATGTCCACGCCCTTCTTGCGACCTCCGCCGAGGTGAAGCTGCAGACCGCCGCGGACTGCAGCGAGGCGGTGATGAAGGCGGCCGAAATGATCGTCGCAAGCCTTGGTGACGGCGGCAAGCTCATGTTCTGCGGGAATGGCGGCTCGGCTGGCGACTCGCAGCATCTCGCGGCCGAATTCGTCGCCACGCTCGATCACCGGCGGCCCCGGCACGGGCTGGCCGCGCTGGCGCTGACCACGGACACCTCATTCCTGACCGCCTATGCGAATGATTTCGGGTTCGAAGGTGTATTCGCACGGCAGGTGGAGACTCTTGGCCGGCCCGGCGATGTGCTTGTCGCGATCTCGACAAGCGGCAATTCCGGAAATGTGGTCGCGGCCTGCAAGGCGGCGCGCGACAACGGCATCCGGATTTGTGCCATGACGGGCGAGAGCGGCGGCCAGCTGGCGGAACATGCCGATGTGCTGCTCGCCGTTCCCAGCAAGGTGACGATGCACATTCAGGAATCGCATATCGCGCTGGGCCATGTCATGACGCTTGCCGTTGAAAGGCTGATGGACCTCTAGCCGCAATGGTTTGCACGGGACGCAATCTGCCTGTAACAAAAGCGCGATATAACATGCGGCGTGGCCCTGCAGCATTCCGCCACCCAAACCGCAGGAGATGCATGTGAAGCTGGCAGTTATTGGAACCGGTTATGTCGGTCTTGTGTCGGGCGCCTGTTTTTCCGAATTCGGCTTCGACGTCACCTGTATCGACAAGGATGCCGGCAAGATCGACAGCATCAGATCGGGTGTGATGCCGATCTATGAGCCGGGCCTCGAGGACCTTGTGGCACGCAACGTCACGGCCGGCCGGTTGCATTTCACGACCGAGCTTGGGCCGGCTGTCGCCGGTGCGGATGCCGTGTTCATCGCAGTCGGAACGCCCACCCGACGCGGCGACGGGCATGCCGACCTGACCTATGTGTTCGACGCCGCGCGCGAGCTTGCCGGCCACCTGTCCGGCTATACCGTCGTTGTCACGAAATCGACCGTGCCGGTGGGAACGGGCCGCAAGGTCGAAACCATCATCAGGGATGCCAGCCCCGATGCCGATTTCGACGTGGCATCCAATCCCGAGTTTCTTCGCGAAGGCGCCGCCATCGGCGATTTCATGCGGCCCAACCGCGTGGTCGTCGGGGCCGAGACCGCGCGTGCGCAGGATGTGCTCCGTGCCCTCTACCGGCCGCTCTACCTTCTCGAGACCCCGATCCTGGTGACCAGCCTTGAGACGTCGGAGTTGATCAAATATGCGAGCAACGCCTTTCTTGCGGTGAAGATCTCATACATCAACCAGATGGCCGATCTGTGCGAAAAGGTCGGTGCCGACGTGCATGACGTCGCCAGGGGCATGGGCCTCGACCAGCGGATCGGCAACAAGTTCCTTCACCCCGGCCCGGGATATGGCGGGTCCTGTTTCCCGAAGGATACGCTGGCGCTGGTCCGAACCGCCGAGGATCATGGCACCGATGTCGGCATCGTCAGCGAGGTTGTCCGCTACAATGATTCCCGCAAGCAGTCGATGGCCGACCGCATCATCGCCGCTGCCGGCGGCGACATTGCCGGCAAGACCGTCGCCGTGCTCGGCCTGTCCTTCAAGCCCGAAACAGACGACATGCGTGACAGCCCGTCGCTGGATATCCTGCCGGCCTTGGTTGAGGCCGGTGCCATGGTGCGGGCCTATGATCCGAAGGCAATGGAAGAAGCACGCACCATGCTGCCCGGCGCCACCATTTTCACCGACAGCGCCGCTGCCTGCCTCGAAGGCGCGGATGTGGCGGTTGTCGTCACCGAATGGAACGAGTTTCGGGCCCTGACACCGGCGCATTATCTTGACGCCATGCGCGGCAATGTTCTCGTCGATCTTCGCAATATCTATCGCCCCGAGGATATGCGCGAGGCGGGCCTGTTCTATCATTCGATCGGCCGCGAGTGATTCCGCGCCACATACCGGGCCGACAAAATATCTCCGG
Organism: Rhodospirillaceae bacterium; assembly: GCA_011522725.1. Lineage (GTDB taxonomy): Bacteria > Pseudomonadota > Alphaproteobacteria > Puniceispirillales > Puniceispirillaceae > UBA8309. Next base: position 22,012 of record WTIL01000026.1, read on the forward strand.
CCGCCCTACAGCATTTGCCAGCGCGCCCGCATTCACCCTAGACTCCACCCCGTCGATTGATGGAGGGCAGGACAATGGGTGACAAGCACGATCGCAGCATGATGGAAAACCTTTACTGGTGGGGCGTGCCAACCCTGTTTCGCGCGCCGCATGAGGGCGCGGCCGGCGCGGATATCGCGCTTGTCGGCGTGCCGCATTCGACCGGCAACGGCACCACCGAGCGCGACCAGCATCTGGGCCCCCGCGCCGTGCGCAACGTCTCCGCGCTGCAGCGCCGTGCGCATGGGGGGTTTCAGCTGGACCCCTGGGAAGCTGCGAAAATCGTAGATGTGGGTGACGTGCCGTTTCCGCGGGCCAACGACAATGAAGACTGCATCCAGAGGATCACCGAGTTCTACAAGGACATAGACGCCAGCGGTGCGCGGCCGGTGTCGATCGGCGGCGACCATTCCATCACCGGCGGCATCATCCAGGGCCTCGGCCGCGGCAAGCTGGCCGGCGGCGAGAAGATCTGCTTTCTGCATCTTGACGCGCATACCGATGTCTTCACCACCGTCGATCATTTCCTCGGCGCCGAGAAGAGCGCCGCGCACTGGGGCGCCTACACGGCCGACCAGGGCCTGATCGATCCGGCCGGATCCATGCAGATCGGCCTTCGTGGCCATCCGCGCACACTGGACTGGCTGCAGCCGTCATATGATTACGGCTATAATGTCGTGACCATGGCGGACTACCGCAGGCGCGGCGCGGCCGACGTCATCGCGCAGGCCCGCGATGTTCTCGCCGGCCGGCCCGTCTACATTACCTTTGATCTGGACTGTCTCGACCCGTCGGTGGCGCCGGCCGTCTCCAATATCGAGCCGGGCGTGACCGGGTTCTCGATGGACGAAGCCGTCGAGCTTCTCCACGCGGCGCGGGGGCTGAACATCATCGGCGGCGATGTGGTCTGCATGATGCCGACGAAGGACAGCCCGAACAACATCACGGCGATGGTGGGCGCGGCGGTCATGTTCGAGATGATCTCGATGATCGCGGAGAACACGGCAGCGGGTTGAAGCCCGGGGACTGGGGAGGCCGCCTGAAGATGGTCGCTCTCAGTGGCCGAGCCATCGGGGAAGCGCTGTATTCGCGATGCCGCTGACAGCAGCCTCGACACAGGCGGTGATCCCGCCGAGCCGCACCCGGCACCCAGACAGGCCGGTGGCGTAATGGGCGTATTTGCCGGAATTGGTCATCAGCACCTTCGTCTCCGGCGGGAACAGCGGCTGCGTGATCGAACACCAGCACAGATCGGAATAGAGCGTGGCACCTGACGCCTCGAGCCTTGCCGCCACGCCGTCCCGCCGCGCGATATCCAGCACATCGCGCCCGATGGTGATGATGAGCTTCACATCTGCATGGCGGTGCCGGCCGTCAAGCGCGGCGTCCATGAGATGCAGCTCGGCGAGCGAGACATGCGGGCTGCCGATGGCGACAAGATCAATGTCCGCACCGCCGGAATTGAGCTGCCGCCAGGCATCTGCGAGCATCTCGCGGTCGATGGTCACCCTGTCCGCAGCGGGCGCCGAAGGCATGCCGGCTTCGGGTGTGTGGCCGGCGATATGGAGCATCGGCGCGCCAGATGTGCTGCCGAAGGCGGCGCAGATCGCCTTCATGGCATCGTCATCGACATTCATCTCCTCCAGCCCGCGCAGCAGCGGTATCCGGTCCGGCGAGAGCTTGCCGAGCACCCAGCCGAGAAGGGGCCAGAAACCGTCATCGACATCCGTCGGAACCGCTGCAAGCTCGACGATCCGCCGTGCCTGCCTTCCGCTGTCCGCATAGGTGCCGCAATAGGGCGCGCGGCCCGTCATGGCGACGAACAGGTCCAGGTAATCGGGAATTTTCAGCGTGCGCGCGCCAAGAACGCTGTTGGCATAGATCACCGCGTTGGATTCCGACCAGCCGATGCACTCGCCGGCTGCCGGCGGATCGCCCAGCAGATAGGGAGCGCAGGTAAAGCTCGGCACCGCGCCCATATCGACATAGCTGTCGGCAAGCCTGCTGGCGCGTGAGCCGAACGCATGATCAACCCCCTGTTGGCGCCAGTTGCGGCGATCGACGGAAATGGCGTTGATGGTGGTGGGGATCCGTATCCGCGCCCCCTTGGCCGCCATTGTTTCGGCAAATCCGAGATTGGCGTCATGGGCGAGGATGCAGCCGTCGATATGGCCGCGCGACACATCGACCAGCCGGTCGGCCCCCTGCATGACCGCCAGCCTGCATATGATATCCAGTGCCATCGCCGTCACCGGCCCGTCCGCCCCGTCGAGCATGGATTGGTCACCGGCTGTCAGCCGCAATTCGGACAGGTCGGCATCCGCAAGCGGCAGGTGGCTGTCGTCGATGGCGAGCCCGTCATCATCGATCATGGCACGCGTGGCGGCGGACAGCTTCCGGAACAGACCGGGCGGCAGGCGCAGCACCGGGACCGGCCGGCCGAACACCCGGCCGGCGACCAGCGCGCCAAGTGTCAGGATTTCCTCTGCCTCGCCAAAGATCAGCGCGGCTGGTGCCAGCCCGTTCAGCGCCAGCTCCAGAAGCACGCCGCTTCCGCTGCATGAGCCGCGCGATGTCGGCATGGCGACCACCTTGCCGGTGACGGACTGTCCGCAGGCGGGGTGATGGGTGTCGATGATGGTGCCACTGTCCGGATCGACGCCGCCCCAGAAGCTGAGGCCGTGCTCAAGGAAGATGACGTCGCCGGATGCCGCGCCTCCGGTCAGGCGCATGCCGGTGCCGGAAGCTGCGCCGCCGGCGCCTGAATCCGCGGCAAAGAGATCTGCCGGCTCGGCCATATGCCCCTCACATCCATCAGGTTCGCACCGGCTGATGCCAGCGTGGTTCCACTCTAGCCGCATTGCGCCCGCATAGGGAGCCGGAATGGAATCATGCCATATGTAAATGCGTCATGGCGGGTGGCGGCGAGCCGTTTCGGCCGTTCCCGCATGGCGTTCTTCTGGAT
>WTIL01000034.1:0-3161 GCA_011522725.1 Rhodospirillaceae bacterium
GGGCTTTCCTCCGACTTTGCCTAGGGATGACATATCATGGCTGGACAGCTTTCCTTTGACGAACTGAAAACCGCGACCGCTGCCGGCGAGATCGACACGGTCCTTGCCTGTATCATCGACATGCAGGGGCGGCTTGCCGGCAAGAGGTTTCACGCCGAGCATTTTGTCGAGAGCGCGTGGGAGGAAACCCATTGCTGCAACTATCTGCTCGCCACCGATCTGGAGATGGCGACGCCGGAGGGCTATGAGGCCACATCCTGGGAATCGGGTTATGGCGACTACATCATGAAGCCCGACCTGGCGACAATCCGGCGGTTGCCCTGGCTCGAGGGCACGGTGCTTGTGCTTTGCGACGTCCTCGACCACCACACGCATGAAGAGGTGCCGCATTCGCCGCGCGCCATGCTGAAGCGTCAGGTGGCCCGCGCAAGGGCGCTTGGCTTCGAGGCGATGATGGCCACCGAGCTGGAATTCTTCATTTTCGAACGGAGCTTCGATGACATCCGCAAATCCGGCTTCCGCGACCTGGCGCCGATCAGCGGCTATAACGAGGATTACAATATCCTGCAGACCACCAAGGAAGAGCATCTGATGCGCCCGCTTCGCAATCATCTGCGGGCTGCCGGTGTTCCAGTCGAGAATTCCAAGGGCGAGGCCGAGACCGGACAGGAGGAGCTCAACATCAGATATGCCGAGGCGATGCTGGCAGCCGACCATCACAGCATTGCCAAACATGCCGCCAAGGAGATTGGCTGGCAGCAGGGCAACGCCGTGTCGTTCCTGCCGAAATGGCATCACGACAAGGTCGGGTCCGCGGCGCATATCCACCAGTCGCTGTGGAAGGACGGCAAGCCCGCCTTCTTCGACAAGGCCGATGCGCTCGGCATGTCGGCGGTGATGAAGCAGTATCTGGCCGGCCTTCTCGCGCATTCGGCCGAGACCACCTATTTCCTGGCCCCCTACATCAACAGCTACAAGCGCTTTGCCAGGGGCACCTTTGCGCCGACACGGATCATCTGGTCGGTCGACAACCGGACAGCCGGTTATCGCGTCTGTGGCGAAGGCACGTCCGGGGTCAGGGTCGAATGCCGGATCGGCGGGTCGGACCTGAACCCCTATCTGGCGATGGCGGCCCAGCTTGCTGCCGGCCTGTCCGGTATCGAGGCCGGCATGGAGCTGCCGGATCCTGCCAAGGGCGACGTCTACAAGGGGCGCACGGCGATGCTGCCGAACTCGCTGCGCGACGCACGGGCCGCAATGCTGAAGTCGAAGATGCTTCGCGAGGCGTTCGGCGAGTCTGTCGTGCGGCATTACGCACGCGCCGCGGAATGGGAAATCGAAGAATTCGACCGTGTTGTCACCGACTATGAAGTGGCACGCGGTTTCGAGCGCGCCTGATCCGGCCTGAAAGGAGAGACGCATGCTCGAGACTTGCCCGAATGACATTCGCCCGAACAAGATTTCATTGAAGAAGGTCATCTCATGACGCTTACCGGAAACTGGTCATATCCGACGGCTGTCCGTTTCGGCGCCGGACGCATCAGCGAACTTGGCGATGCCTGTGCCGCCGCCGGAATCTCACGCCCCCTGCTTGTCACGGACCGCGGGCTCGCCGGGCTGCCGATTACCGGCCGGGCGCGCGAGATCATGGCGGCAGCCGGGCTCGGCGATGCGCTGTTCGCCGATGTTGACCCGAACCCGAACGAGATCAATCTGGCGGCAGGCGTCGCCGCCTATCAGGCCGGCGGCCATGATGGTGTGATCGCCTTTGGCGGCGGTTCGGGTCTCGACCTTGGAAAGATGGTGGCTTTCATGGCCGGCCAGACCCGGCCGGTCTGGGATTTCGAGGATATCGGCGACTGGTGGACCCGTGCCGATGCCGACGCCATCGCCCCGATCATCGCGGTGCCGACGACCGCCGGCACCGGGTCCGAGGTCGGGCGTGCCAGCGTCATCACCAACTCGCAGACACATGTGAAGAAGATCATCTTCCATCCGAAAGTGCTGCCAAGCATCGTGATCGCCGATCCGGAACTGACGGTCGGCATGCCGAAATTCATCACCGCGGGAACCGGTCTTGACGCCTTCGCCCATTGTGTCGAGGCCTATAGCAGCCCGCATTATCATCCGATGTCACAGGGCATCGCGCTGGAAGGGATGCGTCTGGTGACGACCTATCTGCCGCGGGCCTATGCGACGCCGGACGATCTGGAGGCGCGCGCCCATATGATGAGCGCCGCCGCCATGGGGGCGACCGCCTTCCAGAAGGGGCTGGGGGCGATCCATGCGATGAGCCATCCTGTCGGCGCGGTCTTCAACACCCATCACGGCACGACCAACGCCGTGTGCATGCCTGCCGTGCTCGCCTTCAATGCCGACGCGATCCGCGGCCGGTTCGACCAGGCGGCGGCCTATCTGGGAATCGATGGCGGGTTCGACGGCTTCTGCGAGTTTGTGCAGCAGTTCAATGACAGTTTTGCGATCCCGCGCACCCTCACCGAGATGGGTGTCTCGGCGGACAGGCTCGATGATCTGGTGGCGATGGCGCTGGAGGACCCGTCCTGCGGCGGCAATCCGGTAGAGTTGACGGCAGACGGCCTGCGCGGGCTGTTCAGGGCCTGCTTCTGATCGCCAGCTGGTTTTTCAGTATCAACTGGGCCAGGGGAGCGAGTAGGTCTTCACATTGGTGAAGAACCTCATCGCTTCCAGAACGCCTTCCTTGACGCCGTTTCCTGAATCCTTGATGCCGCCGAAAGGCGACATCTCGATCCGGTAGCCTGGCTGTTCCCAGATATTCACCGTGCCGACATTCAGCCCCTCGATAAAGCGTGTGGCGCGGATCAGGTCGTTGGTGCAGACACCCGAGGACAGGCCGAAGGCGGTGCTGTTGGAAATGGCCATCACCGCGTCGTCATCGTCCGGCACGCGGAGGATCGGCACGACCGGCCCGAAGGTTTCCTCCATCACCAGTTCGCTGTCATGCGGCACGCGGTCGACGACAATTGGCGGTAGCAGTGCGCCGTTGCGCCCCGGGTGATAGAGGATTTTGGCACCGGCAGCTTCCGCCTGCATCACACGGCGCTCGAACAGGGCGGCGGCCTCCGCATCGATCACACAGCCAAGCTGGGTTTGTGGGTCCATCGGGTCGCCAAAGCGGATGG
>WTIL01000034.1:3261-6174 GCA_011522725.1 Rhodospirillaceae bacterium
TTCGGATTGGTGACCATCTCGTCTCCGATATCGGCCGGCCATCCCGTCACCACCTGGAACATCTCCGGCGGAAGACCGGCCTCATAGAGAATGTCGGCGAGGGTGATCGCGGTCAGCGGCGTCAGCTCTGACGGTTTGCAGACCATGCAGTTGTTGGTGGCGATCGACGGGGCGATCTTGTGCGCCACCATGTTCAGCGGATGGTTGAACGGGGTGATCGCCGAGATTGCGCGCACCGGCTCGCGCTTGGTGTAGATTTTCCGGCTCTTGCCGTGCGGGGTCAGGTCGCATGAGAAGATCTGGCCGTCATCCTGAATTGCCAGTTGCCCGGCGAGGGTGAAGACGTCATAGGAGCGCCCCGCCTCATACAGCGAATGCTGCTTGCAGATGCCGAGCTCGAGGGTCAGCCAGTGGGCGATGTCCTCGCGGCGCTCGCGGATCAGCTCGGCGGCGCGGAACAGGATCTGCTGACGCTCGTAACGGGTCAGCTTCGGCTGGCAGGCGGCCGCGATTTCAAAGGCGCGCCGCGCATGTTCGGCCTTGCCGGCCGGCACCGTGCCGATCACCTCGTCGGTGTAGGGATAACGGGCTTCGACAACCTCGTCGGTATGGACGATTTTGCCACCAATGCGCATGCCCTCGTTACGAATATCCTGACTGGTCATCCTGTCATGCTTCGGGTTCGGTTACTGCGATGCCGCGACCGCGGCATAGTAAAAGGCGTCGAAATTGCGAAGTTCCGGCGCGGCCGGAAGGTCGATCTGACGGTTGATGATGAAGGGAACTTCCTGTTCGGTCAGCCCGCCATGGCTGCGAAGCGGCTCTTTCAGCGCAGCCAGGTCATGCCGGTCCTCGGACGTGCCGATAGTGACCTGCTCGTCAGAAATGATGACGATATCGCCGATCCGGTCGGCCGGAAGCTCGAAACGCCGCACAGCCTCGTCACGGCCGACCACCAGCATGATGCCGTCGACGGCGTCCAGCCGGGACATGATTTCGCCGATATCGCTTCCCTCCGGAAGATAGGCGGTGGCGAACGACCCAAGCGCGCCATGATGCACGACATAGGGGTCGGTGATCGGCAGGATGACCCGCGCGGCAGCCTTGCCGAGCCACTCGTCCAGAAGGTCCTGAACATAGATGACGGCTGGGTCGCCGGCTGCGTCATGTTTGGGCTTCATGCCGTGGTCGGCCGTCAGCACGATGGCGGCTCCCATCTCGTCGAGCTTGCCGAGATACCCGTCGACCATGGCGTTGAAGCGGAGCGCGCCGTCCTCGTCGGGCGCGAACTTGTGCTGGATATAGTCGGTGGTCGACAGATACAGCACATCCGGGTTCCATTCTTCCAGGATCTTCACACCGGCGGCGAAGACGAACTCCGACAGCTCCGCGGAATAGACTTCCGGCACCGGTCGGCCGAGCCATGTGCTGGCATTCTCGATGCCGTGTTCCGCCTTTGTCGCCTGATCGGCGCACTGGGACGAAAAACAGATGGCGCGGTCCTCGTCGAAGGACAGGCCGGTTCCCAGAAGGGCGCGCAGCTTGTCCTTGGCGGTCACGAGCGCGACCCGCGCCCCGGCGGCGTAATAATGCGAGAAGATGGTCGGCGCGCGAAGAAAGCGCACATCGTTCATCATCACTTCCTCGCCGGTCTCCGGCTCATACAGGTAGTTGCCGCAGATGCCGTGAATGGCGGGTGGCCTGCCGGTGGCGATCGACATGTTGTTCGGGTTGGTGAATGAGGGAATCACCGAATGCGCGATCCGTTCCGTGCCCTTGGCGCGGATGCGCTCGAGGTTGGGCATCAGCCCCCTTGCGATCGCGGCCTCGAGATATGCGGGCTCGCACCCGTCAAGGCAGATGGCGACGGCGCAGGTTTTCGGCGCAGCATAGGTCCGGCCGTTGACCGTGACAGGAGAAGTGATCGGCATGGAGCCCGCCTTTCTGTTGGCCAGCCACTGTCCGGTGCGTGTCGGCGATGACGTCCCGGCCGGCCCGGATATTCTATGCAGCATGCGTTCCCGGCGGCAAAAAGAATCGTTCCCGCTGCCGCTGTTCATGTCTGCGGTCACGCCTTGCAGGCAGGCCGCCTGATCAGGCAAGCGCCAGAAGAACGATGCCGGCGAACACCAGTATGGCGGCTCCGAGCCGTGCCCTGACAGATCCCTCGCCGAACCAGAACAGTCCGATCATCGCCGCGAAGATCACTGATGTCTCGCGCAGTGCGGAGACCATGCCGATAGGTGCCTTTGTCTTGGCATAGAGTGCCAGCGCATAGGCGAGCGCCGACAACACCCCGCCGCCAAGCCCGATGGCAAACTGCTTTCGGGTAAGCGCGCGAAAACGGTCATGGCAGCGCGCGAAGATGAACAGCACAACAAGGCCTTCCGCGATGAACAGCCAGACAATGTAGGAAATGGCCTCTGGCGCCATCCTGACGCCGACGCCGTCGACGATGGAATAGGCGGCTATGGTGCCGCTGGTGGCGAGCGCCATCGCCACTGTCAGCAACGGCTTGTCGGAATCAAAGCAGCGCCGGCCGAGGATCAGAACGCCGACCGAAATGCAGACAAGCCCGCTCCAGCCAAGCGGGGTCAGCGTTTCTCCGAGCCATACCAGCGCCATTCCTGCGACCAGGAGCGGTGTCGCGCCCCGCGCGATCGGATAGACCAGCGACAGATCGCCGAACCGGTAGGACGCGTTGAGGAAGAAATAATATCCCCAGTGAATGATCGTCGAGATGATGATGTAAGGAACCGTTTCCGGCGGCGGCAGTGGCACGAACGGAGCGATCATCAGCGCCGGCAGCATATGGCCCGTGGCGACAAGGCCGAAAGTGACCGTCCTGTCGGCTGCGCCCTTGACGATGGCGTTCCATGCCGCATGCATCATTGCCGCAAGCAGAACGATGAT
>WTIL01000042.1:0-8420 GCA_011522725.1 Rhodospirillaceae bacterium
CTAATGGCCACTGGCACCTGAAGCCAGCGCGTCTACCAATTCCGCCACCTGGGCATCAGGGGCCGACAGGCAGCGCCCGTCGTTGGTGGCGCGCAGAATAGCCGCCCCGCATCGCTTGTCAACAGAATCCGTTCCCCTGTGCGGCGCCGCTCGACGAGTGGCCGGCGCAACTGATTCCGCGCTGGACGAAACGGGGTGCTTGCCGCTATCTAGAGGCACGAATTCTGGCATAGCAACTGGCGCCGGGCGCCGGAGGGATCGGATGGAAAAGACGGTTGCAGTCATTGGCGGGTCCGGCTTTATCGGGCGCGCCATTGTCGAGAAACTCACCGGAGAGGGCGCGCGCGTCATCGTGCTGTGCCGCAATGCCGAACGGGCGAAATACCTCAAGACCATGGGCGTCGTCGGGCAGGTGACGCTGGTTGCCGGCAACGCGCTGAACGATGATGATCTCGAGACGGTGATCGCGCCGGCCGACGCTGTCATCAACCTGATCGGCATCCTGGCCGAAGGCGGCGCGCAGCGATTCGGCGCACTGCAGGGCGAGCTTCCCGGCCGTATCGGCGCATTGGCCGCCAAGCACGGCACCGGCGATGTCGTTCACGTGTCTGCCATCGGCGCGGACGCAAACTCGCCAAGCAAATATGCCCGCAGCAAGGCCGAGGGTGAGGCCGGTCTCAGAGCGGCGTTCCCGAAGGCGGTGATCCTGCGCCCGTCGATCGTGTTCGGTCCGCGTGACAGCTTTTTCAACCGCTTTGCCGGCATGGCGATGCTGGCCCCGGGGCTGCCGCTTCCGGGCGGCGGGCGCATGAAGATGCAGCCTGTCTATGTCGGTGATGTGGTCGAGGCGGTGATGGTCGCGCTCGGCTATCGCGCGGCGCCGAAAGCCGTTGCCAAGGCTGTGCGTGGCGGAACATTCGAGCTTGGCGGGCCGGATGTCTACAGCTTCCGTGACCTGATGAGCATCACGCTTCGCGCCATCGGCCGCCGGCGGATGCTGTTGCCGGTGCCGCTGCCGCTGATGTCGTTCGGCGCGGTCTTTGCCGGCATGCTGCCGAACCCGCCGCTGACCGTTGACCAGGTGCGCCTGCTCGCGATCGACAATGTGGTCGGATACGACGCCAGGGGGCTGGCCGATCTCGGCATCACCGCGACACCGGTCTCGGCCATCCTGCCGGACTATATGGGTTGTTACCGGCCGGGCGGGCAGTTTTCCAAGCGCTAGTTCCGAGCAGCCTTGGCCGGTCAGCCGGCGCCGAGACCGATCGCAAGAAGGAGAAGCGCGCCGAGCGCCAACCGGTACCAGACGAAGATCCTGAAATCGGCGCGCGCGAGCCAGCGCATCATCCAGCCGATGGCGGCAAGCGCGAACCCGAAAGACAGCACCGCCACGATCACCGCGTCCATGCCGAGGGCGGCATCGCCGTCCGCGACAATATCAAGTGCTTTCAGCAGGCCTGCGCCGGCAATGGTCGGGATCGACAGCAGCATCGAAAACCGTGCCGCATCGACCCGTCCGATGCCGAGATAGCGCGCTGCCGTCATTGTGACGCCCGAGCGCGAGGCGCCCGGAATCAGCGCGAGGCACTGGGCAAGCCCGATCATGACAGCGCCGCCATACCGCATGTCGGCGAGCTTGCCGGCGGTGCTCTCCGTGCGGTCGGCATGCCATAGCAGCGCGGCGAAGACGAGATTGGCAGCGGCAAGTGTCCGGATGTCCGTCAGCCAGGCGGGATCGATTTCATTGACCACAAAGCCCACGGCAAAGACCGGCACGGTGGCGATGATCAGAAGGCGGATCATCTGCCGCTGCTGTGCTGCCCCTTCCGCTGTCTTTCCCGGCCATAACGCCAGCAGCATGGCGGTCAGGTCGCGGCGGAAATACAGCAGCACCGCGCCGAGCGTGCCGACATGCGCCGCCACATCAATGGCACGCCCCTGATAAGGCTGGTCCGTGACAAGCGGGATCAGCGCCAGATGACCCGATGATGATACCGGCAGGAATTCCGTCAGGCCCTGTACCGCGGCGACGAGGACGAGAAGCAGAAGTGGCATGGCGGAACAATCCCGAAATTGCGGATGCGCAGCGCGCATTGTGGCACGCCCCACGCCTAGAGACCTAGCCTGTTGGCCGGTAGCCGTCAAACCGGATGCCAATCGGAGGAAATGTCAGGGTCAATTATAGGTCCGATATGGAACTAAAACTTTGATATCATCTCCGAACACAGGAATGTGATGGAATAGAACTTGTCATCTGCATCCAAAAAGGGTAACTAATGTTGACTTTTTATGACGTGGTGCTGTGATGCGTTGGCCTGAATTGGGCTGACGAAAGGCGGGCCGCGTCATTGTTGTCTTTGGAATAATGGTCTCGTCAAGAGAGGGCAGGCGATGTCGGACAAGATGCTGAAGTTCGTGAACACGGACAAGGAAATGCCGGAGAAGCGCGGCGCGGGCGACCGTGTGGCCGATTTCGACGAAATCTACAACGAATTCGATGTTGCCTCGGCCGAAACCCAGGCGTCGCGCTGCTCGCAGTGCGGTGTGCCGTTCTGCCAGATCAATTGCCCACTTCACAACAACATCCCCGACTGGCTGATGCTGACGGCCGAGGGTCGTATGGAAGAGGCCTACAAGCTGTCGTCGCAGACCAACAACATGCCCGAGATTTGCGGCCGCATCTGCCCGCAGGACCGGCTGTGCGAGGGCAGTTGCGTGATCGAGAAGGGATTTGAATCGGTCACGATCGGCGCTGTCGAGAAACATATCACCGAGACGGCATTCGAGAACGGCTGGGTGCAGCCGCCGCAGCCCGTCGCCGAGCGCGGTGAGTCCGTCGGCATCATTGGTGCCGGTCCGGCAGGCCTCGCCGCTGCCGACATGCTGCGCGAGAAGGGCTATCAGGTCACCGTCTATGACCGCTATGACCGCGTCGGCGGGTTGCTGATCTATGGCATTCCCGGCTTCAAGCTGGAAAAGCATGTGGTGCAGCGCCGCCACAAGCTGCTCGAGGATGGCGGCGTCACCTTCCGGCTCAACTGCGATATCGGGACGGACATCAGTTTCGACGAAATCCGCGAGGCGCATGACGCCGTGCTGGTCGCCACGGGCGTTTACAAGGCGCGCGATATCTCGGCGCCGGGTATTGGCATGGGCGGCATCGTGCCGGCGCTCGACTATCTGACGGCATCGAACCGCAAGAGCCTTGGCGACGAGGTTGCCGATTTCGACTCCGGCCTGCTGAACGCCGAAGGCCGCGACGTGGTCGTGATCGGCGGCGGCGATACCGCCATGGACTGTGTTCGCACGGCCATCCGCCAGAAGGCGAATTCGGTGACCTGCCTGTATCGTCGCGACCGCGCAAATATGCCTGGCTCGCAGCGCGAGGTGGCGAATGCCGAGGAAGAGGGCGTCGATTTCCGCTGGCTGTCCGCCCCGCAGGCCTTCCTTGGCGACAATCATGTCCGCGCCGTGCAGGCACAGAAGATCCATCTTGGCCAGCCGGATGCCACCGGCCGCCAGGTGCCGCAGATCATCGAGGATTCCTCGCATGAAATTCCAGCCGACCTGGTGATCAAGGCGCTTGGTTTCGATCCCGAGGACATTCCGACAATGTTCGGCGCGCCTGAGCTGGAGGTCTCGAAATGGGGCACCATCGGCGTTGACTGGCGCACCATGATGACGAACCTGCCAGGCGTCTTTGCCGCCGGCGACATCGTCCGCGGCGCCTCGCTGGTGGTCTGGGGCGTCCGCGACGGACGTGACGCCGCCGAATCCATCCATTCCTACATCATGGCGCAGAGCGAAGCGCCGCGCGTGGCGGCAGCCGGCACCTGAACCCGTTTCGCCTGTTTCGAGGATAATGACCATGAGCAAGCAAGAGATTTTTGACGAAGCCGGATATCTGGCCCGCCGCGCCCGCAACGAGGCGCGCCTGACCGATGCCGGGGTCTATGGCCCGCAGATGGAGCATGATGCCTGCGGCGTCGGCTTTGTGGCGGCGCGCGACGGCAAGCCGACCCGCGCGGTCGTCGATGCGGCGATCGAGGCGCTTCAGGCGATCTGGCACCGCGGCGCGGTCGATGCCGACGGCATGACCGGCGACGGTGCCGGCATCCATATCGAGATCCCGCGCGACTTCTTTATCGAGCATATCGCCCGCACCGGTCACGACGATGACGGCGGCAGGCTGGCTGTCGGCATGGTCTTCCTGCCACGCACCGACCTGGCGGCGCAGGAACGCTGCCGCTGCATTGTCGAGCAGGAAATCCTGGCGGTCGGGCATGTGATCTATGGCTGGCGGCAGGTGCCTGTGGACACGCAGGCGCTCGGCGACAAGGCAATGGCGACCCGCCCCGAGATCGAGCAGATCATGTTCTCGATGCCGACGGACATCGACGAGGAAGAGGCCGAGCGACAGCTCTATGTCGTGCGCCGCCGCATCGAAAAGGCGGTGACCGCCGAGCTGATCAGCGATTTCTACATCTGCTCGATGTCCAGCCGTTCGATCATCTACAAGGGCATGTTCCTTGCCGAGCAGGTCACGGCCTTTTTCCCGGACCTGCTGGACAAGCGCTTTGTGTCGTCCTTTGCGGTCTATCACCAGCGTTATTCGACCAACACCATGCCGACATGGAAGCTGGCGCAGCCGTTCCGGGTGCTGGCGCATAATGGCGAGATCAACACCATTCGCGGCAACCAGAACTGGATGACCTGCCACGAGGACCGGATGGATTCCGAGGTTTTCGGCGACGCCATTGAGGATCTGAAGCCGGTGATCGGCAAGGGCAGCTCGGATTCGGCCGCTCTCGACGCGGTGTTCGAGCTGATGGGCCATGGCGGGCGCACCCTGCCGATGGTGAAGACGATGATGATTCCGGCCGCCGTCGATGTCGACGGGGACGGCGAGCTGGCAAAGCTCTATGCCTATTGCAATGCCGTGATGGAGCCGTGGGACGGTCCGGCGGCCATTGCCGCCTATGCCAACAACTGGGTGATTGCCGGTCTCGACCGGAACGGCCTGCGCCCGATGCGCTATGTCGTGACGGATGACGGCCTTGTGATCGCCGGGTCCGAGACCGGAATGGTCGTGGTGCCGGAAGAGCGCATCATCGAACGCGGCCGCATCGGCCCGGGCCAGATGATGGGAATCGACCTCAAGCGCGGGGCGATGTTCTCGAATGACGAGCTGAAGGCCGAGCTGGCCGGCAAGCGTGACTGGGCAAAATGGATCGGCCGGTCGCAGCAGATGGACACGCTTCTTGCCAAGAACGGCGCCAAGCCGTCCGAGCGCCTGCCAGCGCTCGACGTGCGCCGCCGCCAGATGATGGCGGGCTGGACCATGGAAGACCTCGAGCTGATCCTGCAGCCGATGGCGGCAGGCGGCAAGGAGGCCGTCGGCTCGATGGGTGACGACACGCCGCTCGCGGTGCTGTCCAACCGCTATCGCGGCCTGCATCATTTCTTCCGCCAGAATTTCTCGCAGGTGACGAACCCGCCGATCGACAGCCTTCGCGAACGTCATGTGATGACGCTGCGCACGCGGCTCGGCAATCTGGGCAATATTCTCGACGAGGCGCCTGAACAGTGTGACCACCTGCTTCTGAAATCGCCTGTGCTGACCGTGCCGGAATGGGACGCGCTTGTCTCCTACCTCGGCAACAAGGCGGTCACCATCGACTGTACTTTCGATGTCGACGGGCCGGATGATTTCACCGCTGCGCTGGACCGCATCGCCAACGAGGCCGAAGAGGCCGTCCGCTCGGGCTGCGAGCATGTGATGCTGTCGGACCGCGCGGTATCCGACACGCGCTGCCCGATTCCGATGATCCTTGCGACCGGCGCCGTGCATTCGCATCTGGTGCGCCAGCAGCTCCGCACCTTTGCCTCGGTCAATGTCGCCACCGGCGAATGCCTCGATGTGCATCACTTCGCGGTGCTGATCGGTGTCGGCGCGACGACGATCAACGCCTATGTCGCGGAAGAAGCCATTGCCGAACGCCATGACCGCGGCCTGCTGCCGAAGCTGACGCTTCCCGAAGCGGTGGCGAACTATCGCAAGGCCGTCGAGGACGGGCTTCTCAAGATCATGTCGAAGATGGGAATCTCGGTCATCGCCTCCTATCGCGGCGGTTACAATTTCGAGGCGCTTGGCCTGTCACGCTCGCTTGTGGCGAAATATTTCCCGCCGATGTCGTCGCGGATTTCCGGCCTTGGCCTGACCGGCATCGCATCGCGGATCACCGAAATGCACCGCAAGGCCTATGAGGCGGCCGATGCCATCCTGCCGGTTGGCGGCTTCTTCCGCTATCGCCGCTCCGGCGAGCGCCATGCCTTTGACGGCCAGCTGATCCACGCCATGCAGCATGCCTGTGACACCGGATCTTTCGAGAGCTGGAAGAAATATTCCTCGCTTGTCGGAAGCCAGGGACCAATCAATCTTCGCGACCTGATGGATTTCAAGACAATTGCCGAGCCGGTGAAGATCGAGGATGTCGAATCCATCACCCGCATCCGCAAGCGGCTTGTCTCGCCGGGCATCTCGCTCGGCGCGCTCAGCCCCGAGGCGCACGAAACCCTGTCGATCGCGATGAACCGCATCGGCGCCAAGTCCGATTCCGGCGAGGGCGGCGAAGATCCGTCGCGCTTCCGGCTTCGCGAGAATGGCGACAACCCGTCCAGCGCGATCAAGCAGATTGCCTCGGGCCGTTTTGGCGTGACCGCGGAATATCTGAACAACTGCAAGGAAATCGAGATCAAGGTGGCGCAGGGCGCAAAGCCCGGTGAGGGCGGCCAGCTTCCCGGCATCAAGGTCGACAGCCTGATCGCGCGGCTCCGCCACTCGACCCCCGGCGTGACGCTGATCTCGCCGCCGCCGCACCATGACATCTATTCCATCGAGGATCTGGCACAGCTGATCTACGACCTGAAGCAGATCAACCCCGACGCCAAGGTCTGTGTGAAGCTGGTCGCTTCCACCGGTATCGGCACCATTGCCGCCGGTGTGGCCAAGGCCAAGGCCGACGCGATTCTGGTGTCCGGACATGGCGGCGGCACGGGCGCGAGCCCGCAATCCTCGATCAAGCATGCCGGTCTGCCGTGGGAAATGGGCCTGTCCGAAGTGCATCAGGTGCTGTGCATGAACGATCTGCGCAGCAAGGTCGTGCTGCGTACCGATGGCGGGTTGAAGACCGGCCGCGACATCGTCATGGCGGCGATGCTCGGTGCCGACGAATACGGCATCGGCACCTCGGCGCTGATCGCGATGGGATGCATCATGGTGCGCCAGTGCCACTCCAACACCTGCCCGGTCGGTGTCTGCACGCAGCGCGACGACCTGCGAGCCAAGTTCGAGGGCACGCCGGAGAAGGTGGTGCAGCTCTTCACCCACCTTGCCGAAGAGGTTCGCGAGATTCTCGCAACTCTCGGTTTCACCTCGCTGGAAGAGGTGATCGGCCGCACCGACCTGCTGACACAGGTCAGCCGTGGTGACGCCGCGCTCGACGATCTCGACCTGAACCCGATCCTGGTCCAGGCCGAGCGCGACATCGAGGCCGGCAGCCCGCGCGACCGTGACCGCGAGGCGGTTCCGGACACGCTGGACGCGCTGATGGTCCGCGATGCCGATACGGCGCTGCAGTTCGGATCGAAAATGCAGCTGTCCTACAATGTCGAGAACACGCAGCGCGCCATCGGCACGCGCCTGTCCTCGCATATTGTCCGCAAGTTCGGCATGACCGGCCTTCGCGAGAACCACATCTCGGTGCGTCTTCGCGGTACGGCCGGCCAGTCGCTCGGCGCCTTCGCCACGCAGGGCCTGCGGCTTGAGGTGATCGGCGATGCCAACGACTATGTCGGAAAGGGACTGTCGGGCGGCACGATCATCGTACGCCCGTCGGCAGCGGCCGCCTTTGTCGCGCATGAGAACACCATCATCGGCAACACCGTCCTTTACGGCGCAACCTCCGGCAAGCTGTTCGCGGCCGGCCAGGCCGGCGAGCGCCTGTGTGTCCGCAACTCCGGCGCGACAGCGGTCGTCGAGGGAGCCGGCACCAACGCTTGTGAATATATGACGGGCGGGCGTGTGGTCATCCTTGGCGAGGTCGGTGACAATTTTGGCGCCGGCATGACCGGCGGCATGGCTTTTGTCTATGATCCCGACGGCCGGTTCATGGACCGGGTGAACCCGGAGAGCCTGCAGGTCGTCAGGATCGGCACATCTCACTGGGAGGCCGAGCTGAAGGGGCTGGTCGAGGCGCATGCCGAGGCCACCGATTCCGCCCTCGCCGCGCGGCTGCTGAACGAGTGGGATGTCGAGATCGGCAAGTTCTGGCAGGTCGTGCCGACCGAAATCGTGCCGCGGCTGGAGATGCCGTTGTCCGACGAGGAAGGTGCGGCAGCGGATGGCGGGACACCCGCCT
>WTIL01000042.1:8520-24359 GCA_011522725.1 Rhodospirillaceae bacterium
TTGTTGTCTGCAAAGGCAAATTCGGTTAATCCGGTTTCATGTCCGAGATTTCCGTACAGACAGACGCCGATCTTGCGGCCATTGAAACGCTGATGGCCGAGGCCTTCGGGCCGAAGCGCCACAGCCGTTCGGTATGGCAGCTTCGCCCCGGCCCGCCGGTTCCCGAACTGTGCCTTGTGATCCGCGCGGATGGCGAGACCGTCGGCTCATTGCGTTTCTGGGAAGTCATGCTTGGCGACCGGCGCATCCTGCTGCTGGGGCCGCTTGCGGTGCGGCCGAGCGAGCGCGGACGCGGTTTCGGACGTGATCTCATCAAGGCGGCGCTGGAGCGGGCGAAATCAGGGCCCTGGGAGCTTGTGCTTGTCTCGGGCGAGGTGGACTATTATCCGAAATTCGGCTTCGTACCGGCCGAGTCCTACGGCCTCGACTGGCCGGGTTTCATCGAGCCGGAGCGTCTGCAATTCTTCGAATTGAAGGATGGCGCGCTGGCAGATCTGCCGTCGGGGCCACTTGCCGTCAGGGCGCTTCCCGGCTAGGGTTTGACCCACTTCTTCGACGAGGCGGCAAGACAGACCACATGCGCTTCCTGCATCATCATCCCCTTTATGGCGCCTCTCGCACGGCGCGGCTGATGCTTGCCGAGCGCAACCTTGTCTTTTTCCCGAAAATGGAACTCCCCTGGGAACGGCATGAGGAATTCCTCAGCATGAATCCGTCGGGCGATGTTCCGGTGCTTGTTACCGAGGACGGGGTCGTTCTGGCGGGCACCATGGTGATCGCCGAATTTCTCGAGGAGACCGAGGATCAGGCCACAAGCCTGATCTGGGGCACGCCTGCCGAGCGTGCCGAGATCCGCCGTCTGACCAGCTGGTTCGAGGACAAGTTCGTCCGCGAGGTTGGCGCGCCGCTTTTGAAGGAGCGCTATATCAAGCGTGTCTCGATCCGCGGCAATCCCTCGTCGGAAGTGATGCGCGCGGCGATGGCGAACCTGCATAACCATCTCGACTATATCGACTGGCTTGCCGAGCAGGGCAACTGGCTCGCCGGCAAGGCGATGTCGCTTGCCGATTTGTCGGCGGCAGCGCATCTGTCGGTGACGGACTATTTCGGCGATATCGACTGGGACCGGCATCCCGAGGCCAGGCAGTGGTACGCGAAGATCAAGTCGCGGCCGTCTTTCCGCGACCTGCTTGCCGATGTGGTGGCCGGCCTGACCCCGGCGGCGCATTACGCCGATCTGGATTTCTAGCCCGGACAGCTAGCCTGTCCGCGCCGCCATCCGGTCCAGCGCACCGCGAAGCAGCGCCAGCTGGTCCGGCTCGGAAAACCGGTGGCCGGCACCCTTGACCAGGGACAGCTCGACATCGGTGCTTGCGAGGCATTGTGCGGTGCTGGTCGCCGTCTGCCATGGCACCTCTTCATCCTGCATGCCGTGAAGGAGATGCACAGGACAGGTGATCTCCAGTCCGCCGCGAAGGCGCAAATTGTCCCGCCCGTCGGTGATCAGGTGCCACGGATATTTTACCGGCTCGTCCGAATAGGGGTTCGGCAGCGCAATCACACCGTCGGTCTCGATCCGGGCGCGCTGCTCGTCGGTGAATTCGGCCCAGAGAAGATCCTCGGTGAAGTCCGGCGCCGCCGCGATGCCGATCAGCCCGGCAATGCGTTCCGGACGCGCCAGCGCGACATTCAGCATCAGCCAGCCGCCGAGCGATGACCCGACGAGGATCTGCGGCCCCTCGGCCAGCGCGTCGAGCGCCGCAAGGCAGTCGGATGTCCAGCTGGAGATGTTGCCGTCGAGGAAATCGCCGCTCGAAAGACCGTGTCCGCGATAGTCGAACCGCAGGCAGGAACGGCCTGTTTCCCGCGCCCATGCCTCGACCTCGAGTGCCTTGGTGCCGTCCATGTCGGAGCCGTGCCCGCACAGAAATGTGACGCCGGTTCCACTGCCTTTAAGGCGGCGATAGGCCAGCTGCTCGCCGCCGCCAATCTCGAGATAGTCTGCCTGCGCCAAATCTGTCATCCTCTTGCCATGAAAACCTTCTCGAATTTCCGGCGCGCCGGTGCTATCACGCCGTCAGGAGATACCTCATGACCACTAACATGCGGACAGCAGGCTTCGTCAAGTCGCACAGCCAGAGCGGCCAGGGACCCGTCATCGTACAGGTGCTGCCGGCGCTGGTGCGCGGCGGTGTCGAGCGCGGCACCATCGAAATGGCACGCGCCATCATCGATGCCGGCGGCAAGGCCGTGGTCATTTCATCGGGCGGGCCGCTGGTCCGGCATCTCGACAGGATCGGCGCGGTTCACCACACACTTCCCGTCGGGGTGAAGAACCCGCTTGCCTGGTCGGGCCTGCGCCGCCGCGTCAAGCGCATCCTGAAGGACGAGGGCGCCGATGTCGTGCATGTGCGCTCGCGCGTGCCGGCGCAGATCGCGCTTCCCGCCGCCAAGTCGCTTGGCATCATATCGGTCAGCACGGTGCATGGCCGCTTCCAGAACACAAGCCTGCTGAAGCGCATCTTCAACGGCAAGATGCTGGCGGCCGACCATATCATCGCGATCTCGCGCTATGTGAAGTCGCAGATCGAGCGCCAGTTCGGCGAGCAAGGCAGCAAGCTGACCGTTGTCCAGCGCGGTGTGGATACCGAGGTGTTCGATCCGGCCGCCGTGGCGCAGTCGCGGATCATCCGCTTTGTCGACTCCATTGCGCTTCCCGAAGACCAGCCGGTGATCATGCTGCCGGCACGGCCGACGGCATGGAAAGGTCATGAAACCCTGCTGGAGGCTCTGGCAAAGATCGCCGACCGGCCGTTCATCTGCGTTCTGCTTGGCGCGGCGGACGGCAAGCAGGCTTTCATGGACAGGCTGACACAAACCGGCATGAGGCTGGGGCTCGAGGGCCGCTTCCGGCTGGCGCATGGCGTCGATGACATGCCGGCGGCGCTGATGGCGGCGGATATCGTCGCCATGCCGTCTGTGACGCCCGAGCCATTCGGCCGCGTGTCGCTGGAAGCGCAGGCCATGGGCCGCCTTGTGGTGGCCTTCGACCATGGCGGGGCGGCAGAATCGATTGTCCATGGCAAGACGGGCTGGCTTGCCACGCCTGTGGATGCCGGCAGCCTGGCCGAATGCCTTGGCAAGGCGCTTGATTTCACCGCCAGCCAGCGTCAGACAATGGCACAAGAGACACGCGGCCATATCGAGTCAGGCTTCTCGACGCGCCTGATGTGCGACCGGACCATCGCGATTTACGCACGTCTTCTGAAGGATCGCCACACCGGCTGAATTTGTTCCGGTCTTGAGTTTGCCGAAGCGTGAAGCTAGGTTGCGCATCAGGCATTTCCGCCACAGCAATTTTCGCGCGCGATATCCAGGATGATACAGGCCCATGCCGATCGTAACCCTTCCCGACGGATCCACCAGAAGCTATGACGCCCCGGTCTCGCCGGCGACCATCGCGGCCGATATCGGTCCGGGCCTCGCCAAGGCGGCAATGCTGGCTGTTGTCGACGGCCAGGAATGGGACATGACACGCGAGATCGAGGCCGATTCCTCGCTGGCGCTGCTGACGGCAAAGGACGACACCATTCTGGCCACCATCCGGCATGATGCCGCGCATGTCATGGCCGAGGCGGTTCTCGAGCTGTATCCCGAGACGCAGGTCACCATCGGCCCGTCGATCGAGAACGGGTTCTATTACGATTTCCATCGCGAGACGGCCTTCAGCGACGAGGATCTTGCCGCCATCGAGGCGCGCATGCACGAGATCGTCGACCGGGACGAGCCGATCATCCGCAATGTCTGGACCCGTGACGAGGCGGTCGCCTTCTACAAACAGAACAACGAGCCGTTCAAGATCGAGCTTGTCGAGGCGATCCCGGCCGGCGAGACGGTCACCTTCTATCAGCAGGGCGATTTCATCGACCTGTGCCGCGGCCCGCACCTTGCCTCGACCGGCCGCATGGGGCATGCCTTCAAATTGATGAGCGTTGCCGGTGCCTACTGGCGCGGGGATTCGAACCGCCCGATGCTGCAGCGCATCTACGGCACCGCATGGCGCACCGAAAAGGAACTCAACGCCTATCTCCATATGCTGGAGGAGGCGGAGAAGCGCGATCACCGCAAGCTCGGCAAGCAGCTTGGTTTCTTCCACCTTCAGGAAGAGGCGACGGGATCGGTTTTCTGGCATCCGAGCGGATGGACCATCTATCGCGAGATCGAGAGCTATATGCGCCGCCGCCTTGAAGAAGGCGGTTATGACGAGGTGAAGACGCCGCAGCTTGTCGACCGCGCACTGTGGGAAGCCTCCGGCCACTGGGACAAGTTCCGCGAGAACATGTTCACCGCCGAGGCCGAGGACGATCGCACGCTGGCGCTGAAGCCGATGAACTGCCCCTGCCATGTGCAGATCTTCCGCCAGGGAATCAAATCCTATCGCGACCTTCCGCTGCGCATGGCCGAGTTCGGCTCCTGCCACCGGAACGAGCCGTCCGGCGCGCTCCACGGCATAATGCGGGTCCGCGCCTTTACGCAGGATGACGCGCATATCTTCTGCACTGAGGACCAGATCACCTCTGAATCGGTCATTTTCTGCGAGCTCTTGCAGTCTATCTATGCCGATTTCGGCTTCGAGGATATCCGCGTGAAATTCTCCGACCGGCCGGAGGTGCGTGCCGGCGAGGATGATGTGTGGGACCGCGCTGAATCCGCGCTGACCGATGCCTGTGACGCGGCCGAGCTGGAAACCGTGCTGAACCCGGGCGAGGGCGCCTTCTACGGCCCGAAGCTGGAATTCGTGCTGCGTGACGCCATCGGCCGTGACTGGCAGTGCGGCACGCTGCAGGTTGATTTCGTGCTGCCGGACAGGCTCGACGCCGAATATGTGGCCGAGGACGGCAACCGTCACCGGCCGGTGATGCTGCACCGCGCCATCCTCGGCTCGCTGGAGCGCTGGATCGGCATCATCATCGAGCAATATTCCGGCCGCATGCCGCCATGGCTGGCCCCGACGCAGGTGGTGGTCGCCTCGATCACCGACAGCGCCAACGGCTATGCCGAGCAGGTTACCGAAGCATTCCGGGCTGCCGGCATGCGTGCCAGCAGCGACCTTCGCAACGAGAAGATCAGCTACAAGGTGCGCGAGCACAGCGTCATGAAGGTGCCCTATATCCTGGCGGTCGGTGGCCGCGAGGAAGAGGCCGGCACCGTCGCGCTGCGCCGCCTCGGCTCCAACGAGCAGCAGGTGATCCCGATGCAGGAGGCGCTGGCCATGCTTCGCGGCGAGAGCCTGCCGCCGGATCTGGCGCGGCGCGCGGCGATGGCTGCGGAATGACCGCGGCCGGCACCGCAAAGCTGCGAATCGCTAAGTGACTAGGCAAATCGGGCAGTTTTTGATACAAAATGCCCACGACGGTGCGCGGGACGCCGCCGTCGGATGTGTTCTGGCTGCCGGTTGTCGGCGCTGAAAAAACAGGAGAAGTTAGATAGCTCGTCCCCATAGTAACGTGCCGCCCGTCCTCGACGGCCCGCGCGTAAACGGCGCCATCAGGGTGCCGAAAGTACGGTGTATCGACCCGGAAGGTAACCAGCTGGGCGTCCTCGATACCCGTGAAGCTCTTACAAAAGCTGAAGATTTCGGTCTCGACCTTGTCGAGGTGCAGCCGAATGCCGATCCGCCTGTCTGCAAGATTCTCGACTATGGCAAGTTCAAGTACGAGGCGCAGAAACGGGCCAACGAGGCGCGCAAGAAGCAGAAGACCATCGAGGTCAAGGAAATCAAGTTCCGTCCGAATATCGACGAGCATGATTACCAAGTGAAGATGCGCAACGTGTCCAAGTTTCTCGCCGCCGGCGACAAGGTAAAGGTCACACTGCGCTTCCGCGGCCGTGAAATGGCCCACCAGGAGCTGGGTGCCAAGGTCCTGGCGCGCGTGCGCGAGGAGACCGAGGAGGTCGCCAAGGTCGAGGCCATGCCGAAGCTGGAAGGCCGCCAGATGGTGATGGTCATCGCCCCGCGCTGACCTGCGCCGCCATTCTCGCCAAAACCGCTTGATTCCTGCCGCGCGCAGCCCTATAACCACGGCTTCGCGCACATCACTGTCGCGTCCGGGCCTGAAAAATCAGGGCATGCCCGGCCGGCTGACCGCCACGACCGACTGATCGGGCCCCGCGCGAGGGGAGTGGCAACCTTCAGACTGACGAGGTTGAAATGCCCAAGATGAAGACCAAGAGCGGAGCGAAGAAACGCTTCCGCCTGACCGCCAGCGGCAAGGTCCGTGGCTCGGCAGCGTTCCTGAGCCACAATCTGCGCCGCCGCCCCCAGAAGATGAAGCGCCAGGCGCGCGGGACAATGATCCTGTGCGACGCGGATGCGCGCATCGTCAAAAAATTCCTGCCTTACGCGTAAAGGGGACGGATCATGGCACGAGTCAAAAGAGGTACCACCACCCACGCGCGTCACGCCAAGGTGATCAAGGCTGCGAAGGGTTATTACGGCCGTCGGAAGAATACCTTCCGCACCGCCACCCAGGCCGTCGACAAGGCACGTCAATATGCCTATCGCGACCGTCGCACCCGCAAGCGTGAGTTCCGCGCCCTGTGGATCCAGCGGATCAACGCCGCTGCCCGCATGCACGGCATGACCTATTCACAGATGATGGGCGGGCTGATCAAGGCCGGCATCGAGATCGACCGCAAGATGCTTGCCGATCTCGCCGTGAACGAGCCGACAGCTTTTGCTGCTCTGGTCGAGCAGTCACGCGCGGCGGCGTAACCGGACCCATCAAGGCCGAACCAACGGGCCGTCGCTTTGACACCACGCCGGAACAGTTTTTGGTCTGGCAGTTCAAGGCGGCGGCCCTTATATTTTGCGGCAGATTTCGGCACGCGGACACAGCCCGAACAATGCCCTTTCCGAGACAGGTACGATGCAGAATCTGGACGAGCTTTCATCTGAAATCCTGAGCGCGGTCGAGGCCGCCGACACCACCGACGCCCTTGAAGCCGTGCGGATCGACGCGCTTGGCAAGAAAGGCCGCATCTCGCTGATGATGCGCGAACTCGGCGGCATGGACCCGGAAGAGCGCAAGGCCGCCGGCCAGACGCTGAACAAGGTGAAGGACGGCATCGCCGCCGCCATCGAGACCCGTCAGGCCGCCCTGTCACGCGCCGCGCTGGATGCGCGGCTTGCCGCCGAGGCGGTCGATGTCAGCCTGCCGTCTCGTCCCGAGACCGAGGCACGGCTGCATCCGCTGTCGCGCACTATCGAAGAGGTCGTCGCGATCTTTGCCGAGATGGGATTCACCGTCGCAGAGGGGCCGGACATCGAGTCCGACTATTACAACTTCACCGCGCTGAACATTCCCGAGGAACACCCCGCCCGGCAGGAGCACGACACCTTTTACTTGCCGCCCGATGAAGAGGGACGGCGCAAGGTGCTGCGCACGCACACCTCGCCGGTGCAGATCCGGACCATGGAGGCGACCGAGCCGCCGGTGCGGATCATCGTTCCCGGCCGCACCTACCGGTCCGACCATGACGCCACCCATTCGCCAATGTTCCATCAGTGCGAGGGGCTGGTCATCGGCGACGGCATCCATATGGGCCACCTGAAGGGCTGCCTGATCGATTTCTGCCGCGCCTTCTTCGGCGTGGACGACCTGCCGGTGCGCTTCCGCCCCAGCTATTTTCCGTTCACCGAGCCGTCGGCCGAGGTCGATATCGGCTGCACCCGTGACGGCGGCGGGCTGAAGATCGGGGCCGGCGACGACTGGCTGGAGATTCTGGGTTCCGGCATGGTCAACCCGCGGGTTCTGGCGAATTGCGGATACGATCCGGAGAAATATCAGGGTTTTGCCTTCGGCATGGGGATCGAGCGGATCGCGATGCTGAAATACGGCATTCCCGACCTGCGCACATTCTATGACAGCGATCTGCGCTGGATGCGCCATTACGGCTTCCTGCCGTTCGATGCGCCGTCGATCCATGCCGGCCTTGTCGGGGGGACCGTCTGATGAAATTCACCCGTGACTGGCTGTTCGACCATCTCGACACCGACCGCCCGCTCGACGAGATTCTCGACGCTCTGCCGATGCTGGGTCTCGAGGTCGAGAGCTTCGACGATCCGGCCAAGCGCCTTGCCCCCTTCACCATCGCCGAGGTGATCTCCGCCGAGCAGCATCCCGATGCCGACCGGCTGCGCGTCTGCATGGTGAATACCGGCAGCGGTGATCCTGTGCAGGTCGTCTGCGGCGCGCCGAACGCGCGCGCCGGCATGAAGGGCGTCTTCGCCCCGGCCGGCGCCTATGTGCCCGGCATCGATCTGGTGCTGAAGGCCGGCAACATCCGCGGCCAGGACTCGAACGGCATGCTCTGCTCGGAGCGCGAGATGATGATCTCGGACGAGCATGACGGCATCATCGATCTGGATCAGGACGCGCCGGTCGGCGAGAGCTTCGCCGCCTGGGCCGGTCTGGATGATCCGGTCATCGAGATCGCCATCACCCCGAACCGCGCCGATTGCCTTGGCGTTCGCGGCGTCGCGCGCGATCTGGCCGCCGCCGGCTACGGCACGCTGAAGCCGCTGGACACCAGCGCGCATGAAGGCAGCTTCGACAGCCCGGTCACCTGGCGGCTCGATCTTGACGGGGCCGAGCATCTGGCCCCGCTGATCACCGGCATCGCCTTTCGCGGCGTCACCAACGGGCCGAGCCCGGACTGGATGGCGCGGCGCCTGAACGCCATCGGCCAGCGCCCGATCAGCGCCCTTGTCGACATCACCAACTATGTGATGTTCGATCTGGGTCGCCCGCTTCATGCCTATGACATCGACAAGATTCACGGCAGTGAGCTGATCGTGCGGCAGGCGGATGGCGGCGAGCCGTTCGCCGCGCTGAACGAGAAGACCTACGAGATGGAAGCCGGCATGATCACCATCGGCGATGCCGAAGGTGTCGATGATTTGGCAGGCGTGATGGGCGGCGAGCGCACCGGCGTGAGCGACGGCACCACCGGCATGTTCCTCGAGATCGCGGTGTTCGACCCGATTTCGGTGGCGACCACCGGGCGCAAGCTGAACCTGAATTCCGACGCCCGCTACCGGTTCGAGCGCGGGCTTGATTCCGAAAGCCCGGTCTGGGCCGCCGGCCATATCGCCCGCATGGTGACGGAGATTTGCGGCGGCGAAGCCTCGGTGCCTGTGACCATGGGCCCGGGCGTCGACTGGAAACGCAGCATCTTCCTCGGGTCCGGCAAGGTGGAAAGCCTGACCGGCATGGTGATTGACGCAGGCGAGCAGCAGCGCATTCTCGAAGCCCTCGGCTTCACAGTGACGTCTGCCGATGGCGGCTTCGACGTAGCCCCGCCATCCTGGCGCGGCGACATAGACGGGGCCGCCGACCTGGTCGAGGAGATTGCCCGCATCCGCGGCTTCGACCATCTGCCGATGGACCATATGCCGCGCGAGGATGTGGTGGCGAAACCGTCCCTGTCGCCGGCGCAGGCACGGCTGTTCCGGCTGCGGCGCGCGCTGGCCACGCGCGGGCTGATGGAGGCGGTGACCTTCTCCTTCCTGTCCGGGGATGACGCCGTGCGCTTCGGCGGCGGGGCGGACAACCTGAAACTCGTCAACCCGATCAGCGCCGATCTGTCGGTGATGCGTCCGTCGATCCTGCCGAACCTGCTGTCGGCATCGGCGCGCAACCAGGATCGCGGCGAAGCCGACGCCGCGATGTTCGAGGTCGGGCCGGTTTTTCTGGGCGACGCGCCGGAAGACCAGCGCACAGCCGCCACCGGCATCCGCCATGGCGGCACCGCGCCGCGTGAATGGCATGGCAGTTCCCGCGCCATCGATGTGTTCGACGCCCGCGCCGATGCCGAGGCGGCGCTTGCCGGGCTTGGCGTGAAGCTCGCCGGTGTACAGGTCAAGGCCGAGGGACCCGACTGGTTCCATCCCGGCCGGCGCGGCCAGCTGATCCAGGGCCGCACCGTGCTGGCCAGCTTTGGCGAGATCCACCCGGCTGTGGCCGAGGCATACGGCCTCAAGGGCCGTGTCGTCGGGTTCGAGATCCACACAGACGATGTGCCGATGCCGAAATCCAAGGGACCCGCGAAACCGCTTCTCAGCCTGTCGGTCTATCAGCCGGTGACCCGCGATTTCGCCTTCATCGTCGATCGTGATGTCGCCGCCGGCGACCTTCTCAAGGCGGTGAAGTCGGGGGCCGGGCCGCTGCTGTCCGACATGGCCGTCTTCGACCTCTATGAAGGGGCGAATATCGGCGAGGGCAAGAAGTCGATGGCGGTGACCATCACCCTGACCCCGACCAAGGCGACCCTGACCGAGGAGGAGATCGAGAAAATCTCCGCCGAAATCGTGAAGATCGCCGGCAAGAACTGCGGCGCGACGCTCCGCGGGTGACGGCCACCCGGTCGACAACTGCCGACAACTGCCGATAACGGCCGGGTACGGATGATCCTTGTGGATCGCCCGAAAGGCTCTGCAAACACGATATAGTGAAGCGATTTTAACGCTTAATTCGTGAAACCTGCGACAGACTTCGCCCGGGTCATGGGGTGTCAGGTCGATTGGTTTTACGAAGACAGCGTCGGCTGCAAGACTCAGTTCACAAGACTCAGGTCAATTGGTGATCATACCAATGCCCGCCCCGGATTGGCGCCATTGCCGGCAGGTAATGGTGCCTGACGCATTTGCTAAGGGGCATTCATGCCGGACGATCAAAATGTACCTGTCGGCGGGGCAGGGCAGACACATTCTGCCCGGGTAAATTTTGCCTCAGACACTGTGCGGGAAAAAGTGGGTGACCTGCTGGCGGAGGCCGGCGGAACGCTGGCTGCCGTCAATGAGGATGAGCGCCGGCGTGTGGCCAGGCGCCTTCGCAAGGCGAAGGGCGCCACGCCTTCCGGAGCTCGCCGCCGCCTAGCGCCGCAACATGAACAGCCCGCCCTGCGCCTCGTCGCTCAGCAGCAGGATGGCGCCGGCGCGCGGGCCGTCGGGCACCACCGCCACATCGCGGATGCGGCCGATCTGCCCGTCGAGGATGACACGCTCGGATTCGGGCAGCCCGTCCGCGCCGAGCATCACCAGATAGAGCCGCCGGAATTTTAGCGACCCCACAAGAAGATGCCCCTGATAGCGCGGGAACATGGACCCGGCAGTGTTTCCGGCCGCGCCTTCGCCGGCATTGCCGGTGGGGTAGAACGCCATGCCCGACGGCGCGATGGACGGGTCCCACACCCAGACAGGATCGACATAGCCCGGCAGGCTGTCATGCTTGCTGACGCGCCGCCCGGTGGCGTATTCGCGGCCATGGCTGACCGTCGGCCAGCCGTGATTGCCGCCCTTTTGCGGGATGTTGATCTCGTCGCCGCCGCGCGGCCCGTGCTCATGCGTCCAGATCTCGCCGGTTCGCGGGTGCAACGCCATGCCCTGCGGGTTGCGGTGGCCGATGGAATAGAGTTCCGGCGCCCAGCCATCGGCCTGCCCGGCGGCATGCGGGTTGTCGTCCGGCACCGTGCCGTCGGGGTTCAGCCGCAGGATGCTGCCGGCATGCGCCGCCGGGTCCTGCGCGTTGTCGCGATCGCCGCGGTCGCCGATGCCGGCGAAGAGGTATCCCCCCGCCATCTCCAACCGGCAGCCGAAATGATGCCCGGACCGGGCCGGATTATTGCCGGTGAAGATCGTCTCGCGCTCCACCAGAGCATCCCCCTCTAGACGCGCGCGGTCGATGGCGGTCGAGGATTTGCCGCCCAGATCGGCCGAATAGCACAGATAGACATGCGGCCCGTCCACCATCACATCCAGCATGCCGCCCTGGCGGCGGGCGAAGACCTTCGGAAGGCCGGTGATGTCCGCCGCGCTGCCGTCGGCAAGGCTGACGCGCTGCAGTCCGCCGCCGCGGACCGTCACCAGCACCTGGTCGGTGCCGATGAAATCCATGCCCCACGGGTGGGCGAGGCGGGGGCCCACACGTTCGATGGTCGCCGCGCCGGCCACCGGTGCCGAAGCGCACGCAAAAAGGGCCGCACCCACCAGCGCGGCCCCTATGAAAGGTCTTGGTGCCATCGGCCTACAGCTTGTTGAGGGCCGAGACGACGGCGCGGATCGGGGCCATGGTGATCGAGGTGTCGATCCCCACGCCATAGACCGAGACAGCCTTGCCATCGATTTCTTTCACAAGCTCGACATAGGCTGCGGCTTCGGCCTTGGATGTGGCCGAGCGCGTGTTCTGCCCGAAATCGGCAAGCCGGAATTCGAGGTCGAACGCGCTCCGCATGGCCTCGACAAAGGCCGAAATCGGGCCGTTGCCTGTGGCGCTGACATCCACCTCCTCGCCATCGTGACGAACCTTCGCCACCACCCGCTCGGTAGAGCCGTCGGCGGTCGCCTTGCTGACATCGAAGGACAGCAGCTCGAACCGGCCGGTCTGGCGGATGAAATGCTCTTCGGCGAGCTCCCAGATCCGCTGGCTGGTGATCTCCTTGCCGGTCTTGTCAGCCTCGTCCTGGACGATGCCGGAAAACTCGATCTCGGCCCCGCGCGGCAGGCGGACATGGTGGTCTGCCTCCAGCAGATAGGCGGAGCCCGCCTTGCCGGATTGCGAATTCACCCGGATGATCGCCTCGAATGTCCGGCCGATATCGCCCGGGTCGATGGGAAGGTAGGGCACCTCCCAGACATCGGAATTGGCATCGCGGATGGCGTCCATGCCCTTGCGGATGGCGTCCTGGTGGCTGCCGGAAAAGGCGGTATGCACCAGCTTGCCGGCATAGGGATGGCGTTCATGCACGGGAAGCTGGTTGCAGAACTCCGCCGCCTCGACCAGCTCGTTGATGTCCGAGAAGGTCAGGGTCGGGTCGACGCCCTGGGTGAACATGTTCAGCCCCAGCGTGACGATATCGACATTGCCGGTCCGCTCGCCATTGCCGAACAGCGTGCCTTCCACCCGGTCCGCGCCGGCCATCAGGCCAAGCTCGGTCGCGGCCACGGCGCAGCCGCGGTCGTTATGCGGATGAAGCGACAGGATCACCGCCTCGCGCTTGCTGAAATTGCGGTGCATCCATTCGATCTGGTCGGCGTAGATGTTCGGCGTCGACATCTCCACCGTCGCTGGAAGATTGATGATGGTGGGGTTGGCGGCGGTCGGCTGCCAGACATCCATCACCGCCTCGCAGACCTCGAGCGCGTAATCAAGCTCGGTGCCGGTGAAGCTCTCCGGCGAATATTGCAGGCGCAGATTGTCAGCACCACATTTCGCGATGCGGTCGGCCACCATCTTCGCGCCGTCGACGGCGATCTGCTTGACCCCGTCGCGGTCGGCCTTGAACACCACCCGGCGCTGCAGCGTCGATGTGGAGTTGTAGAGATGCAGGATGGCGTTCGGCGCGCCGTCGAGGCTCTCGATCGTGCGGTCGATCAGATGCTCGCGCGCCTGCGTCAGCACCTGGATGGTGACATCATCCGGCACATGGCCGCCCTCGATCAGCTCGCGAAGGAAATTGTAGTCGGTCTCGGATGCCGAGGGGAATCCGACCTCGATCTCCTTGAAGCCCATATCGACCAGAAGCTTGAACATCCGCATCTTGCGGGCGCCGTCCATCGGCTCGATTAGCGCCTGGTTGCCGTCACGTAGGTCAACAGAGCACCAGACGGGCGCTGTTTCAATACGCATGCCTGGCCATGTCCGATCGGGCAGATCGGGGCCGGCATAGGGACGGTATTTTTCATGCCCCATGGCACCGCCATTCGTGGCGGCGTTGGAGACATGATCCGGGCTGGTCATCGGTTTCAAGTCCTCTTCGATGTGTCTGTTTTCGGTTCCAACTGAAATGGCCGGATCGGGCCTTTTCGGATGCGCCAGACTATACAGGAAGCCCCGCCGGCGAAACAGAATAATTCACAGATTATTTCAGCAGAATTTCACAGGCTTGTGTGGCCGCCGCCAGCGCGAAAATCCTTGCCGATGCGACAAAAGGACGGCAAAACACTGCTTCATGCCGAGGGCCGCGCCGCGCTATAACGCAAACAGCCGCCAACGCCCGGCCGAACAACCGCTCAGGACCTCGATGACCGCGACAGACAACATCCGCAATTTCTCGATTATCGCGCATATCGACCATGGCAAGTCGACCATCGCCGACCGCCTGATTCAGGTGTGCGGAGGGCTGACCGAGCGCGAGATGACCGAGCAGGTCCTCGACAATATGGATATCGAGCGCGAGCGCGGGATCACCATCAAGGCACAGACGGTGCGGCTGAACTACACCGCCAATGACGGCAAGGATTACGTCCTGAACCTGATGGACACGCCGGGCCATGTCGATTTCGGCTATGAGGTGTCGCGCTCGCTGTCGGCCTGTGAGGGATCGCTTCTGGTGGTCGATGCCAGCCAGGGCGTCGAGGCGCAGACGCTGGCCAATGTCTATCAGGCGATCGAGGCCGATCACGAGATTGTGCCGGTCCTGAACAAGATCGACCTTCCCGCCGCCGAGCCGGAGCGGGTGCGCGGCCAGATCGAGGAGGTGATCGGCCTTCCCGCGGATGACGCCATCGAATGCAGCGCCAAGACCGGCATCGGCATTTCCGACATTCTGGAAGGTATCGTCACGCAGATGCCCGCGCCGCAGGGCGACGAGGCCGCGCCGCTGACCGCGCTGCTGGTGGACAGCTGGTATGACGCCTATCTCGGCGTGATGACGCTGGTGCGGGTGCGCCACGGCAAGATCAGGAAGGGCATGAAAATCCGCATGATGGGCACTGGCGCGACGCATGTCGTCGAACGGGTCGGCGTGTTCTCGCCGAAGCCGACGCCGGTGGACGAGCTTGGCCCCGGCGAGATCGGCTTTATCAATGCCGGCGTGAAGACGGTATCGGATGCGCGTGTCGGCGACACCATCACCGAGGAGCGCCGCCCCTGCGAAGAGCCGCTTCCGGGATTCAAGCCGTCGGTGCCGGTTGTCTTCTGCGGCCTGTTTCCGGTGGACACGAACGATTTCTCCGGCCTTCGCGAGGCGCTGGAAAAGCTGTCGCTGAACGACTCTTCCTTCTCTTTCGAGGCGGAGACGTCCGCCGCGCTCGGCTTCGGCTTCCGCTGCGGTTTTCTCGGCTTGCTCCATATGGAGGTCATCCGCGACCGGCTGGAGCGCGAATTCAATCTCGACCTGATCTCGACCGCGCCGTCGGTTGTCTACACCATGACGATGACGGATGGCGAGGAGGTCAGCCTGCACAACCCGGCCGATATGCCGGAGGTGACAAAGATCGCCGAGATTCAGGAGCCCTGGATCAAGGCCACCATCATGACGCCGGATGAATATCTGGGGCCGGTGCTGACGCTCTGCACCGAGCGTCGCGGCGAGCAGCTCGACCTGACCTATGCCGGCAACCGGGCGATGGCGGTCTACCGCCTGCCGCTGAACGAGGTGGTGTTTGATTTCTACGACCGTCTGAAATCCATCACCCGCGGCTATGCTAGCTTCGATTACGCCATCGACGAATACCGCGCCGGCGAGCTGGTGAAGGTGTCGATCCTTGTGAACGGTGATCCGGTCGATGCGCTGTCGATGATCGTGCACCGCGAACAGGCCGAGAACCGCGGCCGCGCCATCTGCATCCGGCTGAAGGACCTTGTCCCGCGGCAGATGTTCAAGGTGGCGCTGCAGGCGGCGATCGGCGGCAAGGTGATCGCCCGCGAAACCATCTCGGCGCTGCGCAAGGACGTCACCGCGAAATGCTATGGCGGCGACATCACGCGGAAGAAAAAGCTTCTGGAGAAGCAGAAGGAAGGCAAGAAGAAGATGCGGCAGTTCGGCAAGGTCGACAT
>WTIL01000114.1 GCA_011522725.1 Rhodospirillaceae bacterium
GCAAGATTGTGAACCAGACAGCACATACAAGCAGCGCTTTCGAAAGAGACCTTGTTGAGCTGAACGAGGCGCTTGTGCGCCTCGGCATGCTTGCCAGCAAGCAGCTGAATGGCAGCCTGCGCGCGATGTCGGATTTTCAGGAAAACCGGATCGAGATGCTGATCGACCGCGACAGGGAACTCGACGAGCTGGAGGCCGAGATCAACGAGCGAGTGCTGATGATCATCACGGTTCGCTCGCCGCGTGCTGACGATCTGCGCCGCGTCCTTGCGGCCACCAAGGCGGCCCAGAGCCTTGAGCGGATCGGCGACTACGCCCGCAATGTCGGCAAACGCACAAGATCGATCATGGAGAGCGAGACTGGGCAGCTGCCGTGGGACCAGATGATCGAGATCGGCACCATGGTCGCGTCGATGATCGATGATGTGATGGCCGCCTATCAGGAGGGTGACCTCGAGACGGCCCAGGCCATCCGCAATTCCGACCTGCATGTCGACAAGCTGCACACCAACATCTTCCGCCATGTGATCGAGCAGATGGACGAGGGCAAAATTTCGGCCCTGAACGGTGCGCATCTTCTCTTCATTGCCAAGAATATCGAGCGGATGGGCGACTTCACCACCAGCCTCGCCGAACAGATCATGTTTGTCGAAACCGGGGTGATGATCGACGACAAGCGGCCAAAGGCCGACAAGACAAGCGGCCTGTCCGACGAGGGCTGATCGCCGGTGCTTGCCAGCCTGCCCATCGCGGCGCTAGCCTTAATGCCTATTCCGGCTTGGAGCGCGCTATGACCGAGGCATCCACCCCCGAAAATGACACTCTGGTGCTCGCCGACATTGGTGATGGCGGCATCCTGCGCCTGACCCTGAACGCCCCGAAATCGCGCAACGCGCTGTCCGAGGCGATGATGTCGGCGCTGTCGGCCGCGCTGGCGGATGCGGCGGCGGACCCGGCGGTGCGGGTGATCGTCATTGCGGCGAACGGGCCTGTCTTTTGCGCCGGCCACCATCTCAAGGAAATGACGGCTGCCCGCGAGGACCCGGTGAATGCCGGTGACAGGGGACGCGCCTATTTCACCCGCGTGATGGCGCAATGCTCGGCGCTGATGTCCTCGATCCCGGCGCATCCGAAACCGGTGATTGCCGAGGTGGCCGGCACGGCAACCGCCGCCGGCTGCCAGCTGGTGGCAAGCTGCGATCTGGCCTATGCCGCCGAGGGGGCGAATTTCGCCACGCCGGGCGTGCATATCGGCCTGTTCTGTTCCACCCCGATGGTCGCCCTGTCGCGCAATGTCGCGGCCAAGCACGCAATGGAAATGCTGCTGACGGGCGATCCCTGTCCGGCGCCCCGCGCCGCTGAAATCGGGCTGATCAATGACGCCGTCCCGGCGGATGAGCTGACAGGCCGGGTGATGGCGGTAGCGGCGAAGATTGCGGCGAAATCGACCGCGACCGTGGCCTATGGCAAGCCGGCCTTCTACCAGCAGGCTGAAATGACCCTTGCCGACGCCTATCAGCATGCCGCCGCCGTGATGGTGGAAAACATGCTGGCCCGTGACGCCGAGGAGGGCATCGCCGCCTTCATCGAGAAGCGGGCCCCTGTCTGGTCGGACAGCTAGGCTTTCCGATCAGCCGGTGCCGAGTTTCACCGGCTGGCCGTGCGGCGTCGTCAGATAGGCGTCGGTCCAGGCCTGCATCACCTGCTCGATATCGGCCGCATCGGCGACACCGCCGGTGGCCAGCATCTCCTGAAGCGCCGCCAGCCAGGCACGGTAATAATCATCGCTGCCGTCAAGGCATCCCGCATGCGCGTCACCGGCAAGCGCGCGGCCGAGCGCGTCGGCCCAGTCAGGCCAGGTAAACAGCCCGCGATCATGGAGATGGACAGTGATGGCAAAGGCGGCGGCGTGCCAAGGCTCGTCGAACGGGCGGCCCGGCACCGGCCTGTCGGCTTGTGCTGCCGCCCTTCCCGTCATGCCGGCACCAGATAGCTTTCCCACAAATCGAGCCGCATCTCGTCATCCGGTGATTCCGCATGCTGCCACAGGTCGCCCGCGGCAAAGGACACGGTGTAGAGATGCTGCGGGGCCTCGCCATGGAAATGCGCGTTGCTGTCGGGAAAGACATGCGCCCCGTGATGCAGCACGACCGTGCCGGTGCGCCCGGCCACATAAGCGGGAAGGCGGGTATGGCCGCCATCCACAGTCTCGTTTCCGGCAATGGGCCGCACCCGTACCCGCGCCCCGATGGCGAATGAAGCTGCCGCATCGCTGTCGCGCGCCGAGGGCCCGCCGCTCTTCATCACCGGCACCGCCCGGTCGCCGGCAAGGCAGCGCGCCGTCAATTCATCCGGCGCATCGGCCAGGCTGCGTCCGGCGGCGATTTCCGCGGGGCTGGCGATGCCGTGCTCGACCAGCATCTTGGCAAGGCCGGCTATCCATTTCTCGTAATAGCTGTATTGCGCATAATCCGCAGGCGGCAGCCGCTCGCGGCCATGGCGGGAGGCATCGATGTTCCATTTGCCAAGCGCCCCTGCCGCCACCGTCAGTGCCAGCGCGCGGGCATGCCAGTCTGTGGAGAAGACCTTGCTTTCATCCGCCTCGCGCGGCACCGGCCCGTCGCCGAACCGTCCGCCCATATCGTGGATGCGGGTCATGTCGCCGCTCCTGCGAAGGCTGGCAATCCGGTGCCGATCATGGAATCACGCGTGACCATCCCGGCGAGCGCCGCCTCGTCCATGCCGCCGGTCCCTTCGGGGCGCATCGGCAGCACGAGATAGCGGATTTCTGCTGTTGAATCCCAGACCCTCACCTTTGTTCCCGCGCCAAGCGTGAGGCCGAATTCGGCGAGCACGGCGCGTGGCTCGCGAACGGCGCGGGCGCGGTATGAATCGGATTTGTACCACCCCGGCGGAATGCCGAGCAGCGGCCACGGATAGCAGCTGCACAACGTGCAGACGACCAGATTGTGGGTCTCCGGCGTGTTCTCGACGACGACAACATGTTCGCCCTGCCTGCCGCCATGGCCGAGGGCGCTGATCGCCTGATCGGCATCGGCCAGCAGCGCGGCGCGGAACGCATCATCTGTCCAGGCCTTGGCCACGATGCCGGCACCAATCTGCGGGCCGATCTCGTGTGAATAGAGATCGATGATGGCATCCAGCGCCGCCGGATCGACAAGCCCCTTTTCGGTCAGGATCGTCTCCAGCGCCTTGACCCGCAGGGCGGGTTCGGAGGGCAGCAGGCTGTGCGGATTGTCGTCGTGATGATCATGTGGCATGGCGGTATCTTGAACCGCATTTCCAGATCATGTCCAGAGCGCTGTGCCCGGCCGGCACGGTGGTCGATTGCCGCGCGTTACCCGTCAAATGCCCGTTGCCTTTGCGTGCGCGGCGGCCAAGACTGTGGGCACAAGGTTTGTTGCAGAGGAAACACCGCCATGCCGCTTCCCCCGTCCTTTGAAGGCAGGCTCAGGCTTCCCGTGATTGCCGCGCCGATGTTCCTGGCCTCGGGGCCGGAGATGGTGCTGGCCTGTTGCCGTGCCGGCATCGTCGGCAGCTTTCCGGCAAAGAACCGGCGGACCCGCGAGGGGCTGGATGAATGGCTGACCGTCATTGGCGAAGGTCTGGCCGCCATCGAGGCCGGGACCGGCCGCCCGGCGCCGCCCTTCGGCGTCAATCTGATCGTGCATCGCAGCAATGATGTTCTGCAAGAAGAGCTGGAGGTGATCACCCGCCACCGGGTCCCGCTCGTCATCACCTCGCTTGGTGCCGTTCCGGAACTGGTCGGCGCGGTGCATGATTATGGCGGCCTGGTATTTCACGATGTGATCAATCTGCGCCATGCCGCCAAGGCCATCGAGGCCGGGGTGGACGGGCTGATCGCGGTGGCGGCCGGTGCCGGCGGCCATACCGGCAAGGCCAGCCCGTTCGCGCTGGTCAACGAGATTCGCGAGGTCTTCGACGGCGCGCTGATGCTGTCCGGGGCGATGTCGACAGGCGGCGATGTCGCCGCCGCTCAGGTGATGGGGGCCGATCTCGCCTATCTCGGCACCAGGTTCATCGGCACCGCCGAATGCCGCTCGCCGGAAGATTACAAGACGATGATTCTCGACAGCCGGGTAAAGGATATTGTCGAGACCGACCGCGTGTCGGGCGTGAACGCCAATTTCCTTGCCGCGAGCCTGGCCGAGGCCGGGATCGCCCCGGACGAGGGCACGGCGCCGCCCGCCGAAATCAACAATGAGCTGTCCGAGGCGCTGACCGCGTCGGCCAATGAGCGCACGGCATGGCGCGACATCTGGTCGGCGGGTCATGGTGTCGGCAGCATCACCGACATTCCGCGCATCGCCGATCTGGTCGACAGGCTGGAGGCGGAATATCACGCGGCGCTGGCAGCGCAGCAGGACCGGGTGCGTGCGCTTGTTCCCACACCGGAAAGAGGACCGGCCACAGGAGGAGACAGCCAATGACCCGACCGCAGCCTTCAGCGCGCGCCGACTATCCGTTTTTCACCCGGCTGCATACCCGCTGGGACGACAACGATATCTACGGGCATCTGAACAACACGGTCCATTACAAGCTGATGGACACGGCGGTGAATGGCTGGCTGCTGGATCATGTCGGTCTCGATCCGCATCACGGGGCGACCATCTATCTCGTCGTCGAGACGGGATGCAGCTATTTCGCCGAGCTCGGCTATCCGGCGCCGGTCGATGTGGGGTTGCGGGTGACACGGCTCGGCAGCTCGTCGGTGACTTATGACATCGGCCTGTTCGCGCCCGGCAGCGACAGCGCGGCGGCACGCGGCAGCTTTGTTCATGTTCATGTCGACCGGCATACGCACAGGCCCGAGCCGATCGCGGACGCGGCGCGCTCTGCCTACGAAGCGCTGGTCAAGGTCGGCTGAGGGGTCAGCCGCCGAGGGATTTCTGAAGCTGTTTCAGCGCCGATGACAGCGGCACGGCCTTGGTCTCGTGAAAGGCCTCGTGGTTGGCCTCTACGACCTTCAGGTCATACAGGTAATTGACCATCAGCCCGCCCGACTGGGCCATGCCCTTGTCCGACCTGTCGGCGTCGAAATTCAGCTGTTCGAGAATGGCGCCATTGCCGAGATGGAAACGCGCGACCGGGTCGTTCGGCCAGCCATCCGCCCGGTCGGAGCTGGTGAAATAGCGCAGCGCGGCGGCAAGGAACGGCTTTTCCAGCGTGGCGGCCTCGCCGTTCCAGAACCCGGCATCGGCACCGGCAATCCTGTCGGCGAGGTCCGGTTCGGCATCAGCAAGCCATTTCATCAGCCCCGGCACCGGCGAAAGCGTGACGAAACGTTTCAGCTCGGGGAATTCCTGCTTCAGCTCCTGAGCCACACGCTTGATCAGGAAATTGCCGAAGGAGATGCCGGCAAGCCCGGCCTGGCAGTTCGAGATCGAATAGAAGACGGCGGTGCCCGCTTCATGCGCCGGCATCGCCTCGCGGTCGATCTGAAGCACCGGTTCGATGGCGCGGGGAATGTCGGCTGTCAGCGCGACCTCGACGAAGATCAGTGGCTCTTCCGGCATCGAGGGATGGAAAAAGGCGAAGCAGCGCCTGTCCTCCGGCGCGAGCCGCGCGCGAAGATCGTCCCATGACGAGATGGCGTGCACCGCTTCATAGGCAATGATCTTTTCAAGGATGTTCGCCGGGGTCGACCAGTCGATCGGCTGCAGGATCAGGAAGCCGGGGTTGAACCACATGCGGAGAAGCGACTTGAGCCCGCCGTCCAGCCGTGCCGCCGCCGCGTTGCCGCGTCCCATGGCAAGGATGCGCCGGCGCAGCCTGACCAGCCGCACAGTGCCGCCGTCGGTCGCGTTCAGTCGCCGGAACAGTTCCACCCAGCGCGGCTCGGCAAGGCTGGCGATACCGGCAAGTCCGCGCGCATCGGGATCTTCGCCATAGGCATTCGCCGCCCTTGTCAGCGCCGCCGTGTCGAGGTCGTAAGTGGCAGCCAGATGATCGACAAGCGCCTCGAGCTGCGCCTCGTCCATGCCCTCGATTCGGTCGAGAAGCCGCGCGGCATAGACAAGTGAGGACACCTCGCCCGTTGCCGACAG
>WTIL01000006.1:0-9290 GCA_011522725.1 Rhodospirillaceae bacterium
GTGCTGAGCATTGTTTCCTCCCAGAAGTTTGCTTCAGATCGCTTCTTTATGTGCCTCGCCGGTTTGATCCGACTTCGGCTGTCAGGACACCGCGGCGGCCGCCATAAGGCCAGCCTTGCCGGGAACCCATTTCGCGGCGCTTTTCTGCGCCTGTTTCAAATACGGTATACCAAAAAAATCGGCATAACAATGAGCAAAGTGCCCCATCTTCAACCTGCGTTCGCCTTATCTTGTGAAGACCGGACCCGGGCCGTCAAAGGACCCGGTTTCCGTCGTCAACCTTCGGTCTAGTCGACCTTCACTCCAGCTTCCTTGGCCCGCTCGACCATATAGTCGCGGCCGGCCAGCATGTCGTCGATGCTGCCGAACCCGTTCGTGTAATGGCCGGTATAGCCCGTGCCCTCGATTTTCCTGAACATGGCACCGAAATCGATCGTGCCCTCGCCCGGCTTCTGATGGATTTCATAAGAGCCGTTATTGTCGGCAAGCCTCACCTCGTGGCAAAGGCTGAAATCCATGGCGTCGACGAATTTGTCGATCCCGACGCCGGGAAGGAAATGGGCGTGGTTCGCCGTGAAGGACCAGCGCAGCGCCGGATTGTCGATCTCGCGGAAGAAATGCATGCACTCGGCCGGCGTGACCGGCATGTAATTCACCTCCGCCAGGACAGGTTCCCAGTTGAGGTTCTCCAGCAGCAGCAGCACATCTCGCCGGGCGGCATAGTCCGCCACCCGCTTCAACCGGTCGATGGCGGCCTGCATCCTGATCGTCCTGCAGGCCGTGAAGTGATAGCCGCCATGAACGACGATCCATTTCGCGCCCAGCTTCGGCGCGAGATCGATATAGGCCTTCATGTAGCTGTCGACAGCATCGCGGCAGAAGGGTGAAATCTCGGCGACATTGACGCCCGACAGGGTATGGAGGCCGAAATCGATGCCGCTTCCCTCGAGAAGCTCGCGAACACCGGCACAGCGCGCATCGTCAAAGGTCTCCAGAGCGTTCGGCGCGATGTCGGTCTGCGCATCGATCACGCAGACATCATTTTCCGCCGCCCAGCGGATTCCGTCCTCGAGCGGCAGGCGCCGCCCCAGATCAACCCCGATGCGCTGTTTCAGTGTCTTGCCGGCCATTTGTTCCCCCTCATCTGGCGGCATGATGCCGCCGGTATCAGCTTCC
Organism: Rhodospirillaceae bacterium; assembly: GCA_011522725.1. Lineage (GTDB taxonomy): Bacteria > Pseudomonadota > Alphaproteobacteria > Puniceispirillales > Puniceispirillaceae > UBA8309. Next base: position 1,177 of record WTIL01000006.1, read on the forward strand.
GGTAAAATCGGGTTTCCGCTTCTCCATGAAGGCGCGCCGCCCCTCGATATAGTCCTGGCTGGCGAAGCAGGCCTTTACCATCGCGTCGAGCGCATCCAGATCGCGCGCTGATTCATCATCCTGAATGGCCTGTACGATCGCCTTCACCGATTCCATCGTCATCGGCGCATTCTCGGAAATCCGCTTGGCATAGTCATCGACATAGGGCGCCAGCATATGTGGCGGCAGCACCCGGTTCACGAGACCCATCTCCTGTGCCTCGCCGGCGCTGAACTGCCGTGCGGTGAAGAAGATTTCCTTGACCATGGCCGGCCCGACGAGATTCGCCAGCCGGCGGATGCCCTCATAGCCATAGCCGAGGCCGAGCTTCGCAGCCGGAATGGCAAAACGGCTCTTGTCCTCGCAGAGCCGTATGTCGCAGGCCACGGCCAGCCCCATGCCGCCGCCGATGCAGTATCCCTGGATCATGGCGATGGTCGGCTTCGCGAAATGGAACACCGAATCATAGAAGGCCTTGCTCGCTTCGGAATATTTGCTCACATCCTCGGCGCTCGACCGCTCTTTCTCGAATTTCGAGATGTCCGCGCCGGACGCAAAGGCTTTGCCGCCGGCACCGCGCACGACGAGAAGCCGCGCTTCGGGATCGGCCGCCATACGGTTCACCTCGGCCGCGCCGGCCTGGTACATGGCCAGCGAAATGGCGTTATGACGCTCGGGGTTGTTGATCACCACATGCCCGACCCGGTCGACAATGCCGGTGAGCAGCTTGCCCTCGGCATGAGCGGTCAGCTGGTCGAATTTCATGTTACGTCCCTTGCTGCAAAATCGGCGATTTCCGCCTCGGTATAGCCAAACTCAGCGAGGATTTCCTCGGTATGCTGGCCTTTGGTCGGCGGCGGCCTGCGGATGTCGGATGACGAGCTGCTCATCTTGATCGGCTGGCCGACGATCTGGGCCGGACCGCGTTCCTGGCTGACCACGTCGCGGGCCATGCCCAGATGCTGCACCTGCGGGCTTTCGAACACCTGCTGGATGTTGTTGATCTCGCCACAGGGCACGCCGATTTCGGCAAAGCGCTCGACCCAGTAGGCGGTGCTCTTCTGCGACGTATTCTCGTTGATGATGGCGTTCAGCGGCTTGCGGTTCTCGCTGCGTGACGGCTGGTCGGCGTAATCCTCATGATCCATCCGTTCGTCGGCAAGCTCTTCCTTGAGGCGGAGCCATATATGCTGGCCGGCACAGGCGATGTTGATGAAGCCGTCCGAAGTGGCGAAGACCCCGGTCGGGATCGAGGTCGGGTGATCATTGCCGGCCTGTTTCGGCACATTGCCGTCCATCAGCCAGCGTGCGGCCTGAAAATCCAGCATCGCGATCTGCGCCTGCAGCAGTGATGTCTGGACCCACTGGCCCTTGCCGGTCTTTTCACGCCCGAGAAGCGCCAGCAACACACCCTGCGCGGCAAAACCGCCGGCCGTCAGGTCGGCAATCGGAATGCCGACCCGCATCGGGCCTTCGCCCGGCGCACCGGTGATCGACATCAGCCCGCCCATGCCCTGGGCGATCTGGTCAAAGCCCGGGCGCCCCGCCAGCGGGCCGTCCTGGCCGAAGCCGGAAATCGAGGCATAGACAAGCCGCGGGTTCGCGGCGCTGAGGGTCTCGTAATCGATGCCGAGGCGGAACTTCACATCGGGGCGGTAGTTCTCGACCACCACATCGGCTGTCTCGGCCATTTTCCTGAAAATCGCGACACCGTCCGGGTCCTTGAGGTTCAGCACCATCGAGCGCTTGTTGCGATGCAGATTCTGGAAGTCGGACCCCTCGCGCGAGCCGCCCATGTCGGATCCGGCCTTGTCGGGATTCTCGATCTTGATGACATTCGCCCCCCAGTCCGCAAGCTGGCGGACACAGGTGGGGCCGGAGCGCACCCGTGTCAGGTCTAGGACGGTGTAATCGGAGAGAATATCGCTGGCTGGCTCAAACGGCATGATCGACCTTACTGCGCTGGCTGCCGACAGCTGGCCGGCGCCCTCGACTTGGGCAAAAAAATTGTATACCAAATTAAAGGACGATCGGTTTTTTGAAGTCAATTCAAAACTTCGGGTCGGACGACCAACCGGACGCAGCATTGATGAAAACGCTTTTCATTCTTTTCGACAGCCTCAACCGGTCGGCCCTCGGCGCCTATGGCGGAAGCATCCCGACGCCGAATTTCGACCGGCTGGCATCGCGGTCGGCCGTATTCGACAATCATTATGCAGGCTCGCTTCCCTGCATGCCGGCGCGGCGTGACATGCAGACGGGCCGGCTTAACTTTCTGCACCGCAGCTGGGGCCCGCTCGAGCCATTCGACGACAGTTTCGCCGCGCAGCTGAAATCATCCGGCACCTACTGTCATCTGGTGTCCGATCATTACCATTATTTCGAGGATGGCGGCGCCACCTACCACACCCGCTATTCCAGCTGGGACTTCATCCGCGGCCAGGAATCAGACCCGTGGGCAGCGATGGTGCAGCCACCGATCGACCGCTTCCGCCAGCAATATCACCCGCTGCAGTTTGAGGATCACCGGAACGGCCACCGCCTGCAGGGCATGATCAACCGCACGAGGGTGAAGGACGAGGGTGATTTCCCGGTGGTGCGATGTGTCGATTCCGCCCTGCAGTTCATGACCGAGAATGCCGGCGCAGACGGCTGGATGCTGCAGATGGAGACGTTCGACCCGCATGAACCTTTTCATGCGCCGGACGGCTACCGTGACGGCGACACCGGCTATGAGGGGCCGGTGCTGGACTGGCCACGCTACAAGACCGTCGACGAGACGCCCGAGGAAGTGGCCGAGCTTCGCGCCAATTATGCCGCGCTGGTGCGGCTGTGCGATGCGCAGCTCGGGCGCATCCTCGACCATCTGGACGAGCATGATGGCTGGGACGACACGGCCATCGTAATGACGACGGATCACGGGTTCCTGCTCTCGGAACATGACTGGTGGGCAAAGAACCGCATGCCCTTCTATAACGAGGTGGCACAGATCCCGCTGATGATCTGGCATCCTGAACTGACGGCCGGCGGCGGCCAGCGGGTTTCGGCACTGACCCAGACGACAGACCTGATGCCGACCCTGCTGGCGCTTCACGGCGAGGCGCCGGGGCCGCATGTTCTCGGCAAGTCGCTTCTGCCGCTTCTCGACGGGCGGGCCGGCAAGGTGCGGGACATCGCGCTCTACGGGATTTTCGGCGGCGCCATCAACGCCACGGACGGGCGGTATAGCTATTTCCGCTATCCGGCCGATATGGAAGGTACGGCACTGTTCGAATATACGCTGATGCCGACCCATAACCGCAGCCTGTTCACCATCGAGGAGCTGGCACCCGCCACATTGCATCGCGGCTTCGACTTCACCCGCGGGGCGCCGGTACTGCGCCTGCCGGCACGGGCCGATGCCAAGCGCTCGCCCCGCCAGGGCGGCTTTGCGGATGCGCACACCGTGCTGTATGATCTGCACGCCGACCCGCGGCAGATGTCGCCGTGCGAAAACACCGAAGCCGAAGCCGCCATCTGCGAGGCGATCCGCGCGGAGATGGCATTGCACGAGGCGCCCGCCGAGCTGTATGACCGTTTCGACTTGAGTTGAATTTCTGACATATCTGGACCCGTATCTCCTATGAGCAACCACCTCTATGACGGCGTGTTCGCCCCCCATGCCGACAGCACCAAGACCTTCCTCTACACAGCGGACAGGGACATCAGCTTTGCCGAATTCACGGCGCTGACCGACAGGATTGCCGCGATGCTCGTGGCACAGGGCCTCGCCCCCGGCGACCGGGTGGCGGTGCAGGCCGACAAGTCGGTGCTGCTGTTCGCCCTCTATGCGGCGACGGTCAAGGCCGGCGGTGTCTATCTGCCGCTCAATACCGGCTATACACCGGCCGAGCTGGACTATTTCCTTGGAGACGCGAAGCCGCGGATTGTCGTGACATCAAACGCGGCGGCAGAGGCCATCACCCCCATCGCCGCGCGGATCGGCGCTGTCCTGATGACGCTTGACGGCGACGAGAGCGGCAGCCTGTCGGAGGCCGCGATGCAGCATGAGGGCCCGTTCACGGCAGTGCCGCGCGGATCGGAGGACCTTGCCGCCATTCTCTATACCTCCGGCACCACCGGCCGTTCCAAGGGCGCCAAGCTGTGCCACCGGAACCTGCGCTCGAACGCCGAGGTGCTGCGTGAATACTGGCGCTTCACCGCCGATGACACGCTGCTCCACATGCTGCCGATCTATCACACGCACGGGCTGTTCGTGGCAGGCAACCTGCTGGCGATGGTCGGCGGCTCGATGATCTTCCTGCCGAAATTCTCGGCCGATATCGCGCTGGAATGGATGCCGAAAGCCACCTCGATGATGGGTGTGCCGACCTTCTATACCCGGCTTCTGGACCATGAGGGATTCACCGCCGAAGCCTCGTCGCATATGCGGCTGTTCATTTCCGGGTCGGCCCCGCTGCTAGCAGAGACGCATCGCCAGTTCGAGGAACTGACGGGCAAGGCGATCCTCGAGCGCTACGGCATGACCGAAACCAACATGAGCACCTCGAACCCGTTCGAGGGCGACCGCCGGGCCGGCACTGTCGGGTTTGCGCTTCCCGGCGTGGAAATCCGGATTGCCGATGCGAAGACTGGCGCGCCGCTGCCGGATGGCGAGATCGGCATCATCGAGCAACGCGGCGACAATGTCTTCCTCGGCTATTGGGAAATGCCGGAAAAAACCGCCGAGTCCTTCCGCGAGGACGGCTTCTTCATCACCGGCGACATGGCGGTGCGTGATGCGGACGGCTATATCAGCATCGTCGGCCGCGACAAGGACCTGATCATTTCCGGCGGGCTGAATGTCTACCCGAAGGAAGTGGAAGGCATGATCGACGATATCGAGGGAGTCCTGGAAAGCGCCGTCATCGGTGTGCCGCATCGTGATTTCGGCGAGGCCGTGGTGGCTGTCGTGGTGCGCGAGGACCAGGGGCTGGAAGCCGCCACGGTCGAGACCGCGCTTGCCGGGCAGCTGGCGAAATTCAAGCAGCCAAAGGCCGTTCTCTTCACCGACGCCCTGCCGCGCAACAGCATGGGCAAGGTTCAGAAGGCCGAGCTTCGCAAGACACACACAGACCTGTTTGCCTGATCAGGAGCCGGCGGCCGCACGAATTTGCCGCTCACGCCTGAGAATGAAGATTGAGGAGGCGATGATGATCGCGCTTCCGACGATGATCTCGGCCGTCAGCACTTCGCCAAACAGCCAGATCCCGGCGGCAATCCCCATCGGGATCGACAGGTAATGCAGCGGCGCCAGGATGCTGGCCGGCACCAGCTTGTGGCTGAGGGCGAGGCCGAACTGCTGGAAGCTCGACAGCACGCCGACGGCGACCAGTATGGCAAGGTCGGTGCCGGTCGACGGCAGCCGCGCGCCGGTCACCACCACGATGCCGGCAAAGATCAGCGCGCCGCAGCCATTGTGCCAGACGGCGGTGGTTGCCGGGCTGTCCCGCCGGCCGAGCTTGCGAAGCGAGATCATCATCATCGCCCCGAAAAAGGGTGAGCCGAGCCCGAACAGCAGCCCGGCCATCGTCCATCCCGCGGCGGACGGGTTCAGCAGCAGCATGGTACCGCCAAACCCGACGATGACGGCCGACCAGCGGCGCCAGCCCACCCTCTCGCCAAGAAGCAGCGGCGCAAGGAAGGTGACGAACAGCGTGAGCGTCTGGAACAGCACAGTCACAAGCGACAGCGCCATCAGGTCGAGCGCGGCATAGAAACAGGCAAGGCTGATCAGCCCGGTGACGATCCGGATGGCCAGTGTTTTCGGCGCTGTGACGGAAAGCGCCTCGCCGCCGCGCTGCCAGATTGCCGTCGCCACCAGCAAGGGCAGGCACAGCAGATATCTGAACAGCAGGACGGTGACGGTGTCGATATCGGCGGAGACCAGCTTCACCAGCACCGAGACCGCAACCATGATCGCGATCTCTCCGATTGCGACGCTGACACCGACCGGCAGGTTGACCTGGCCGTCCTCGGCCGCATTCCCGCCGGCGCCGCTCACCGCAATGTTCCTCGCGGCGCGGCCGGCATCCGCCTATTCCTCGATCTCGAAATGTTCGAGATGCTTGTCGGTGATGGTGATGCCGAGGCCCGGCAGATTGTCATCAAGCTGCAGGAAGCCGTCATCATCGGCGTCCGGATCACCTTCGAAGATGTAGTAGAACAGCTCGTTCCCGACCTCGACATCGAAGACCGGGAAATATTCCGAGATCGGGCAGTTCATATTGGCCATGGTCAGATGATAGTTGTGCATCTGGCCGGCATGCGGGATCACCGGTATCTGGTGCGCCTCGGCAACCGCGTTGATCTTCTGCGCGGCGGTGATGCCGCCGACCCGGTTGGTGTCATATTGCAGGACCGAGACGGCCTTTTCCTGGAGAAGCTGCGCACAGCCGAGAAGCGAATATTCATGCTCGCCGCCGGAAATCGGAATCGGCCCGCGGTTCAGCTCGGCATAGCCGCGAAGGTCATCGGCGATCACCGGCTCTTCCAGCCAGCGCGGCTCGAACTTCTCCAGCTTCGGGATCATCCGTTTCGTGTAATCGAGGTTCCAGCCCATATAGGCTTCGAGCATCAGGTCACGCTCCCAGCCGATGACCTCGCGCACCGCCTCGACCCGCTTCAGGTTCTCGCGCATGCCGGCCATGCCGTCGCGCGGCCCGTATCCGAAGCGCGTCTTGAACCCGACATAGCCCTTCTTCATGGCTTCCTCGGCCTCGGCCTGCATGCTGTCGATCGGGCCGGCATAGAGCTTGGAATAATAGCAGGGGATCTTTTCCTTGGTGCGCCCGCCGAGGAGCTTGAAGACGGGCTTGCCGGCGAGTTTGCCCATCAGGTCCCAGATGGCGATGTCGATGGCGGAGATCGCCGTCATGCCGACGCCCTTGCGCCCCCAGGCGTGGGTGCGACGGTACATCTTCTCCCAGATCCAGGCATAGTCGAACGGATCCTCGCCGATCACCATCGGCGCGTAATATTCATCGATGGCCTTTTTCACAAGCGAGGGCGCGAGCGCCGCGTTGCCGATGCCGATGGTGCCGTCGGTGGCCTCCACCTCGCAGGTCAGCCACTGATGGAACCGGAATGACTGCATCGCGTCGCCGCGCATGCCAAGCGCGTCGGACGCATTCGTGCAGAAATTGCCGGTCGGCGGGACGGTCGGCCCCTTCCAGTTCCAGACGCGTGTGCGGATGGATTTGATCGTGATCATGTGACGCCCCCCGATACCCGAACTCTCTTTTCAGTATTTGGTATACCGCTTTCAGACGCAAGGCTTCAAGAGCCGAGGCGGATCGGGCGTGGCGGGAGATTGAGGATCTACTGGAAATGGTGATCCCGGAGGGACTCGAACCCCCTACCTACAGATTAGGAATCTGTCGCTCTATCCTGATGAGCTACGGGACCACACGGGGGTCTTTATGACCCATTTTACCGGCGATTGCCAGATGCCGCGTCGGCGGGGCGGTCTTTCCAGCGCGCATAGTCATCGCGAAGGCAATGGCCGCAGGGACGAAAGCCTGCCTCCCGTGCCTCGGCCGCGTCGCCGAAGAAAACGCGGGACGCCCGCTTCATCCGCTTTCCCGACGCACAGTCGAGCCTGCCGTAGATTCGCAAGCGCCTGTTGCCGCCATAGCGGATATGGCCGGTGACGATCAGCCGGCGCAGATCGTCATCATCGATGGCGTCGTGACGGATCATGCCACCTATCCCGCCGCCATCAGGTCGCGCGACGCGGCCTCGCGCCCGATCAGCGCCCGCTTGCGGGCCACGCCCCAGGCATAGCCGCCGAGATGGCCGCTGGCGCGGATCACCCGGTGGCAGGGGATCAGCACCGCCACCGGATTGGCACCAATGGCCCCGGCCACGGCGCGCGAGGCATCCGGCCGTCCGATCGAGCCGGCGACGTCGCCATAGCTTGCCAGCGCCGCCGGCGGGATCCTCAGGAGCGCCTCCCACACCTTGATCTGGAACGGGCTGCCGCGAAGATGCAGGCGCACCGGCTCGACCCCCGACCAGTCGCCGGACATCGCGCC
>WTIL01000006.1:9390-19694 GCA_011522725.1 Rhodospirillaceae bacterium
CGCGAAGATGCAGGCGCACCGGCTCGACCCCCGACCAGTCGCCGGACATCGCGCCCGCAAGGGCAGCCGCCGCATGATCATGAAGCGCGGCATCGACGGGCATGATGTCGGCCGCCGGGAACATGCGCCGCAACCGTTCGACCCCAGCAACCTTGCCCCCGGCAACCTTGCCCCTGGCGCCCCGATCCTCGCCCTCGTGTGCACGCTCGTCATCACCCGCGTCTTCTCTGGCGTCTTCAAAGGCCATATGGCAGATGCCGCGCGGGGTCGAGGCGATGAAGAGCCGGCCGAACAGGCTGTCGGCATAACCATAGCGGATGGCGAGCCCGGCGCCGCCGCGCGCATAGTCGCCCGGGGTCATGCCCTCGACCGAGACAAACAGGTCGTGCAGCCGGCCGGGGCCGGACAGGCCGGAATCGAGCGCCGCGCCAAGAAGGCTGGCCCCGCCGTTACGAAGCGCATGGCGGGCGTGGTCGAGGCTGAGATAGCGGGCGAATGTCTTGGGGCTGACGCCGGCCCAGGCGGTGAACATGCGCTGGAAGTGGAACGGGCTGACATGCGCCGCCGCCGCCACATCCTCGAGCGCCGGCCCCTCGCGGAAATGCGCGGCGATATAGGCGATGCCGCGCTCGACGCGGCGATAGTCGATCTGGTGCTGCTGGTGCATGGCGGCCTCCGATATCTGTTTATCGGCCTCCATCCTATGCGCCGTCAATTTCCGCCGGCGACCCGTTTCTTGCGGAGTTTCCCCCTACTCCTCGTTCGCGCGCTGGCGCAGCACGAATTTCTGGATCTTGCCGGTCGAGGTCTTGGGCAGTTCGCCGAACACCACATGTTTCGGCCGCTTGAACCCGGCCATCTGGCCGCGGCACCAGTCGAGGAACTCTTCCGTGCCGACATCCTCGCCGGGCTTCAGCTCGACAAAGGCGCAGGGCACCTCGCCCCATGTCTCGTCCGGCTTGGCGACCACGGCCGCCGCCGCCACCGCCGGGTGACGGTAGAGATAGCCCTCGACCTCGACCGAGGAGATGTTCTCGCCGCCCGAAATGATCACGTCCTTCAGCCTGTCCTTGATCTGGATGTAGCCGTTCTCGTGCCAGACGGCGGCATCGCCGGAGAAGAACCAGCCGTCATGAAGCGCCGCGCCGGTCGCCGCCTCGTCCTTGTAATAGCCCTTCATCACCGCGTTGCCGCGCAGCACGATCTCGCCCTGGGTTTCGCCGTCGCGCGGGACAAGCTCGCCGGTCTCGGTGTTCATCACCGCCGCGCCCTCATGCATCGGGAAGGCCACGCCCTGGCGGCTCTGCAGGTCGGCAAGCGCGTCGAATTCGAGATCGTCCCATTCCTCGCGCCAGACACATTGGGTGACATGGCCATAGGTTTCGGTCAGGCCGTAGACATGCGTCACCTCGAAATTCATCTCCGCCATCTTTTGCAGGATGGCGGCCGGCGGCGGGGCGCCGGCGGTGAAGGCCTTGACCTTGTAGTCGAGCTTCGGATGCATCTCTTCCGGCGCGTTCACCAGCAGGCTGAGAACGATGGGCGCGCCGCCGAAATGCGTCACCCGGTGAGTGTCGATGGCGCCGAGGATGTTCGCCGCGCTGATCTCGCGGATCAGCACCAGCGTGCCGGCCATCATCGTCATCGTCCAGGCATGGCACCAGCCGTTGCAGTGGAACATCGGCACGATATAGAGATATGTCGGATGCTGCGGCAGCGGCCAGCCGGTGGCGGTCCCCATGCTCATCAGATAGGCGCCGCGATGGTGATAGACGACGCCCTTGGGGCGGCCCGAGGTGCCGGAGGTGTAGCCAAGCGCCAGCGCCTGCCACTCGTCGGCCGGCATCTGCCAGTCATAGTCCGGGTCGCCTGCCCCGATGAAGCTCTCGTAATCCTCGTCGCCGACCGGCGCCAGATCACCCATCGCCGCATCGCGAATATCGACCACGCGGATGTTCTTGCGAACGTCGGCGGGCAGCGATTCCAGCGCCGGCACCACGGCCGGGGCAAAGGCGGTGTCGACGATCAGCACGCGGCAGTCGCTGTTCTCGAGGATATAGGAGATGGTCTCCGCCTCGAGCCTTGTATTGATGGTGTTCAGCACACAACCCGCCATCGGCACGCCGAAATGCGCCTCGAACATCTCGGGCGTGTTGGCGGCAATCACCGACACCGTGTCACCGATGCCGAGCCCGGCCCCGGTCAGCGCCGAGGCCAGCCGCCGCATGCGTGCATAGCTCTCGGCCCATGTGTAGCGGCGCTCGCCGTAAATCACGGCGGTACGGTCCGGAAACAGATCGGCGGTGCGGGTGATGAAACTGAGCGGCGACAGCGGCACGAAATTGGCGTCGTTCCGCGGCATGGCCTCGTAATGCTGCCTCATGGATTTATCCCTCTGCCCGGCTGTTGGTCAGGAAAGGCGGCACCGGGCCGGCCGCGTCTCGAAGATCCGGCTGGTATGATGACGGCTGGACGATGGCTGTCAAGAAGCGCCTGCCGTGCGAGGCCACTCTTGACGGCGCTCTCAAAGGCAGGCGGCAATCGCCCCGGCGAGCGCCGCATTGTCGATGATCAGCTGCTTGTTGGCGGCAAGGCTTCGCCCGCCGGAACGGCGCGCGATCTCGGCAAGAAGCCACGGGGTCGCGGCTGCCCCGGCCGGAGCGTCGTCGATGCAGGAGGCGATCCATCCCTCGATCTCGTCAATGTCGATGGCAAGGTCGGGTGTGACCGGGTTGCAGACAAGAATCGACCCGCCGATGCCGAGTGCGGCACGCGCCCGCGCCACGGCGGCGATATCCTGCGGGCTGTCGGCGCGCATGTCGACGGCGAGGCCGCTGTGACGGGCCCAGAAGGCCGGCATGTCGTCGGTCCTGTATCCGACAAGAGTGACACCCATCGTCTCGAGCGCCTCGCGTGTGCGCGGCAGGTCGAGAATGACCTTCGGGCCGGAGCAGACAACGATCATCTGTGTATGCGCCAGTTCGAACAGGTCGGCGGAGACATCCATGCTGGCCTCGAACCCGCGATGCACACCGCCGATGCCGCCGGTGGCAAACACCTCGATCCCGGCAAGACGTGCCAGGATCATGGTTGCCGACACCGTGGTCGCGCCGAGCGCCGGCGCGCCGGCCGCCCCGGACAGCGCCACCGGCAGGTCGCGGCGCGACAGTTTCTTCACATCACCTTCCGTCGCCAGCCTTTCCATCGCGGCATCATCAAGACCGGCATGCGGCCTGCCATCAATCACCGCCATGGTCGCCGGCTCGGCCCCGGCGGCGCGCACCGCCGCCTCGGCTCCGCGCGCGACCTCGATATTCTCGGGATGGGGCAGGCCATGGCTGATCAGGGTGGATTCCAGCGCCACAAGCGGAGATCCGCCAGCGCGTGCAGCGGCGACCGGGGCAGGGCACACAAAGTCGATCTGGCTGTCTTTCATCAATTCTGCTCCGCCTGCCGGCCTGCCGCGAAATCCGCACCCGCTTCAAGGGCCGCTTCGAGATGCGCCGCAAGCCCGGCGTCCGGGGTTGCTGCCAACCCCCAGAATAACGCTGCCGCCATGGCGTCGCCAGCGCCGTTTGCCCGGACAAGATCCAGCGGCGGCGGTGATGCCGTCACGCAGTCATCGCCCCTTGCGAGCGCCGCCTGATTGCCGCCGTCACTGACCAGGACCGCGCCACCCGGGCGCAGACGTGCCGCCAGCGCACAGGCCATTCCGGCAACCGGTGCCTCGCCCGCGAGAACCGCGGCCTCGCTGCGGTTCAGGACAAGCGCGTCAAGCCGTGCGAGGCAGCCTGCCAGACGCCCGACCTTTGCCACAGAGGTCGCCGCGGCGAACACAGGACGTGTCTGCGGCTGTGCCTGGCAGATTGCCTGCAGCACGGATTCGGGAAAATTCGCGTCAATGACCAGCGGCCCGTCACCGATGATGCCTTCGAGCACCATGTCGGGCGTTACCTCGTCATAGAGCGCCATCGAGGCCGCCCCGACAACAAGCTCGCCATCGGCAGCGACAATCGCCGTATAGCCAGGCACCTCGCCCTCAAGCGGGATCAGGTTCGGATCCACACCGGCGGCACGAAGCCGCGTTCCAAGCGCGGATATTTCGTCAGCCGGCTGAACGCCGGTGAAATGCGCCTGGCCTCCACGCGCCGCCAGATGGCGCGCGATGTTGGCAGCCACGCCCCCGATCCCGATCCGCTGCGAGGCGGGATTGGTACGACCCGGGACAGCTTCACCCTGAAGATAAAGGTGCCTGTCGAGATGACAGCCGCCGCAAATATGGAAGACAGGCATCTTCATAGACCTACACCGCGAATCCGTGACGCCGCCAGGCCCGCCACTGGATCAGCGCGACGAGCGCCGAACCAAGGCCCATGACCAGCAGCGCGCCGCTCCAGGCATCCAGCCTGTCGCCGCCACCGCCAAGGTCGAGCATCATTCCCACCGCCGGTGCGCCGAGAGACCCGCCGGCAAAACCGACCATCGAATGGACCGCAAGAAGAGCGCCGCGGTCGCCCTCGCCGGCCACCGACACCACCCCGGCCGTCAGGGCACCGGAATCAAGCATGATACAGACATTATAGATGAACAGGCAGCCAAGCGCGATCCAGACCGGCGCGCCCAGCACAAGGGACGAGACAGCCGCCACGATCACCGATGCCATCCCGACAAGACTGATGATCCGGTGCCTGCCATTGCCGAGACACAAGCGGGCGCCGATGATCGACGCCGCCATGCCGGCCAGCGTCAGCGCGCTCACCAGTCCGGTGACAAGCCCCAGTGACAGGCCGTGACGCGCACCGATCAGGGCAAACAGCGCAAAGCTCCAGCCCCGGAAGGCGAACAGCTCGTAGGTATGGGCCCCGTAGGCGAGGATGTAGCTGAATGCCACCCTGTTGCGGATGGCAGGGCGCAGGTCGAGCGGGTGGCGGGCCTCGGACGCCGGACGGCGTTGCGGGGCTCTCGACCGGACAAGAACCAGAACCGCCATTGCCGCCGCAAAGGCGCCGCCGGCCCCGACCCATGCGGCGACCTTGTGGTCGACATAGGCGAGCAGCGTGCCGTTCACAAGGAAGGACACGCCGGTGCCAAGGCTGAAACAGGAGGTGTAGAACGGCACAGCCCGGATGCGCCTGTCATCCGACAGGCGGGCGTTCAGAATCTGCAGTCCCGGCATATAGGTGCCGGCAAGCCCGGCGCCGACGATGCTCCATGCCAGCGCCGCGCTCCAGAACCCGTCGGCGAACAGCGCGAAGCCGGCCGAACCGGTGGCTGTCGCGAGTGATCCGCCGATGAAGATGCGTTTGGCGTCGATGCTGTCCGTCAGCCCGACAAGGACGGGGGTAGCGACGACATAGCCGATGAAATAGGCGCCGCCGACCCAGCCGATCTCGACATTGCTGAGATTCCATTCACCGCCAAGGGTGACGAGAAAGACCGGCCAGATCGCGAAGCTGACCATCGATATGATGGCCGCAAGGCAGGTGATGACGATCAGGACCAGCGGTCGGGTGCTGCCGGACACGTCCCGGTCAGCCGTCAGCCGCCGAGGAACAGCCGTCCGACATCGGGGTTCTCGAGCAACCCGTCACCATCGCCGGCAATCGCCGTCTCGCCCGACACAAGGACATAGCCGATATCGGCGAAGGCGAGGCCTTTCTTGGCGTTCTGCTCGACCATGATGATGGTCTTGCCGTCCCTGCGCTGGAGGTCGTCGAGAATCTCGAACACCATATCGATGAACCGCGGCTCGAGACCGATCGACGGCTCGTCGACCAGCAGAACCTTTGGCCGCATCACAAGTGCCCGCGAGATTTCGAGAAGGCGACGCTCGCCGCCAGAGAGAACACCGGCAGGCTTGTCACGCCGGTCCGCAAGGCGACTGTATTTGTCGAACACCTCTTCGGCCGCGATCTTCGCCTCGGCAGGCTTGTTCTTCAGAAAACCGCCCATCAGCAGATTTTCCTCGACCGTCATCTGCGGGAACACCGACTTGTCCTGAAGGATATAGGCAATGCCGGCCTTGGCCAGCTTTTGCGACGGCGTAAGCTTGGTGACGTCCTGTCCCTCGATGACGATGCTGCCGGAAAAGATGTTGGTGAAGCCGAAGATCGAGTGCAGCACGGTCGACTTGCCGGCACCGTTCGGCCCGATCAGGCACAGCGACTGGCCCTGGCCGATCCGCAGGCTGAAATCATGCAGGATTTCCATCTTGCCGTAGCCGGCGCGCAGATTGTTGATCGAGAGAAACGCACCGCCATCAGCCAGCGCATCCAGTTCCGATATCTTGGGAGCATTGGCAGCGATCGAGGCGGCTTCCTTGGCCACCTGATCGACAGACATCACCACTTCGACGGAGCCGCCGCCATAGCCGCTGACGCCCTTCTTGGCAGCAGCCTTTTTGGCCGGCGCCTTCTTCACGGCGGATTTTTTCGCCGCGGTCTTCTTCGCCGCAGCCTTTTTCGCGGGTGACTTCTTCGCCGCCGCCTTCTTTTTCGCCTCGGCCATCAATGTCCTCCAAGATAGGCGTCGATGACGCGCTGGTCGTTCTGCAGTTCCTCAGGTGCACCGCTGGCCAGCATGCGGCCATTGGCAAGGCAGTAAATGTCCGAAGCCAGGTTCATGATCACACGCATATTGTGCTCAATCACGCACAGGGTGATTCCCAGTTCCTCATTCGCCCGCTGCAGCCTGTCGATCAGACCGTTGATCAGTGTCGGGTTGATACCGGCTGTCGGCTCGTCGAGAAGCAGCGCCTTCGGTTCGTTCATAAGCGCCATGGCGAATTCCAGCAGCTTTTGCTGACCAAAGGACAGATCACCCGAGATCAGGTTTCGCTTGGAATAAAGCCCGACGAACTCGAGAAGATGCTCGGCCCGGTCACGAATCTCGCCCTTGCGGCTGGCGAACATCGAGGATTTCGACTCCGCCCGGTGCGAGACCGAGATCTGCATGTTGTCGACGCAGTTCATCTTGCTGTAGATGCGGGTCTGCTGGAAGGTCCGCAACATGCCGAGGCGGGCGATGTCACCGACCCGCAGATGCGAGATTTCCTTGCCGTCGAACTTGATCGAGCCCTTGTCGATCGGGTGATAGCCCACGATCGAGTTGAACAGGGTGGTCTTGCCACAACCGTTCGGGCCGATGATGCCTGTAATCGAGCCCCGCTTGACCTGAAGCGAGATATCGACATTGGCCTTCACGCCGCCATAGGACTTGGAAACGTCGTCGACCTGGATAATTGCGTCACTCATCGCGCCGCCTCCTTCTCATCGTCATCGGCAATGTTCGATGTATCGACGACGATGCCGAACAGCTCGGGATATTTGGTCTGCAGCCAGCCCATGATCCCCTGCTGGAAATACACAATATTGATGATCAGGATCAGGCCGAGCGCCACCCACTGAAGGTTCAGCAGATACGTCCATGTAGCCTCCTTGACGACGTGGAAGATGATCGCTCCCAAGACCGGGCCCCACAGGGTGCCCTTGCCGCCGAGAAGCGCCATGGCGACCATGAAGATTCCGAAGGTCGGGATCGGATAGGCCACTTCCTTGTCGATGAAGCCTGCCATATTACCGGCGACCGCGCCGATACAGCCCATGAAGAAGGCCGCAATGGCCCAGCCGATCCGCTTGTAGGCAAGCGTCGGGATGCCCATCGCCTCGGCCTTGTCCTCGTCGTCGCGGATGGCGTTCGCCGCCAGTCCGAACTGGGTCGAATAGAGCCATCTCAGCAGGAAATGCGACACGATCGTAAAGGCGAAACACAGTATATAGAAGAAGGTCGACCGGAACTCGATATCGCCCGGGAACAGCGGCATCGAGATACCCGAGGCCCCGCCAACATAGTTGATGGTGATGGTGATTTCGGCGACGGCAATGGCAAGGCCAAGCGAGCCGATCGCGAAATAGGGCCCGCGCAGTCCGAACATGAACGAACTGAAGACCAGCGACAGCGCCAGTCCGACGATGCCTGCCGCCAGAATGCCGAGGCCGAGGCCCCAGAAATATTCGGCTGCCGTGAATTCCGGTTTGATCGAACCCATCGCCGAGGTGTACTCGCCGACGCCGCCTTCATAGAAGAAGGAGATCTGAACGATCGCCGAGACATACATCCCGACCCCGAAGAAGGTGATATTGCCAAGGGAGTTGTATCCCATCTGGCCGCCGAGCGTGTCCCAGGTCGAAGCCATCAGCACCATCATCCACAGATAGGCGATGGACAGCGTATATTGCGGGAACAGGATCGGCCCGAGGATGCCGAACAACGCGAGTCCGGCATAGGTCATCATGGTCTTGTTGGTCATATTCATCGTACCACCTGCCGGTTGCGCCGCATCTGAATCTGGCGATAGATCAGCACCAGCAACAGGATGCTGACAGGCGCCGCCACCTCATACGCGGTTCCGAGGATCGCGCCGGTATATTTCTCGAACAGGCCGATGCCGAAGCCGGCCCCGATCACCGCCGGCAGATTGCCAAGGCCGGCAGCCGTCACGATGGCGAATGAACGCACCGAATAGGTGATGCCGTAGAAGGGCTGGATCACCCAGATGATCGAGACGAGAACGCCGGCCGCGCCGCACAGCGCCGCGTTGAAGGCGAAGGTGAAGGCGTAGACCCGGTCGATGTCGATGCCGAGAACACGCGCCGCACGCGGGTCCTGCGCCGTTGCACGGATTGCCTGGCCAGCGCGCGAACGCTTCATGAACAGCACCACTGCGACCGCAATCACCCCTGCAAGGACAAGCGTCACAATCTTCGACGAAGGCACGGTGACCATGTTGTCAAAGGCGTCATAGACCGGCATTTCCATGTCGATCGTCTGCACCTCGGGCCCGAAGATCAGGTTGATCACCTGCTGCAGGAGCAGCGAGAGGCCGAAGGTGGCAAGAAGCGAGACGAACATGTCCTGATCGATGATTCGCCGGATCATCACCACATAGATGATCCATCCGAAGATGAACATCAGCGGCATGACGATCAGCAGGATCAGTACCAGCGGCACATGCATCTGATGCAAGGCAAAGGCCAGATATCCGCCCATGATGACGAAGTCGCCCTGTGCCAGATTCTTGATATTCATCACGCCCCAGACAAGGGCCAGACCGTAGGCGCTGAGCGCAAACACCGCACCAACGAATATGCCGTCCAGAATGACCTGCACATTGATGATGGGCGCCCACACAAACAGCAGCTGTAGATTATCCCACATATTCCCTTCCTCGACAGAGACGCTGCGTAATTATCAATCGGATGAATTGACGAAGAAAAAGGGGGAAGCAGGACGCTTCCCCCGGATGTTTGGATGGCCGATTAGTAGGCCACGTTCCGCGGATACACCATGTCGCCGGCCTTTTCGACCAGGCCGTAGGTGCCGCTGGCATCGATCTGACGCATGAACATCGGCTTGGCGATGTTGTTGCCCTGCGCCGAGAACTTGATGTCACCATAGAAGGTTTCCATCTCGACTGCCGAGATCGCGTCACGAAGCTTGTCCTTGTCGAAGCTGTTGGCTGCCTCGAATGCCTCCTTGAAGACATAGACGGCTGCCGAAGCCTGAGCGGACTGGTACGGGACCGAAGTGTAGGACGGATAGTCGGCCTTGAAGCCGGCATTCCAGTCGGCGGCCGAACCGAACATCGGGTCGGACTTCGACAGGGTCTCAACCCACTGTGTCGGGCACAGGAAGCCGTTGGCGGTCTTCGGGAACTTCTCCTGGACCTTGGCAGCCTCACAGTGTGTCAGCGCGATCATCGGTACGTTGACCTTCATCTCGTCGATCTGACGGGCAGCAGTAGCCGCACCCTTCGAGTGGCCAGAGATGATAAGGGCGTCGGGCTTTAGTGCCTTCACCTTGGTCAGCGTGGTCGACATGTCGGACAGGTCAGCAGGTAGCTGGTCGTCGATGACGACCTTCATGCCATACTCGTTGATCTTGTCCATCACACCGGCGCGAACGTCCATCGAGAACGGGTCGCCCTCGAATGCCAGAGCGATACGCACGCTCTTCGGGTCGGACGACTTCGCGGCCGCAAAGTCGATCGCGGTGGCGAGATACTGCTCGGATGTCGACAGTACCGCGAACAGGTACTTGTAGCCCTGGGTGAAGAGCGAGCGCGACGCGCCCTCAGCCTCGACCATCGGGACGCCGAACTTTTCAGACACAGGCGCGATGGCCTTGGTCATGCCCGAGCTGTACGGCCCAAGCATATATTCGACGCCGTCCTGCTGGATCAGGCGCTCGGCAAGCTGCGCACCACGCGCAGGAGTGGATTCATCGTCGTAATACTTGACGGCGAG
>WTIL01000006.1:19794-24025 GCA_011522725.1 Rhodospirillaceae bacterium
CAAGCTGCGCACCACGCGCAGGAGTGGATTCATCGTCGTAATACTTGACGGCGAGCTTGTAGCTCTTGCCACCGACCTTCACGCCGCCGGCCTCGTTGATCACCTTCACGGCATAGTCATAGCCGCGCTGGGTGTGAAGACCGTTGGTGGCATATTTGCCGGTCAGCGAGATCGACGAGCCGAGGGTGATGGTGTCACCATCGACGCGTGCCATCGCCGGCGTGGCAAGGGTGACCGCCAGCGCTGCCGCAGCCACAATACCATGTTTCATGAACATTTCGTTTCCTCCAAGAAAAGCGAGTAGTCTTGTTTGAGTGATTACTATGGCGAAAGAATCAGGTCTGTCCAATGCCAAACTGGACGAGGCACGCCCTTTTTTGTCGCAGGTCGGCCATCGGCCGGCCGCCAGGCAGGTGTCTCAGCCGAGAAGCACCATGACAATGGAGATCGCGAGAAGCAGCATCGCGAACAGCTCTTTCGCCGAGGGCCTCTCGCGGAAATAGATCACGGAAATCGCAAGGACGAACAGGATTTCGATCTGCCCGACGGCACGCACAGGCGCAACCGCATAAAGGGAAAAAGCGGTGAACCAGCAGGCAGTCGAGACGGCTCCGGAAAAGCCGACGATGCTGCTGTCGCGCCAGTGCACGAAACTGGCCCGCAACTGGTCGGGCGCGCGCCGCCACAACCACAAACCCATCAGCACCGCCTGGATCAGAACCGCCACCGCCGCCGTGACGCCGGCGCGGGTGACAAGGTCGTCGCTCTCCAGCGTGTCGATGGCAGCGCGGTAGGCGACGGTGCAGAAGCCGAGCGAGGCACCACTTCCAAGGCCAATGGCCGTTTGCCGCGTGAACAGCGATTCCCGCAAATTGCCAAGGGTCAATTTGCTTTTCGCCAGCGACAGCAGGAACACCGCCACAACACCGATGACGATGGCGATGCCGACCTGAAGGCTGACGATGTAGCCAAGGATCAGCGCCTCGAATATGGCGGCCTGAATCACCTCGGTCTTCGAAAAGGCCGTGCCGGCGGCAAAGGACCGGTGCGAGAACATCGTCACCAGCAGCACGGTGAAGATGATCTGCATCACCCCGGCGACAGTCGTCCAGGCAAGGAATGTGAAGGTAACGCCGGGAAGGGGCTCGCCACTCCAGATTGCATAACCCGCCACCCACGCCCAGGCGAATGGCAGCGCGTATGAAAAGCGGACGTAGCTCGCGCCGAGATCGCCAAGCGGCGCCTTCAGCTTTTTCTGATAGGCGCCTCGAACCGTCTGGCCGAGCGCCGCCCCGATTGTTACCCAGATCCACAGCATGGCCGTGTCGTCTCCCCCATGGTGGCCGCGCTAGACAGGCCGGTCGCCTTTCAGTGTGATCCGGTGAAGCAGGCGGCGGTGCCCGTGATAGTCGTTCAGCGGATAGTGAAGCGTGCACCGGTTGTCCCAGATGGCGATGTCGCCGACTCGCCAGCCGAGCCGGCACTGAAACTCCGGCAGAATCTGGTGCCGGAAGAGATGGGCCAGCAGGCCGGCGCTTTCTTCTTCGGTCCATCCGTCGAACCGGATGGCGTGACCGGGACTGGCGTAAAGGGATTTGCGCCCGGTCTCGGGATGCGTACGCACGACCGGGTGGCTGGCCTGCATGGCATCGGCATCCACCGCCTTGCCCTTCTCGGCGATGCGTGCGGTGCGCGATGCCGCCACCTTGGCCTTGCCGGCGGTGCAGATCACGCGCAGGCCGGACAGCGTCTGCTTCAGCCCGTCCGACAGCCTGTCCCAGGCCAGATGCTGGTTGGCGAACAGGGTATCGCCGCCAATCGGCGGCAGTTCGACCGCCTGCAGCATCGTCGCCATCGGTGGCCTCTCCTGATAGATCGTGTCGGTGTGCCAGACACCGCCGAAATTGACGGTTTCATCCTCGCGCTTCAGCACCGAGGTGATTTCAGGGAACCCGTCCAGCCCTTCCAGAAACGGATAGATGTCGGGCTCGCCGATCGCGCGCGCCAGTTCCAGCTGGCGCTGCGGCGAAAGGTTCTGGTCCCGCAATACAAGCAGGTGATGCTCCAGCCAGATCGCCCTGATGTCGTCGATCAGCCCTGATTTGAAATCACCTTTTGCAAGGTCGAGGCCCGTGATCTCGGCGCCCATGGCCGGTGCCAGTGCTGTCACCTTCACCCGTCACCCCTCCGTCAAACAAGGTGTCATTGCCTCGCCGGAAGACCCGGCATGTTTCTGACGCTATCTTGAAGGCCGGTGCGACGCAACAATGCGGGCATGACCTTGCCGGCGGCCTCGCCACATGCCGGCGCAACCGGCAGCGCCGACGGACAGCGACATTTGGCGCCAGTGACTGCCGGGCAGACTGGACCTAGTTTTACGCTGATCTGGCTCTAATGCCTGCCGCCATAGCCTGCGATTGATAGGCAAGGTCTGCGCCGGCTGCCGCCAGCGGCATGCACAACGCAATGTATGACCATACCAATATGAACAAGACACTCTTGTGGAAGGATGACGCATCATGAAGATGACGACAGAAGAGGCTTTCGTTAAGGTTCTGCAGATGCACGGCATCGAGCATGCCTTCGGCATTATCGGTTCGGCGATGATGCCCATTTCCGACCTGTTCCCGCAGGCAGGCATCACCTTCTGGGACGCGGCACATGAGTGCAACGCCGGCATGATGGCCGACGGCTTCACCCGCTCCACCGGCAAGATGTCGATGATGGTCGCCCAGAACGGTCCGGGCATCACCAATTTCGTGACACCGGTCAAGACCGCCTACTGGAACCACACCCCGCTGCTGCTGGTCACGCCGCAGGCCGCCAACAAGACCATCGGTCAGGGCGGCTTCCAGGAAGTCGAGCAGATGGCCCTGTTCAAGGACATGGTTGCCTATCAGGAAGAGGTTCGCGATCCGGCCCGCATCGCCGAGACGCTGAACCGCGTGATCCTGCAGGCCAAGCGCGCCTCGGCCCCGGCCCAGATCAATGTGCCGCGCGATTTCTGGACCCAGGTGATCGATATCGAGCTTCCGGCCATCGTCGAGTTCGAGCGCCCGACAGGCGGCGAGGACGCCATCGAGGCCGCCGCGAAGATGCTGTCCGAGGCGGAATTCCCGGTCATGCTGAATGGTGCCGGCGTTGTCATCGGCGGCGCCATCGGTGAATCGATGAAACTGGCCGAGCGTCTCGACGCCCCGGTCTGCTGCGGCTACCAGCACAATGACGCCTTCCCGGGCTCGCACCCGCTGTTCGCCGGCCCGCTTGGCTATAACGGCTCGAAGGCCGGTATGGAGCTGATCGCCAAGGCCGATGTCGTGCTGGCGCTCGGCACGCGCCTGAACCCGTTCTCGACCCTGCCGGGCTACGGCATCGACTACTGGCCGAAGAACGCCAAGATCATTCAGGTCGACATCAACCCCGACCGCATCGGCCTGACCAAGCCGGTAACCGTCGGCATCGTCGGCGACGCCAAGAAGGTGGCCGCCAGCCTGCTCGAGAAACTCGGCCCGAATGCCGGCGATACCGGCCGCGTGACCCGCAAGGAGGTCATCGCGACCACCAAGTCGGCATGGGCCCAGGAGCTGACCTCGATGGACCATGAGGACGACGATCCGGGCACGACCTGGAACGAGCGCGCCCGCACCCGCGAGCCGAAGAAGATGTCGCCGCGCATGGCATGGCGTGCGATCCAGAGCGCGCTTCCGAAAGAGGCCATCATCTCGTCCGACATCGGCAACAACTGCGCCATCGGCAACGCCTACCCGACCTTCGAGGAAGGCCGCAAATATCTGGCCCCCGGCCTGTTCGGCCCGTGCGGCTACGGCCTGCCCTCGATCATGGGCGCGAAGATCGGCCGTCCGGACCTGCCGGTTGTCGGCTTCGCCGGCGACGGCGCCTTCGGCATCTCGATGAACGAAATGTCGGCTGTCGGCCGCAACGAATGGCCGCCGATCACCATGATCATCTTCCGCAACTACCAGTGGGGCGCGGAAAAGCGCAACACCACCCTGTGGTTCGATGACAACTTCGTCGGCACCGAGCTCGACGACAAGGTCTCCTATGCCGGCATCGCCAAGGCCTGCGGCCTCGAGGGTGTTGCCGTCTTCGGCATGGACGAGCTGACCGACGCGCTGAACGCCGCCATCGACGCGCAGATGAAGGACGGCAAGACCACCTTCATCGAGGTGATGCTGAACCAGGAGCTCGGCGAGCCCTTCCGCCGCGACGC
>WTIL01000014.1:0-7313 GCA_011522725.1 Rhodospirillaceae bacterium
GCCGGCGCACAGCCCGAAAAGAGCAACCCGCCGAGAACCAGCATGGCGATCGCCATGACAAGGCTCGTCACAGAGCGGGAAGGAAGCTGGTGGTGGCGGATGGTTGCGGATTCCATGGCAGAAAATCCCTCGGGTTCGGTTGGCGTGAACGCTTAGACGCCAATGTGCCGCCTGCCGATTCGACGGTCAAGTCCGGCCGTGCATCATTCAGGCGGGATCACACCACCAGGCGTCGCGAAGATGCTGTAACGGCAGGCTCTCGCGCCATGTAAATGGCGAGATACGGATCAGGTCGAAGCGGCATTCAAGATCAGGTGAGATATGGTGACGGGCCATGAACTCGCGGGCGGCATTGCAAATCCGCCGCTGCTGCGCAGGCGACGGCATGCCGGCGTGACCGGCTGGCCGCCGGTATTTCACCTCACAGAATATGATCACGCGGCCACGTCGCACCACAAGGTCGATCTCGCCGCCAGCCGCCCTGTACCGCCTGGCCAGAAGCCGGTGACCCGTGCAGACAAGCCAGGCAAGCGCGGCAAGTTCGGCAATCCTGCCGGCACGTTCGGCCTGCCGGCGATCAGCTTGTGCCGGTCTCATCACCGTCCAGCGCCAGCGCCGCGCGATAGACACGGTTGCGCGGCAGCCCGGTCGCCTCGACGACGGCTTTCACCGCGTCCCGCAGTCTCTGGCCGTCGAGCTCGGCGCGAAGCATGCCGTTGAGAGCGGCATCGTCGATCTCTTCATCGCCGCGCGGCTTGCCGCCGACGACAAGAACGATCTCGCCTTTCGGCCTGTTTGCTTTCATCTCTTCGGCGAGTTCGCCAAGCGTGCCGCATTTCACTTCTTCATGCAGCTTTGTCAGCTCGCGCGCCACAGCCGCCGGGCGGGGACCGAGCATCTCCGACATTTCGGCAAGGCTGGCGGCGATGCGGGACGGCGTCTCGAACCAGATTGTCGTCGCGCGCAACCCTTCGATCTCCCTGATCTGGTCGCGGCGGGCTTTGGTAGAACCGGCGAGAAAGCCGGCAAACATGAACCTGTCCGTCGGCAGGCCCGAAACCGCGAGCGCGGCCAGAGCCGCGCTTGGCCCGGGAACCGAAAGCACCATAATGTCCTGCTCGCGGCAGGCGGCGACAAGCTTGTAGCCCGGATCGGATATCAGCGGCGTGCCGGCATCGCTGACGAGAACAACCGCCTTGCCGTCCGCGAGCTGGTCCAGAAGCCAGGGCCGCATCGCCGCCCCATTATGGTCATGATAGGCGACCATCCTTGCGCTTGTGGCGGTGCCGGTCAGGTTCAGCAGCTTGCGGGTGACCCTTGTATCCTCGCAGGCGATGATATCGGCGCCGGAGAGCACCTCGGCAGCGCGCGGCGAAAAATCGCCGAGATTGCCGATTGGTGTGGCGACGAGGGTGAGTGTGCCGGGTGTCATGACGGGGCAACTGCCGGGAAGTGGGTCCTTGTGCAGGATATAGCCCATTAATGACTTGCAGGCAAAAACAGGGCATATTGGCCTTTCGCTGAGTGAGAGGATTTTTGGCAATGACGAGGCGGCTGCTGACACCCATTCTGGTTCCGCTTTTCCTTGCGGCATGCGGTGTTGCGGTGGAACAAGGCTCGCTGCCGCAAACCTCTGCTCCCGACATCATTCCCGAGACGGAAACCGCCGCCGCGCCGCAGCCCGCGCAAACCGGCGATGCGGATGCGGACGGCGCGACAGGGGCTGACGAAGCTGTCGATGTGGCCTCGCTGGCACCGTCTGTGACCGGCAGCATCGACGGGCTGATCGAGATGATCGAGACCGAGGCCGAGGCGAAAGAAAAGGCAGCCGAAGACACGGTCGCACAGCCTCCGGCCCAGACCGGTGTTGCAGGCAGCGAAGCTGTCGCTGAAGACGAGGCCTCCGTTGTCTCGGATGAAACACAGGCTGTGGCCGAAGTCGCGCCCGACCAGGCCACACCGGACGAAGAGTCGGCCGCGGCGGCTGTCGGCAA
The DNA here is from genome assembly GCA_011522725.1 of Rhodospirillaceae bacterium. GTDB lineage: Bacteria > Pseudomonadota > Alphaproteobacteria > Puniceispirillales > Puniceispirillaceae > UBA8309. The sequence goes on from WTIL01000014.1 coordinate 1,995, forward strand.
TATCATCTGGAATCTCGAGGCGGCGAACCGGGGCCGCGCCGCGCCCGAGCCGGAACCCGTGGTTCCGGTGGGACCCGACCCGTCACTTGCCACCGAAGCGCTGGAGGCGGCCTTTGCCATGCTGGCGCGCCGGGACCAGGGCCTTGAAACGGGCGGTTTCATCATGCCGCCGAAAGCTGACGGCATCATGCGGATTGCCCTTCTGGTGCCGAAATCGGGCGAGAATGCCGTTCTTGGAAATGAACTTCAGCGCGGCGCCGAACTTGCGCTCTTTTCACTTCGCAACAGCCAGATCGAGCTTCTGGTATTTGATACGGTGGAGAAAGGCGCCGGTGTTGCCGCGCGCGAGGCCGTGGTTGCCGAGGCGGATATCATTGTCGGCCCCCTGTTCTCCGATGCGGTGGTGTCGGCGCGGCAGGTTGCCGCCACCCATGGCGTGCCGATGCTTGCCTTGTCGAACAATACCGCCATCGCCGGCCGGGGAAGCTGGCTGTTCGGCTATCTGCCTGAACAGCAGGTCGATATTCTTCTCGGCCATGCGCTTACCGCCGGACGCAACAAGGTCGGCATCATCGCCGCCGATGACGTGTTCGGCCAGAGGCTGGCACGCCATGCGCAAAAGCGGCTCGGCCAGTTCGGCCTCGAACCCGAGGATTTTGTCACGCTGACCGCAGCGCAGCTCGCCAGCGAGGACGAGCTGAAGAACGCCGTCAAACGATTCACCGGCTACACCCCTCCGGCTGATGATGAAGACACGCCGGCCGCCTCCGAGCTGCCGCCGCCGCGCTTTGATGCCGTGCTGTTCGCCGGAAGCGCAGACTTCGCCCTCCGCACAGCGCCGGTCCTCGCCTATTACGATGCCGATCCGGAACGTGTGCTGTATCTCGGCAATGCGCAATGGAACCAGCGCCGCATTCTGATGGAACCGTCGTTGCAGGGCGGGCTGTTCGCATCACGGCCGACGGATCGCGACGATGCCTTCAACGCGCTCTGGTCCGAGGCGCTGGGCGGGCGTCCCGGCGCGCTGGCCCGTCTCAGCTTCGATGCGATGGCGATGGCCACGATCCTTGCTGGCCAAAAGCGTGAAACCTGGAATGCCGCACTGGAAGCGGGATCGGGATATAACGGCTTCAGCGGCGCTTACCGGCTGATGCCGGATGGCGGCAACCAGCGCAATTTCGAGATCCGGCAGGTCAGCGGCGGTGTGTCCACCATTTTCCAGCCGGCACCGGACAAGATCTGATCCGCCTAGTCCTGTCCGGCAAGAAGCGCGCCGATCACCCGATTGAGAAGAAGCCGCCCGTCTTCGGTCACGCACAGCCTGTCCGGATCCGCTGTCAGAAGGCCGGCTGCCACAAGCTGGTCATATGCCGCCATGTCGATCAGTTTCGACCGCTCGCCATAGGCAGACTCCAGGGCCGGAATATCAATGCCATCCGACAGCCGCAGCCCCATCATCAGCCGTTCGGCGACAGCGTCCCCGGGCCCGTCCTCGATCAGGGTTTCGACGCCATGACCATCTGCGTCAACGGCGTCGAGCCAACCTGCCGGGCTGCGCCGGGTGGCGGTGCCGGTCCGGTTTGTTCCGTTGCTGATCCTGCCATGGGCCCCGGGGCCGATCCCGATCCAGTCCTCGGCTTGCCAGTAGATCATGTTGTGCCGGCATTCCGAGCCCGGCCGCGCATGGTTCGAAATCTCGTAGGCAGGAAGCCCGGCAGCGCGCATCAGCCGGTTTGTCTCTGCATACATGTCGGCGGCGAGACTGTCGTCAGCCGTCAGGATGTCGCCCCGCCGCGCGCGGTTATAAAATCCGGTCCCCGGCTCGATGGTCAGCTGGTAGAGAGACATGTGGTCCAGCCCGAGATCGAGCGCCATCTGCAATTCCCCGGTCCAGTCCGCCAGCTGGTGGCCCTGCCGTGCATAGATCAGGTCGATGGACAGCCTGTCGAATGCCTGTCTCGCGGTGCGAAGCGCGGCAAGCGCCTCTTGGGCGGAATGTTCGCGTCCCAGAAAGGCCAGCGCCTCGTCACGAAGGGACTGCACGCCGAGCGACAGCCGGTTCACCCCGGCCGCGCGGAACCCGGCGAAGGTCTCGGCTTCGGCGGATGTGGGATTTGCCTCGGCGGTGATCTCGATATCGGGGGCGAGGCCGAACAGCCGGTCCGCGTCGGCGATGATGGCCTCGACAAGCCAGGCCGGCATCAGGCTTGGCGTGCCGCCTCCGAAAAAAATGCTGTCGAGACGGCGGCCGGCCCCGTATGCCTGTGCCATATGTTCAAGCTCCCGGCGGTAGGCGCCGGCGAATCTGGCATGATCAATCTCCGCCGCGACATGCGAATTGAAATCACAATAGGGGCATTTCGCCCGGCAAAAGGGCCAATGGACATAGAGGGCGAGCCGGGGCGCGGGCATGGTCATGGAAAACAGGCGGCAACCAGCTTGGCAAAGGCATCGGCGCGATGGCCGATATCGAGCTTCTCCTGCGGGTCCATCTCGCCGAAGGTGAGGTCATAGCCGCGGGCGACGAACATCGGGTCATATCCAAAGCCACGGTCGCCGCGCGGCGGCCAGATCAGGTCGCCATCCACGCGTCCCTCGAACACCTCGTGATGCCCGTCCGGCCATGCCAGCGCGAGCACGCAGGTGAAATAGGCACGCCTGTCCGCGCCGCCGGTGGCGGCGAGCGAACTGTTCACCTTCTGCATGGCCATGATGAAGTCGCGATCGGGCCCCGCCCAGCGGGCCGAATAGATCCCCGGCGCCCCGTTCAGCGCCGGCACCACCAGCCCGGAATCATCGGCGATGGCAGGTTTTCCCGTGGCTTCGACCGTATGGCGCGCCTTCAGAACGGCATTGCCGATAAAGCTGTCCTCTGTCTCCTCAGGCTCCGGGACATCATGGTCCGCGGCGGATGTCACCTGGAACGGGCGCCCTTCGAACAGGGCAGAGATCTCACGAAGCTTGCCGGCATTATGCGATGCAAGCACAAGGTCCGTTTCGGTGAAAATACGATGCGGGGATGCCATGCGCGTCTCCGGACCCGGGCTAGAGCGCGGCGCGAACGGCGCCGTCCTGCAATGTGAACAGCTGCTTGCAGCCCGCCTCGGCAAGGTCGAGAAGCTGGTCCAGTTCGTCCCGCCGGAACGGACGTTCCTCGCCCGTTGCCTGAATCTCGACGAGTCCGCCATTGCCGCTGAGCACGAAATTGGCATCGATCTCGGCGTTGCTGTCTTCGATATAATCTAGGTCGGCGACGGGCATGCCCTGCCAGATTCCGCAAGAGATGGCGGCGACGTTCTCGCGCACCGGCTGGCGGGTGATGCTGCCGGCAAGAAGCATCTTTTCGGTGGCGATGCGAAGCGCGACCCAGGCGCCTGTAATGGCCGCGGTACGCGTCCCCCCGTCTGCCTGAAGTACATCGCAGTCCAGCTTGACCTGATGCTCGCCAAGCGCTTCCAGATCAGTGACGGACCGGAGCGCGCGCCCGATCAGGCGCTGGATTTCAAGCGTCCTTCCGCCCTGCTTTCCGCGTGAGGCCTCGCGGTCGGTGCGGGTGTGGGTCGAGCGCGGCAGCATGCCGTATTCGGCGGTAACCCAGCCGCGGCCCGTGTTGCGAAGAAACGAGGGGACCCGGTCCTCGACCGAAGCCGTGCACAGCACATGCGTGTTGCCGAATTTCGCAAGGCACGATCCCTCGGCATGCAGCGAGAATCCTTGTTCGAGTGTGACGGTGCGAAGTGCGTCTGACGCACGGCCGGAAGGACGGTCCATGAAAAATCCCCTGCTGGTATGTCCTGAACTGAAATATGTGGGGCGACGGCGCAGGCGTCATGCAGCAGCGCGATTGACCCCGCAACCGGCGTTACCCTAAGCTGAAATCATGAATGATGCCACCCTTCTCGGCCTGAAACCCCGCGCGTTCGAGATTTTCAACGCGCTGGTGACCGCCTATCTCGGATCGGGACAGCCGATCGGATCGAAGACGCTTGCGCAGCGCCTGCGGCATGACCTGTCGCCGGCGTCAATCCGCAGCAATATGAGCGATCTCGAGCAGGCCGGGCTGCTCTATGCGCCGCATACATCTGCCGGACGCGTGCCGACGGAAACGGGCCTTCGCATGTTTGTCGACGGCCTTATGGAATACAGCCCCGATCTGGTGACCGAGGACCGCATGTCGATCGATGGCGAGTGCGCCGTTCGCAACATCTCGGTCGACGAGCTGCTGGAGAAGACCAGCCGCACCCTGTCCGGCCTGTCACGATGTGCCAGCCTTGTGCTGTCACCGGCCAGCAATGCCGAGCTGCAGCATTTCGAATTTGTTCCGCTTGGCGAGAACCGTGCGCTGGCCGTGCTGGTGCGGATGGACGGCAAGGTGGAAAACCGGCTGATCGATCTGCCGCCGGGTGTGCCGCAATCGGCGCTTGTGCGGGCCAGCAACTATATGAACGCGCGCCTGTCGGGGCGCGACCTGACAGCGGCCACAGGCCTGATCCGCACCGAAATCGCGGCGCAGCGCGCAGAACTCGACGAGGTCTCGCAACGTCTTGTCGAGGCCGGTGTCGGATTGTGGGCCGGTGACGGCGCGGCTGACGAGGCGGTGCTGGTGATGCGGGGCCAGGCCAATCTTCTCGATGATATTCAGGCCGGCGAGGAGCTGGATACTATCAGGCAGCTGTTTGACGAGCTGGAGGCGCGGGAGAACGCGCTTCGTCTTCTCGACGCGACCACCGAGGGAGACGGTGTGAAGATTTTCATCGGTGCCGAAAACAAGCTCTTCGTCAATACGGGCTGCTCTCTGGTGATCGCGCCCTATCATGATTCCAAGCAGAATGTGATCGGCGCCATCGGCGTTCTCGGGCCGCGCCACATGAATTACGCGCGGATCATTCCGATGGTGGATTATACCAGTCGCGCCATCGCAGCTGTTCTAAGCTGACCCACCAGTCCCGAACCCCGGCCTTCATCGTGACCAGCAGGCGCGACGCGTCCAGATTCCGCAGCGCGATCAGCCCCGCATGGTCAAGCCAGAGCACGCCGCACCCGGCGATGATGCCGATGACCAGCGCCAGGATGACCGGTGTGGTTCCGATGCCCCGCGCCTCGCTGGTGCCGAGTTCCGCATCGCAATGTGAACAGCGCATCACAGGGCCGTCGGCCGGCCGCTCTAGGCCCGGAATCCTGACCTTGCGCCTGCAGGCCCGGCATATGCGCTCGTGAAAGCATCTGGCCGCAGAGACAGACCGGTCGAGCGGGCGCACCGAATCTGCCGGCAGCGCCGAATCATAGAGCGGGCTTTGCGGCGGAACCACAAACACCCGG
>WTIL01000014.1:7413-23976 GCA_011522725.1 Rhodospirillaceae bacterium
CCGGACGCATCCTCTCCTGACGGGACGGCCGGGATGATGCCGTCACGTCATTGATGCAACCGGACTGGCTAAGAAATCGTTAGCATGACGGAAAAAAAGCAACAGCCTGTGCCGGGGCGGGTCAGGATTCGTTATCGTCGACGGCCTTGCCGTTGGCCGTCTTCTTTTTCGCGGCGGCTTTCTTTGGCGCGGTTTTCGCCGCGGCCTTTGCAGCGGCTTTCGCGGCTTTTTTTGCAGGCGCTTTAGGGGCCGCTTTCCGGGTCACTTTCGGCGCCGCCTTCGGGGCCTTTTTTGCGGCTTGTCCGGCAGGCGGCGCCACTGCCGGCATATCGGCCATCGCTTCGGCGACGGCTGTCTTGATCACGGATTTCAGATCGCTGTCCACAACGGCCTGCAATTCGGCCCGCATGGCGGCAATGATCTCGCGCTTCATGGCCTCGACATCGATGCCCTGTCCGCTGTCAGCCGATTGCACCACGGCGGCGGCGATTTCCTGCATGGCGGTCTCGATATTGCCGGTGGCTGCAACGTCGGCAACCGCAATGCCGGCTGCTTTGGCATGATGGTCGGCGCTCTGTTCTCCCGCTTCGGGCGACGCGATCTCGCCAAGGGCGGTTTCGTCCTCCCACGCTTCGCGGACCAGGGTGTGGATGTCGGCAATGTCCAGATCGTCACCCGTATTGTCACTTGCCGGTGCCGGTGGCTCTTCCGGCAGAGACGGTCTGGTCTCGATGCCGGTGACGGCCTGTGCCGCCGGTGTCGCATCGCCAGGCGTTTCTGGGACAGGCTCGCCGGTATCTTCCGGCGCAGCGCCGAATCCTGTCACCGGAATGTCGATGACAGGGATGTCGCTGGAATTGTCGTCCATGGCAGGCACGCCGCCGTCTCCATCGACATCATCACTGGCGGCACCACTGGCGGCGCTTGTCGCATCATCAGCCGGGTCATTGTGGATTCTGTCGCCAAATCCTGCCGACAGGTCGATGCCGGCAAGCGGGTCGTTCGGCGCGTCGAACCGGGTCTCTTCGGTGGCGGGCGTTTCTGACGGCTCTGCCGCGGGGCCGGCTTCCAGTTCGGCCAGGCGGCGCAATTCTTCGAATCTCGCGGCAATGGCTGTGACCGGCAATGGAATGGCGCCGTCCGCGTCCGCCCGGTCCGGCAGGGCATCCGGACCCGCCGCATCGCTTTGCAGGACGGCAAGCATCGGCGCGCCCTCGACGGCCGACCGTTGCGCCTCCTCATAGAGCGCTGTGATGGATTGTCTGACGGTTGCCATGAATGCCGGTCCGGTGGTTGCGAATGCATCTTGCCAAGGCGCCAACTCTGGCATATTCGCCTGTTGCCGACAATATGCCGGCACGCGGTTTGCGGGACTACCGCCGGCCGACGGCGCGGAACAGCTCGCCTCCCCCGCTTTGCGGCAGCGTGAAATTTCCCTGCCATTGGCACTTGGATGGAAGGGCGATTCCCCTTAAATAACGCATCGCAAAGGATGAAATGTCATCTGCTGCTGACCAGAACCAGAGGATGCCCCATGGCAGAAGAGACCAAAAAAGACGAGGATGCCGGGACTGTGCCGGAAGCTCCTGCGACGGGCGCTGACGCACCTGAAACAGCCGGCGCCGATGTTGCCCCGGAAGGCGAATCGGCAGTGCCGGCCGGTGACGAGGACGCCGGCCTTGATCCTGTCGAAGCGCTGATTGCCGAACGCGACTCCCTCAAGGACCAGCTTCTGCGCGCACTTGCCGATGTCGAGAACATGCGCCGCCGTACCGAGCGCGAGATGGAAACGGCCCGCAAATATGGCCATACCGGCTTTGCCAGGGATCTTGTCGGCGCCATCGACAATCTGGCGCGCGCTGTCGAGGCCGCCCCCAAAGGCGAGGAGGCGCCAGGCGCCGAAGCCGTCGACGGGCTGGTGACCGGCATCGAGATGAGCTGGCAGGAAATTCAGGCGACGATGGAACGTCACGGCATCCGCCGGATCAGCCCGAAGGGCGAGAAGTTCGACTATAACTTCCATCAGGCGATGTTCGAGATGCCGAGTGCCGATCTCGCACCCGGAACCGTGGTCGAGGTCGTCCAGCATGGATACGTCCTGCATGACAGGCTGCTCCGGCCCGCCATGGTCGGTGTTTCGAAGGCTGCCGAGCCGCAGGAAAACAGCGAGGACGGTGCGGAAAAGACCTAGTTGCGAGCTACTTGCAACCGTGAATTGACAACCTATATGCACGTTAGTCCAACGAGAGAGCATGGTCGCGAGCGCGGTGCCAAGGGCGCAACGATCAAAAGATGCCGAAGACATCACCAGGGTGTCATACGAGGAAACTGGTGAGCAAGAAAGGAGCATGTCATGGCCAAAGTTATTGGTATTGACCTTGGAACTACGAATTCCTGCGTCGCCGTCATGGATGGCAAGGACGCCCGTGTGATCGAAAACGCCGAAGGCGCGCGCACGACCCCCTCTATGATCGCCTTTGCCGACGGTGACGAGCGGCTTGTCGGCCAGGCCGCCAAGCGCCAGGCCGTCACCAACCCGGAAAAGACCCTGTTCGCCATCAAGCGACTGATCGGGCGCAGGCACGATGATGCCGCGACCAAGAAGTTTGCCGAACTGGTCCCCTATGAGATCACCAACGCAAAGAATGGCGATGCCTGGGTGAAGGTCGATGGCGAGGAATATTCGCCGAGCCAGATCTCGAGCTTCGTTCTGCGCAAGCTGAAGGAAGACGCCGAGGCGTTCCTCGGTGAAAGCGTGACCGAGGCGGTGATCACGGTCCCTGCCTATTTCAACGATTCTCAGCGTCAGGCCACCAAGGATGCAGGCAAGATCGCCGGTCTTGAAGTGCTTCGTATCATCAACGAGCCGACGGCCGCGGCCCTCGCCTATGGCCTCGACAAGCGCGAAACCGGCCTGATCGTCGTCTATGATCTTGGTGGCGGCACCTTTGACGTCTCCATTCTCGAGGTCGGCGACGGTGTGTTCGAGGTGAAGTCGACGAATGGTGACACCTTCCTCGGCGGTGAGGATTTCGATCACGAAATCATCCAGTTCCTTGCCGACGAGTTCAAGTCGAGCGAGGGAATCGACCTCCGTCAGGACAAGCTGGCCCTGCAGCGCCTCAAGGAGGCTGCGGAAAAGGCCAAGATCGAGCTGTCCTCGGCCGTGCAGACGGATGTGAACCTTCCCTTCATCACTGCCGATGCGACCGGTCCGAAGCACCTGAATGTCAAGCTGACCCGCGCCAAGCTGGAACAGCTTGTCGAGACGCTGGTGCAGCGCACCATCAAGCCGTGTCAGGCGGCGCTGAAAGATGCCGGTGTGAAGGCAGCCGAAATTGACGAGGTCATCCTTGTCGGCGGCATGACCCGCATGCCGAAAATCATCGATACGGTGAAGGAATTCTTCCAGACAGAGCCGCATCGGGGCGTGAACCCGGACGAGGTGGTTGCCTCCGGCGCCGCCATTCAGGCCGGTGTCCTGACCGGTGACGTCAAGGATGTCCTTCTTCTCGACGTGACTCCGCTGTCGCTCGGCATCGAGACGCTTGGCGGCGTCTTTACCCGCCTGATCGACCGCAACACGACGATCCCGACCAAGAAGAGCCAGGTGTTCTCGACGGCTGACGACAATCAGGCTGCGGTGACCATCTCGGTGTATCAGGGCGAGCGCGAGATGGCTGCCGACAACAAGCATCTCGGCCAGTTCAATCTCGAGGGCATCGCCCCGGCGCCGCGCGGTGTGCCGCAGATCGAGGTTACTTTCGACATCGACGCAAACGGCATCGTCAAGGTCAGCGCCAAGGACAAGGCCACCGGCAAGGAGCAGGAAATCCGCATCCAGGCGTCCGGCGGGCTCGATGACAGCGAAATCGATCGCATGGTCAGCGAAGCCGAGGCCAATGCGGAAGAAGACAAGAAACGCCGCGAGGCTGTCGAAAAGCGCAACCAGGGCGAGGCTCTTGTCCATGGTGCCGAAAAGGCCATTGCCGATCTTGGCGACAAGGCCGAGCCGGATGCGAAGGCCGAGGTCGAGGCAGGCATTGCCGCGCTGAAAGAGGCGCTCGAAGGTGATGATGTTGACGCGATCGCGGCGAAGTCGGCCGAGCTGTCACAGTCGATGATGAAGATGGGCGAGGCCGCTTATCAGGCCGAGCAGGCCGCCGGACCCGATGGCGCCGCCCCCGGCGCCGACGGTGAGGAAACGGTTGTCGACGCCGAATTCGAGGAAGTTGACGATTCCGCTGAAGGCGACAAGAAATAACAATCCCGGATGGCCGGGCAGGATTTCGGGGATGATCCCGCCTGCCCGCCACAACCGGCGTTTCTGGCTTGGACGGCATGAGCAAGCGTGATTACTACGAAGTCCTTGGCGTCTCGCGGGACACCGACGAGAAGGACCTGAAAACGGCCTATCGCAAGCTTGCGATGAAGAATCATCCGGACCGCAATCCGGATGACGAGGCGGCCGCCGAGCGGTTTCGCGAGGCCACCGAAGCCTATGAAGTCCTGAAAGACCCCCAGAAACGCGCCGCCTATGACCGGATGGGCCATGCCGCCTTCGAGAATGCCGGCGCTGGCGCCGGTGGTTTTGGCGGTTTTGGCGGCGGTTTTGGCGGCGGCGGCTTTTCCGACATTTTCGACCAGATGTTCTCCGAATTCTCGCGCGGGGCGCGGGGCGGTCAGGCCGACCGCGCCGGAAACGATCTTCGCTATGATCTGAACGTGTCGCTGGAAGAGGCGTTTTCCGGCGTGCAGCGTGACGTGACCGTGAATGTGCCGGTCGGCTGCGACAGCTGCGAGGGCAGCGGCGCGTCCGATGGAAGCCACCCGCAAACCTGCGGCACATGCGGTGGCAGCGGCCGGGTGCGGGCGCAGCAGGGCTTCTTCGCGGTCGAGCGAACCTGCCATGCCTGCCAGGGCATGGGCCAGGTGATCTCCGATCCCTGCCGGTCATGCGGCGGCGAAGGCCGGGTGATGCAGAACAAGGTCCTGTCGGTGTCGGTTCCGGCCGGTGTTGATACGGGAACGCGGATCCGGCTGTCTGGCAAGGGTGAAGCCGGATTGCGCGGCGGGCCGCCGGGCGATCTGTATATTTTCATCTCGGTCGATCCGCATCCGATCCTCGATAGGGACGGTGCCGACATCATGTGCCGGATACCGGTGCCGATGACCACCGCCGCACTTGGCGGGGCGATCGAGGTTCCGACCGTCGAGGGGCGCCTTGCCCGCCTGACCATCGAGCCTGGCACGCAGTCTGGCCGGCGCTTCCGGATGCGCGGCAAGGGCATGCCGGTATTGCGCCGGAACACCCGCGGCGACCAGATCGTCGAGGTTCAGGTGGAAACGCCGACAAATCTGACGAAAAAGCAGAAGGACCTGCTGACGCAATTCGCTGATGCCGGCGACACCAGCCCGGAAACCGACAGTTTCCTGAAGCGGGTCCGCCGGATCTGGGCCGACGACAGCTGAGGCCATACGGCGTGGCCGGTGGATTTCACCTTGCCCTGCGGGTGGCGGCTTTATAGTCTCGCCGCAGACGGCAACGGAGGCCAGAACGCATGACTGCCCACACAATCAAGATTGGTATTCCGGGCGCCGCCGGGCGCATGGGCCGCATGCTGATCCGCGAGATCGATGCCGCACCGGACCTCGAGCTTGTCGCGGCTTCCGACCGCGCGGGCACAGACGCCATCGGCCAGGACAGTGGCCTGCTGGCGGGAACGGGAAGCAACGACATCATCATCGGCGATGATCCGGCCGCCCTTGCCGCTGCCGATGTGATCATCGATTTCACCAGTCCCGCGGCCAGCGTCGCGCATGCGGGAATCGCCTCTTCAAGCAACACCGCGCTCGTCGTCGGCACGACCGGCCTGACCGATGAGGACGAGGCGTCGCTGCGCGCGGCGGCGGACGGCATCGCGCTTGTCTATTGCGCGAACACATCCGTTGGCGTCACCCTTCTCGGCAAGCTGGTCGAGCAGGTTGCCGCGCAGCTTGTCGATGGATGGGATATCGAGATTCTGGAAGCCCATCACCATCATAAGGTCGATGCGCCGTCCGGCACCGCGCTGGCGCTTGGCGAGGCGGCGGCCCGTGGCCGCGGCGTAAAGCTCGACGATGTCGCCGACATGGTCCGCAAGGGACAGACAGGCGCACGTCGCACCGGCGATATCGGCTTTGCAGTGCTGCGCGGCGGCGATGTCACCGGCGAGCATTCGGTCATTTTCTATGGTGATTCCGAACGGGTCGAGATTTCGCACCGGGCGACGGATCGGGCGATTTTCGCGCGTGGCGCGTTGCGCGCGGCACGGTTCGCATCCGGCGCGAAGACGGGCTTCTACAATATGGAAGACGTTCTGGCCGGATAGGCGAGGGCGCTCTTTATCCACCCCCGGCTGTTTCGGCCATGGCCTCGTTCCAGTGGCGGCGGCACAGCGACACATAACGCTCATTGCCGCCGATCTCGATCTGCGCGCCCTCACGGATCACCTTGCCGTCACCATCCTGCCGCACCACCATCGTTGCCTTGCTGCCGCAATGGCAGATGGTCCTGATTTCGCGCAGCACGTCGGCGATCGCCAGGAGGCGGGCGCTTCCCGGAAACAGATTGCCCTGGAAATCGGTGCGAAGCCCGTAACACATCACCGGGATGCGAAGCCGGTCGGCGACGTCGGCAAGCTGCCAGACCTGCGCGTCGGTCAGGAACTGCGCCTCGTCGACCATGACGCAGGCAAGGCTGGTCTTGGCCTGTTCGGCCTCGATCAGGCTTGTCATGTCGGTTTCGCCATCAAAGACAAAGGCCGCCGCCTCGAGCCCGATCCGCGACCCGATGCGTCCCTCGCCGACACGGTCATCGAGACGTGCCGTCAGCAGCATCGTGTTCATGCCCCGCTCGCGGTAATTGTGCGAGGCCTGCAGCAATATGGTGGATTTGCCGGCATTCATCGCGGCGTAGGAAAAATAAAGCTTGGCCATGGTGCCCCTCAAACAGATGCCGCCATGATGCCGCCCGGCATCAAGATTGTGAATGGAAAAAACCGGCCCGGGACGCTAGTCTTGGCAGGTTGATCAAAAAGACCGGTGCATGGACATGACAGCCTCTGAAACTCCCCGTCTCATCGTAATGGACCACCCGCTTGTCGCCCACAAGCTGTCCATCCTTCGCAACCGTGAAACGGCCAACCATCACTTCCGCCAATCGCTGCATGAACTGTCCTGGCTTCTCGCGCATCCGACTTTCGCCGCGCTGCGGGTGAGCGATGTGGATATCGAAACGCCGCTCGAGCCGATGACCGCGCAGGCCATGCCGACACCCTATCCGTGCCTGGTGTCGATCCTGCGTGCCGGCAACGGCCTCATTGACGGTTTCAGCCAGGTCTGCCCGGAAGCCAGCGTCGGCCATCTCGGCATGTATCGCGACCATGACACGATGGTTCCGGTCTCCTATTACACCAGCCTGCCGACAGACATTGTCGACCGCCAGGTGATCCTTGGCGATCCGATGCTGGCAACAGGCGGCAGCGCCATCATGGCGGCGACGAAGCTGCGCGAGATGGGCGTCTCGGACATTGTCTTCTCATGCCTTGTGGCAGCGCCCGAGGGTGTTGCCGCATTCCACGGCGCACATCCCGACATTCCCATTGTCACGGCGGCGCTGGACCGCGAGCTCAACGACAAGGCCTATATTCTTCCGGGTCTTGGTGATGCGGGCGACCGGATCTACGGCACCGACTGATCACGGTCAGCCGAGATTTTCCGGCCCGAAGCTCGCCGGCAGCAGCTCGGCAAGGGTGAAGCGCTGCTGCAGGCCGTCCGGCCCGCAGATCAGCACAGGCGTGTCGCCCGCCGCGAACTCGCGGATGCGTTGACGGCAGGCACCGCACGGGGTGCACAGCAAGTCGCCGTCACCGCCCGCCACGGCAATCTTCACGATGCGTTTCTGCCCGGCCATGATCATGGCGGCGATGGCGCTCGCCTCGGCGCAATTGCCGACCGGATAGGCGGCGTTCTCGATATTCGCGCCGACATGGATGGCACCGTCCTGATCCAGAATGGCGGCGCCGACGGGAAACTTCGAATAGGGTGCATAGGCGCGGCCCATGGCTGCGATCGCCGCTTTGACAAGCGCCTCTTCCACCATGCCTATCGCTCCTTGATATAGGGCTCGCCGATGGCACGTGGCGGCATCGCCTTGCCGACAAATCCGGCAAGAAGGATCACGGTCAGCAAATAGGGCAGCGCCAGAATGAGATCGACCGGCGCTTGCCCGATCAGTGGAAGCTCAACCCCCTGAAGCCGCGATGCGACGGCCTCGAGGAAGCCGAACAGCAGACAGGCCAGAAGCGCGCCGCGTGGCTGCCACTTGCCGAAGATCATCGCGGCGAGCGCGATATATCCCTTGCCAGCAGTCATCTCGCGGACAAAGCCGCTGCCATGGGCGGTGGACAGATAGGCCCCTGCCATGCCGCACAGGATGCCGGCAATGATCAGCGCGAGATAGCGCGTCCTGGCAACCGACACACCGGCGCTGTCGAGCGCCTCCGGCTTCTCGCCAACGGCGCGCAAACGCAGGCCGAAACGGGTGCGGGTCAGCATGAAGGCGGTGAAGAGAACCGCGCCGAGCGCGATCCAGACGAGGATGTTATGCCCCGAAATCACCTCGCGATAGATCGTGCCGATGATCGGGATGCCGCCAAGCTGTTCGGCAAAGGGCAGCTCGATCGGCCGGAACCGTTCCGCCCGCGCGAGGTTCGGCGTCTGGCCGCCCTGCTGGAACATGGCAATGCCGACGGTGACCGTCAGGCCGGATGCCAGAATGTTGATGGCGAGCCCGCTGATCACCTGGTTGCCGCGCAGCGTGATCGAGGCCAGCCCGTGCAAAAGGCCCAGCATGATGGCGACACCGATTGCCGCGAACATGCCGGCAAGCGCGGAAGATGTCAGCGTCGCCACGGCCGCCGCGACAAAGGCCGACATCAGCATCTTGCCCTCGAGCGAGATGTCGATCACACCCGACTTTTCCGAAAAAATGCCGGCCATCGCGCAGAGAATCAGCGGCGTTGCCACACGAAGGGTGGCGTCGATCGTCAGCAGAAACTGGAGCCACAGATCAGCCATTCTGCCCGGCCTCCGTGTGGCTTGTCCTGTCACGCTGTGACAGCAGCGCGCCAAGCAGGTGCGCCAGCGGCTTGTTGAACATATAGGCCAGTCCGCCGGAGAACAGGATGATCAGGCCCTGAATCAACAGGACCATTTCGCGGGTGATCGTGGAAAATTCGAAATCCAGCTCGGCGCCGCCCTGATAGAGCGCGCCGAACAGCAGGCTGGCCAGCACGATGCCGACAGGATGGTTGCGCCCCATCAGCGCCACCGCGATTCCGGTGAAGCCATAGCCGGAGGTGAAGCCGAGAATGGTCCGGTGCTGGACGCCGAGAATTTCATTGATCGCCATCATGCCGGCAAGACCGCCGGAAATGGCCATGGTGACGATGATGATGGTGCTGACCGGGATGCCGGCATATTCGGCCGCCTTGGTGCTGTGGCCGGTCGCGCGGATGGCATAGCCGAGGCGCGAGCGCCAGATCAGCACCCAGACCCCGACGCATGCCAGCAGCGCCACGACAAAGGACAGGTTCAGCGGCGAGCGCGCCATCTCCATCCCCAGCGCATTGGCGATATCATGAATGAAAGGCAGTTCGGCATTTTCCGAGAAGGACCGCGTTTCCGGCGACATCTGGCCCGGGGCCTTCAGCCGTCCGGCAAGAAGCCACACCATGATCGACGCGGCGAGGAAATTGAACATGATGGTGGTGATGACGATATGGCTGCCGCGCTTTGCCTGAAGGTAGCCCGGGATGGCGCCCCAGACCGCGCCGAAACCGGCCGACGCCATGATCGCCAGCGGCACGAGCAGGATCGCCGGCAGCATGCTGTCCAGCAACAGGCAGGTCAGTCCGGCGCCGAGGCCGCCAAGATAGGCCTGCCCCTCGCCGCCGATATTGAACAGCATCGCATGAAAGGCGACGGCCACGGCAAGGCCGGTGAAGATAAAGTTCGTCGCGTAATAGAGGGTGTAGCCGAGCGAGCCTTTATAGACGAAGGCGCCCTTGATCATCACCATCATCGCCTCAAACGGGTTCTCGCCGATGATGGCGACGACAATGCCCGAGACCACCAGCGCCGCGAACACATTGATCAGCGGAATCAGCCCGACATCGGCCCAGCGTGGAAGGGGGGGCGGCGGGCTCATGAGGCGGCTCCCTTTGCTGATCCGGCGTCCTTCTCCTCCGCACCGATGCCGGCCATCATCAGGCCAAGCGCTCTCTCGTCGGCATCCTCGCGCGCCAGCTCGCCGACGATCTGGCCGTTATTCATCACCAGGATGCGGTCGGACAGGCTCATGATCTCGTCGAGCTCCACCGAGACGAGCAGGATCGCACAACCCTCGTTTCGAAGGGCGATCAGCTGTTTGTGGATGAACTCGATCGCGCCGATATCCACACCGCGTGTCGGCTGGCCGACAAGAAGCAGTTTCGGCTGGGTCGAAATCTCGCGCGCCAGGACAATTTTCTGCTGGTTGCCGCCGGAAAAATTGGCGCTCTGCAATTTGGGGATGGGCGGGCGAATGTCGAATTCCCTCATCCGGCCGGCGCAGCTTTCTTCCAGCTTCGACGGGCTGAGCCACCAGCCGCCATCCTCTTCGTCACCGCCGCTATAGCCCAGGATCATCGATTCGGCCGCGGAGAACGGCAGGACGATCCCGCATTTGTGACGGTCTTCGGGAACATGGGCGACGCCGAAATCACGAAGCTCGGCCGGATCGGACGGTCTTTCGGCGGTGATCTGGTTTGTCCCGACAGTGAAGTGCCCGCCTGTCGGCGCCATGATCCCGGACAGCACATCCAGCAGCTCCGACTGGCCGTTGCCCGACACCCCGGCGATGCCGACGATCTCGCCCTCGCGCAACGTCATGCTGATCTGCTTCAGCTGGTCGATCCCGGCCGCATCCGTCAGGCACAGATCCTGAACATCAAGAACCGGCGCGCCGGGCCTTGCCGGCGTGTGGTCGACCTCGAGCAGCACCTTGCGCCCGACCATCAGCTCGGCCAGTTCGGCCGGCGAGGTGTCCGCCGTCTGCAGATGGGCGACCATCTCGCCGCCGCGCATCACCGACACATCATCGGTGATCGCCATGATCTCCTTGAGCTTGTGGGTGATCAGCAGAATGGTGACGCCCTGCTTGCGAAGCGCGCGCAGGATATCGAACAGCTGCTCGGTTTCCTGCGGCGTCAGGACACCTGTCGGCTCGTCGAGGATCAGGATTTCGGCACCGCGAAACAGCGCTTTCAGGATTTCCACACGCTGCTGCAACCCGACCGGAAGGTCCTCGACGATCATGTCCGGATCGACCGCCAGGCCGAAATCCTGCGACAGCTTGTTCAGCGCCTCACGGGCCTTGCGCGCGCCGGTCTCGACGCTCAGGCTGCCTTCGCGGCCAAGCATGACATTTTCCAGAACGGTGAAATTGGGCACCAGCATGAAATGCTGATGCACCATGCCGATCCCCTTGCCGATGGCATCGGCCGAATTGCGGATGGTGGTGGTCTCGCCATTGATCCGGATGGTGCCGCTGTCGGCGCCGTAAAAGCCGTAAAGAATGCTGACGAGGGTGGATTTGCCGGCACCGTTCTCGCCGATAATCCCGTGGATATGGCCCGGCACGACTGTCAGGCTGACGTTCCTGTTCGCGTGAACGTCACCAAAACTCTTGTTGATATCGGATAATTCAATAGCCAACGGCGACCAGGAGCCGCCGTTGGCCATTTGTGACGCAGAAGTCATCAGTTGATCACAGGCTACGGAACCTTAGTAAGGGCAGCTCTCGTCGCTGAAGTAATCGTGAACCTTGACCTTGCCGGACACGATGTCGGCACGTGCCGACTCGATGGCGGCCTTCATGTCGGCGGTCACCAGGCTTGCATTGTTCTCGTCAAGCGCCCAGTCGACACCGCCTTCGGCCAGACCCAGAACATGCACGCCGGCGGAGAAGTTGCCGTTCTTCACGTCCATGAAGGTCTCGTAGGCTGCGACATCGACACGCTTCAGCATCGAGGTCAGAACGCTGCCCGGCGCCATGCCGTTCTGGTTCGAGTCGACACCGATGGCCAGCTTGCCGGCATCGGCAGCTGCCTGGATCACGCCGGCACCGGTACCACCGGCAGCGTGATAGACAACATCAGCACCACGGTCGATCTGCGACTGGGTCAGCTCGGCGCCCTTGGCCGGGTCGTTCCAGGCGGCAGGTGTCGTGCCGGTCATGTTCTGATAGACCTCGGCACTGGCGTTGATAGACTTGACGCCGCCGACATAGCCGCAGGCAAACCGGCGGATGAGGCCGATATCCATGCCACCGACAAAGCCGACCTTGCCGGTCTTCGAGGCCTTGGCCGCGGCAACACCGACGATGTAGCTGCCCTCATGCTCCTTGAAGGCGTACTGGCGCAGGTTCGGCGCATCCAGCCAGGACACGTCGATGATCGAGAACTTGGTGTCCGGGAATTCCGCGGCAACCTTGGAAATGGCGTCCGCCTGGGCGAAGCCGACACCAAGGACGACGGTCGCACCGCGCTCTGCCATCCGGCGCATGGCCTGCTCGCGCTGGGTCTCGTTGGTGACCTCGAACTCCATGACCTCGATGCCGGTCTCGTCGGTGAACTTCTTCACACCGTTATAGACACCCTCATTGAAGGATTTGTCGAACTTGCCGCCCATGTCATAAATCACGGCAGGCTTCATGTCTGCCGACACGGCTGTCGAGGTGACAGCTATTGCGGCGGCGGCAATGATAGTTTTGATACGCATCATCATTAACTCCCTTTATGACGCTTTTTGAGATTTCAGGCCAATTTCTCTCAGTCGTTCTTGTAGATAATCATCGGCCGTAGTGCCCGGTTTCAGTAGTACCTCGGGCCGCGGATGCAGGAACATCGGCATGGAATAGCGCGACACGTTCTGGCCGGCATCGGGATTGGTGACCCGATGCGTCGTCGACGGGTAATAGTCGCCCGTCGCCATCGCCAGCATATCGCCATTGTTGATCGTGATCATCCCCGGGTCACAGGCGACATCATGCCAGTTTCCGGCCTTGTCCATCGCCTGCAGGCCGGGCTTCGATCCCGACAGCAGAAGGGTGATCAGGTTGATATCCTCGTGTGCGGCGGCGCGGATGGCGCCCGGCTCGCTTTGCTCGACCGGCGGATAATGGAGAATGCGAAGAAGCGACTGGTTGCTTCCCTCCATCATCTGGTCGAGCGGCATCGACAGTTTGCCGGTCACCTCGGCAGGTGCCTGCTGCTGGATCCAGCCAAGCAGCTCGCGGCCCAGGGAATCGAGATCGGCATAAATCCGGCGCGTTGTCTCCTCGATGTCGGCGGGAAGCCGGCATCCGGGATAGACGTGAAAGAACTCCTTCAGATCCTTGACCTGTGAATCCTTGGCATTTTCGGACCGGAAGGCGAAATAGCCGTCATGCGCCGGCGGCTGCACGGCGTAGGCGAACTTGTCGTCACCGGCGAAGAAGCCGCCCCAGCTGTCATAGATGGCCTCGATCCGTTCCGCAGTGATCGGGTGGTTCTTGAGCACGGCAAAGCCGGTGTCGCGCAATGAGCGCGCCAGTGTTTCGGCGGCGTCGGGTGCCTCATAGTCAACAATCTCGACCTTCATCCTGTCCCTTCCCTCCGGCCGCCCGTCGGCCTCAGTTTCCGTCTTCGGTCTTTCTGTCCCCGGCGGCGGCGTCCGCCCGTCCGGTGATCTCGACAAACGTCCGCCGCGCCGCGTCGCTGTCCACCTCCGTGGCGACCCTGACCGGGCGGCGGCCATCGGCACCGGTCACGGTGCGGCCAATCTCCTCGCTCTCACAGACTACCGAGATTGGCGTGTTCTCAAAACCGAATAATTCAGGGTCGGTAATTGCCATGATTGCCGAGGGGTCATGCATGAAACAGGACCGTGTTCCGGTCTTCGCCTCGTGAAAGTCGAAATAGAACCCGGTCGCCTCGTTCAGGAAGCCGCCAATCACCGGAGATTGCGCCGCGATGGCTTCGAAATCTGCCGGAACACATTGCGTTTTTTCTGTGACGTCGAGCCCGACCATGGTGACATCCCAGTCGGCAGCAAAGACGGCGTCGGCGGCATGCGGGTCGTTCCAGATATTGGCTTCGGCGCAGGCGGTGACATTGCCGTGCCAGGCGGCGCTTCCGCCCATCACCACAACACGCGCCGCGGTGCGGGTGATGGCCGCGTCAAGCGCCAGCGCCGCGGCGAGATTCGTCAGCGGTCCGACGGCGCAGATGATGATCTCGCCGGGTGCCTCGGCGCAGGTCTCGACAAGATAGCGCGCCGCGTTGCGGGTGTCGGCCATGCGCGCCGGACGCATCGCCGGCAGGGTACCGAACCCCTCCGGCCCATGGACGAAATCCGCCGGCGGTTGCGGCTCGCGGGTCAACGGGATCGCCGCGCCACCTGCCACCGTCGCCGGATGATTCGCCATCTCGGCCAGGCACAGCGCGTTGCGGGTCGCCTGCTTGCCGGTCACATTTCCAAACACCGTCGTCAGCCCGACGACGTCCAGCCGCGGGTCGGCGAATGCCATGTGGATGGCCATGGCGTCGTCAATTCCGGGATCGGTATCAATAATGATTTTCTGGGCCATCTGATGAATTCGTCTATTGGTTGGCGGCGAGGTATTCGTTCATTTCGCCGCGATCCGGTATGGCGGCACTCGCACCGGGACGCGTGACCTGGATGGCGGCGGCGGCGGAGGCCTCGGCCAGCGCCTGCTCCACCGGCCGGTCTGCTGCCATCGCGGCAAGCAGATATCCAAAGAAACAGTCTCCGGCACCGGTGGTGTCGACGGGTGTGACCGAAAAGGCCGGCACGTGGAAGCTGCCGGCGATGCCGTCATAGTCCGCGCCGTCTCCGCCGCGTGTGACAACAAGATGCGGGATGCCGGCCTCCTTTGCCGGGGCGCCGAGCATGTCGGACAGCGCGGCTGCCTCTATCTCGTTGACAACGAGGAGATCGGTCTCGGGCAGCAGGCGCGCCGTGATCGCGGCATCGAAGGGTGCCGCGCTGTAGGCAAGTTTCATTCCGCGCGCACGGGCGGCCGCGACAAATTCATCAGCACCATTCGTTTCATTCTGAAGCAGCGCCCAGTCACCCTCGCCGGCGGTGTCGAGCTGCGCGACGGCCGCCTGCAAATCGATGTCATGATTGGCCCCCGGATAGAGCAGGATCTGGTTCTCGCCGTCGTCGGACACGCTGACAACGGCATGGCCGGTGGCGAGGCCGCTGTCCTGAACGCCGCCGATATCGACCCCGGCATCGCGCATCTCGGCGCGAAGCCATTCATCCTCGGCACTGGTCGCCCCGATATGGCGCACATCGCCGCCGGCGCGGGCCAGCGCAATCGACTGGTTCGCACCCTTGCCGCCAAGCATCCTTTCATGATCGCGTGTGGTCAGCGTCTCGCCCGGGGCCGGAAAATGCGAGACCCGGTAGATCAGATCGATATTGATGGAACCAAGGTTGAAGATTGTCATCACAGACGTCAGATGATGTGGACCGGGCCGTCAAATTGCGCTGCGTTCGAGATTAGGGCAATCTTGCGTCCGGTCCAGCACTTTCCTGCGTTTTGCGACGGAGTCACGCATCCATGGCAACCAAGCCCCGCCCCCGCAAGATGAAGCTTGCCCATATCGAGGAATGTTTCGTGCGCATGTCGGCGCGGCTTCCCGAACCCAGGACCGAGCTGGAGTATAAAAATCCCTACACATTGCTTGTGGCTGTCGTGCTTTCGGCGCAGGCCACAGATGTCGGGGTGAATCGGGCGACGAAAGGGCTCTACGCCGCCGCCGACACACCGCAGGCGATGGTCGCGCTCGGTGTTGACGGCATCGCCCACCATATCCGCACCATCGGGCTGTTCAACACCAAGGCCAAGAATGTCCACAAGCTGTCACAGATCCTGATCGACGAGCATGGCGGCGAGGTGCCGGCCGACCGCGCGGCGCTCGAGGCGCTTCCCGGTGTCGGCCGGAAAACGGCGAATGTGGTGCTGAACGAGGCCTTTGGCGAGCCCACCATCGCCGTCGACACGCATATTTTCCGTGTCGGCAACCGCACCGGCATGGCCCCCGGCAAGACACCCGACGCCGTCGAGGCAGAGCTTGTCAGGCGTGTGCCCGATGCCTGGAAAAAAGGGGCGCATCACTGGCTGATCCTGCATGGCCGCTATGTATGCAAGGCCCGAAAGCCGGATTGCGCCGGCTGTGCCATCCACGAATTCTGCCTTTACAAGGACAAGACCGCCTGACTTGGTCAGCTTGCGGAGCCGCGGCCGGCGAGCGCGCGCCTGCAGGCTGTCTCGTCGACCTGTGCGCCGATCACGGGTGCGCGCCACGCCCAGCTGACAATTTTCGCGGTGTCGCTGTCGACGACCAGGAAATAATCGACGACGCATGTCTCGAACCGGTATTGCCAGGTCTCCACCTCACCTTCGGT
>WTIL01000039.1 GCA_011522725.1 Rhodospirillaceae bacterium
GACGGATGACACGCTGGTGGTGCTGATCGGGCAGAGCCCGCATGCCCATGCGCGCATCACCGGCATGGATTTGTCGGCGGTGGCCGCTGCCGACGGGGTGGTGGCGGTGCTGACGCATGCCGATATCCCGGGGGTGAATGACTGCAGCCCGGTCTATGGCGATGATCCGGTGCTTGCCGAGGACGAGGTCAGCTATGTCGGGCAGGCGGTCTTTGCCATCGTCGCCGAGACCATGCGTGCGGCGCGCGATGCCCTGCCGCTGGCGAACGTATCGTATGAGACGCTTCCCGCGATCCTGACCATCGACGAGGCGATGAAGGCGGGATCATGGCTTGGCCCGTCAGTGACGATGGAATCGGGCAGTCCGGATACGGCGCTTGCCGGCGCGCAACATACGCTGTCCGGCCGGATCGAGATCGGCGGGCAGGAACATTTCTATCTCGAGGGGCAGGCGGCGCTCGCCATTCCGGGCGAGGACCGGGACATGACGCTGCATTGCTCGACGCAGCACCCGTCCGAGATCCAGCACAAGGTGGCCGACTGCCTCGGCCTGCCGAACCATGCCGTGACCGTCGAGACACGGCGCATGGGCGGCGCCTTCGGCGGCAAGGAAAGTCAGGGCAATCTTCCGGCCATCCTGTCGGCGCTGGCGGCGCATGTCACCGGCCGGCCAGCCAAGACAGTCTATGACCGTGATGATGATTTCATGCTGACCGGCAAGCGGCATGATTTCCGCATCGACTACAGCGTCGGCTTCGATGCCGAGGGCCGGGTAAGCGCGGTGATCTTCGAGCAGGCGCTTCGCTGCGGCATGTCATGGGACCTGTCCGAGGCGATCGCGGCGCGCGCCATGTGCCATGCCGACAACGCCTATCACATCCCGGACATGCGGGTGATCTCGCATCGCTGCAAGACGCACACCCAGTCGAACACCGCCTTCCGCGGCTTTGGCGGGCCGCAGGGCATGGTTGGCATCGAGCGGGTGATGGACGAGGTGGCGCATCATCTGGGGATCGACCCGCTGCTGGTGCGCCGGCGCAATTTCTATCCGCACAAATTCACGCCCAATGGCGGCAAGGGGCGCACGCCCTACGGCCAGCTGGTCGAGGATTGCGTGCTGCAGGATATTGTCGGCGAACTGGCCGAAAGCGCGGACTACACCGCCCGGCGCGCCGAGATCGAAGCCTTCAACAGGGCGAACAGCGTGATCCGGCGCGGCATCGCGCTGACCCCGGTGAAGTTCGGCATCTCCTTCAACACGACCTTCCTCAACCAGGCCGGGGCGCTGGTCCATGTCTATACCGACGGGTCGGTGCATCTGAACCATGGCGGCACCGAGATGGGCCAGGGGCTGAACACCAAGGTGGCGCAGGTCGTGGCCCATGAATTCCAGGTGGATTTCGATGCGGTGAAGATCACCGCGACGACCACCGGCAAGGTGCCGAACACCTCGGCGACGGCGGCATCATCCGGCACCGACCTGAACGGCATGGCGGCACAGGCGGCGGCGCGCACCATCAAGGAGCGCATGCGTGTCCATCTCGCCGAACAGCATCAGTGCGCCCCCGACTCGGTGACCTTCTCCAACGGGAAAGTGCGTGCCGGCAGCGCGGTGATGAGCTTTGCCGAGGCGGTCAAATCCTGCTATCTCGGCCGCGTCTCGCTGTCGGCGACAGGCTTCTACGCGACCCCGAAAATCCACTGGGACAAGCAGCGCAGCCGCGGCCGGCCGTTCTTCTATTATGCCTATGGCGCCGCCGTGACCGAGGTGGCGGTGGATCTGCTGACCGGCGAGAACCGGATCCTGCGGACCGACATCCTGCATGATGTCGGGCGGTCGCTGAACCCGGCCATCGATATTGGCCAGATCGAGGGCGGGTTTGTCCAGGGGGCCGGCTGGCTGACCACCGAAGAGCTGGTCTGGGACGATGCCGGGCGGCTTCGCACGCACGCGCCCTCGACCTACAAGATTCCGGCCTGCGCCGACCGGCCGGGAATCTTCAACGTCGCGCTGTTCGGTGACGGCGAGAATATCGAGGACACCATCCACAAATCCAAGGCCGTCGGCGAGCCGCCGCTGATGCTGGCGATCTCGGTCCTGATGGCGCAGTCGCATGCGCTGCAGTCGATTGGCGGCGGCTACCCCGCGCTTGATGCGCCGGCGACGCCTGAACGGATGTGCCTGGCGGCGCAGCGGCTTGGCGGCCCGGGTGTTGCGCTCGGCAGCGCTTCCGGAGAGGCTTGATGACCAACTGGGTCGAGGCGGCGCGCGAGCGGATCGGCGCGCATGGTGCCGTGGTGCGGGCCAGCCTTGTCGGCGTCAAGGGGTCTGCCCCGCGCGAGGCCGGCGCGATGATGCTGATCACCGAAGATGACATCTGGCAGACCATCGGGGGCGGCACGCTGGAATTCACCGTGATGTCCCGCGCCCGCGAGATGCTGGCCGACAGCGCGGCAGGTCCCTGGGCCCGCATGGTGATGCGCGCCGCGCTCGGCCCCGATATGGGACAGTGCTGCGGCGGCCAGGTGCGCGTGCTGCTCGAACGGTTCGGCAGTGACGAGGATGCCGTGCTGGTGGGCCTTGCATCCTGCCGCGCCATCGCCCATCCGCTGGATGGCTCGGCGCCGCTTGGGGATGCCGGTGACACACCGCCCGGTCTCGACCGCGACACAGGTTGTTTCATCGCGCCGGTGACCCTGCCGGGGCGGCCCGCCTTTCTGTATGGCGCCGGTCATATCGGCCGGGCGCTCGCGCCGCATCTGACGGCATTGCAGCTTGATCTTCACTGGGTCGATGTCGAGAAAGCGCGGTTTCCGGCGGAGATTCCTGCCGGTGTACGGCAGGTGATTGCCAGCGACCCGACCGTGATCGCCGCGCATGCGCCGGAAGAGTCCATTCACCTTGTGGTGACGCATAACCACACGCTGGACGAGGCGATCTGCCACCGGGTGCTGTCGGGGCATGGGTTCGCCCGTATCGGGCTGATCGGGTCGGCCACCAAAGCGGCACGGTTCCGCTCGCGCCTGTCGAAGGCCGGGATCGCCCAGCCTGAACTGGACAGGCTTGTCTGCCCGGTCGGCCTTCCCGAAATCACCGGCAAGCATCCGGCGCGGGTCGCGCTGTCGATCGCGGCAGGTGTTGCCATATGGCAGCAGGAATTGGACGAAACCGGTTAGCGCTGTCATCATGGCGGCGCGTGAACATCCTTCACCAGATCAAATCGACAAGAGACATATCGATATGGGGGCAGAATGATCGACTATCTCTGGATGTGGTCCGAATTCATGGTGCGCTGGCTTCATGTTGTCGCCGGCATCGCCTGGATCGGGTCCTCTTTCTACTTCATCGCGCTCGACCTCAGCCTGAAGCCCGGCAAGCAGCTGCCCGACGGCGCGCATGGCGAGGCCTGGCAGGTGCATGGCGGCGGCTTCTACAACATGGTGAAATACCTGGTCGCGCCGGCCCGCATGCCGGACGAGCTGACCTGGTTCAAATGGGAGGCCTATACCACCTGGCTGTCGGGTTTCGCGCTGTTGACGATCATCTATTACGCCGGTGCCGGCCTCTATATGATCGACACCGAGATTCTCGACCTCGAGCCCTGGCAGGCGGTCGCCCTCAGCATCGGCGGCATCGCCGGCGGCTGGATCGCCTATGACGCGCTGTGCCGCAGCCCGCTGGGGCGGGACACGCGCGGCCTCGTCATCGCCGGGTTCGCCTTCATCGTCTTCCTCGCCTGGGGCTATGCCGAGATTTTCTCGGCGCGCGGCGCCTTTGTGCAGATCGGCGTGACCATCGGCACCATCATGGTGGCGAATGTCGCCATGGTGATCATTCCCGGCCAGAAAAAGGTCGTCGCCAAGCTGATCGCCGGTGAAGAGCCGGACCCGCAGCACGGCGCGCGGGCAAAGCAGCGCTCCCTTCACAACAACTACCTGACGCTTCCCGTGGTCTTTGTGATGATCGGCGGCCATTATCCGGCGGTCTTTGCCACGGAATATGCCTGGGTGATTCTGGCGCTGGTGCTGGTGATTGGCGGTCTGATCCGGCATTTCTTCAACACCAAGCACAAGGGGGATCCGGCACCCTGGTGGACCTGGATTGCCGCTGCCGTGCTGGTCGCCGGCGCGGTCGTGCTCAGCCAGGCGGGCGCGCCGAAATATGACGAGGACGCCTATGCCGAATATGAATTCGGCGACGGGGCCGCGCTTCATGTGGCGGCGGTAGAACTGGTGACCGAACGCTGCGCCATCTGTCATGCGCGCGTGCCGCAGTGGGACGGGATGGGGTTCGCGCCGAAGGGTGTGGTTCTGGAAACCGAGGCCGACATCCTGCGCTATGTCGATGACATCTACTGGCAGGTGGCCGCCTCGCACGCGATGCCGCCCGGCAACATCATCTGGGTCGAGAATGAAGAGCGCGCCATGCTTGCCAACTGGCGGGCGATGCTGCGCGCGGACGGCGTGCCGGCGACAGCCGAGAGCGACGGATGAGCTATCCGCGCGACATGATCGGCTATGGCGGGACCCCGCCGCAGGCCGGCTGGCCCGGCGGTGCGCGGGTGGCGGTGCAGTTCGTGCTGAATTACGAGGAGGGCGGCGAGAACGCCATCCTCCATGGTGACCCGGCCTCGGAGATTTTCCTGTCGGAGATCATCGGCGCCGCCCCGTTCGAGGGCGCGCGCCACATGTCGATGGAATCCATCTATGAATATGGCTCGCGGGCTGGGGTCTGGCGCATCCTCGACTTGTTCCGCGACCGTGATGTGCCGCTGACCCTGTTCGCCGTGGCGATGGCGATGGAACGCCATCCGGCGGTGATCGAGCGGGCGCTTGCCGATGGTCACGAGATCGCCTCGCATGGCTGGCGCTGGATCAATTATCACGGCATGCATGAGGATGAGGAGCGCGCGCACCTGCAGCGCGCCATCGAAATTCACAGCCGCATCTGTGGTGAGCGTCCGCTCGGCTGGTACACCGGCCGCACCTCCGAGAACACGCGCCGCATCGTCGCCGAGGAAGGCGGCTTCCTCTATGACGCCGATGATTATTCCGACGACCTGCCCTTCTGGAGTACACAGACGGATACGCCGCACCTGATCGTGCCCTACACGCTGGACACCAACGACATGCGTTTTGCGACGGCGCAGGGGTTTCACACCGGCGACCAGTTCGCCGCCTATCTGATCGACGCTTTCGACACGCTGTATGACGAGGGCGCGAGCGCACCGAAGATGATGTCGGTGGGGCTCCATTGCCGCCTGATCGGGCGGCCGGCGCGCTTTGCCGGGCTGGTGAAATTCCTCGACCATGTGCAGCGGCACGACCGTGTCTGGCTTGCCCGCCGCATCGATATCGCCCGCCACTGGCGCGAGCATCATCCGCATGACGGAGGCCTGTGATGGCCCCGCGAACCCTCGCCATAGAGCCGCTGACCAAGGCCGGCTTTGCCCCGTTCGGAACGGTGATCGAGCGTGACGGCGCCGAGATCGTGATGATCAACGAAGGCACGACGACCCGCTATCACGCGCTGTCCGATGTCGATGTCGCATCGGGTGGTGGCCGGCCGATCCTGTCGATCTTTGCCGGCACGCCGCGCCCCGTTCCCATCGCCATTTCGATGATGGAGCGCCATCCGCTCGGCGCGCAGGCCTTCATGCCGCTTTCCGACCGGGAATGGCTGGTGGTGGTGGCCCCGACCAACGGGGATGACAGCGCGCCGGATTTTGACGGGCTTCGCTGTTTCCGCGCGCGCGGCGACCAGGGCGTCACCTATGCGCCGAATGTCTGGCATCATCCGCTTCTGGTCCTGCAGCCGCAGGATTTCCTGATCGCTGACCGTGCCGGCCCCGAGGGCGAGACCGGCAATCCCAACCTTCAGGAACATTGGGAAGACGCGCCGGTGGCGGTGGTCGCGGTCTGAGGCC
>WTIL01000012.1:0-1075 GCA_011522725.1 Rhodospirillaceae bacterium
CCGTGATCATCGCCCCGGCAAATGCCACTGTCCGCGGTGACGACTACCAGTGCAACGCCGGCTTCACGGAAGACGATAACGGCCTGTGCGTGGCCGTGGTCGCGCCGGCGAATGCTACGGTTCGCGGCGACGGATGGACCTGTAATCCGGGGTATGCCAGGACCGAAAGCGACAGTTGCCGCCGGATCAATTGACCTGCCTCTGCCGTCAGCCCGAGCGTGCCACAAAGGTGCGGAGGGCATCCTCATACATGGCGAAACCCTTGTAGTCGCGCATTTCCGGCGTCATGCCGTCGAGCATCTCCAGCAGTGAGGCAACCGCGCCGGGCATCGCGGCCCATCGGGTCAGCGGTTCGGCATAGGTGCGGATCGTAAACAGGATCATGCCGGTTCGAGGCAGCTTGCGGAGCGTCTGGCTTTCCATCCGGATGAAAATCTCGTCAATGCCCGCGCCCGGTGCAAGCGGGGTGCGGCGCGACCTGTGCGGTGTGAACAGCTTGTGGCTCGTCATAACGGACCAGTTCCAGCGGTGGCTGATCGGCCCCACCTTCATATTGGTGAAAAACCTGTCCATCGGGGTCTCGAGACGCTCGCCATAATGCGGCACCGGCTCGTGAATGCCGGCAAGCGGCCGCCCCATCTTTTCCGCCAGAACCCAGTGCGCAGGAAAAGCAAGCGCCGCTGCCTCAAGGGTCCAGTCAAGCAGCGTCTCGTCAACCTTGCGAGGACGGGGCTTTAGCAGCAGCAGGTCCTCCGGCACCATGCGTGCCGCGGCCTCGAGGGGATGCATGTCGGTTGTTGGTGCTTCGGGGGTGCCGCCATGATGTTCGGTGAGATGCGCGATGACCATGTCGTGGACTTCGGCGCCTGCTTCCTCGGTGCCGTCGCGCGCGGCAAAAGTCTCGTCATGGCGGTTGTCGAAAAGCCAGTCTCGCTCGGTCATCTGGTCCTGACGGCGGCCGGCGTCGCCGAACGCGTCATCGAACGGCAGCCACTCGGCCTCGGTGCGGGTGCGCAGTCCGAGGGTGAATTTGTTGCCAAGCCGTTCCCATGGGGTCTGGCCCACTTTCCGGCCC
>WTIL01000012.1:1175-22928 GCA_011522725.1 Rhodospirillaceae bacterium
CGTTCCCATGGGGTCTGGCCCACTTTCCGGCCCACTTTCTGGCCCGCCTTCCGGTTTGCTTGCCCGTCCATCTGCCCGTCCGACCGTATGTCCGTGTCTCTGGTACGAAATGCTCCATGGCCCGGCAAAAGCAGGGCCGACCCCGATCTTGCTGGGGCCGGCCGGAAGAGGCAAATGCTTTGTGCCGGTCAGATGGGCTGGCCGGTCAGCCTGGTGGCGGCAAGTCCCGCCTTGGACGCAGTCTGGTGAGGGAGCCTTTCGCGGATCATCTGCGCCAGCCTGCTGACTTTCTCCAGCGTCAGTTCGCCCCTCGGGCGGATGCGGGCGTTGTTTCTTGCCGCGGCGGCCCAAAAGAACGCTTCGCGCAGGTCCGGTTTCACATCGCCGCCGCGTGACAGCAGAACCGCCAGATTATACTGCGCGTTGAGATGGTTCTTGGCGGCGGCGACGCGGTAATAGGCCAGCGCATGGTCCGTGTTGGCTTCGGTGCCGATGCCGCGCTCATACTGGAAGGCCAGTTCGAAGATGGAATCGACATGACCCCTGTGCGCGGCAGCCTTGTAGTGCCGATGGGACAGTTCCGGACGCGCCGGCATGCCCGCACCGCGGTCACGCGAATAGACGAGGCCGAGGCCGTAATGCGCCGCGGGATTTCCGGCCTCGGCATGCGGCGTCCAGATGGCGACACCTTCACGGAAATTCCCTTCACGGATGGCAACAATGCCGTCTGCGACCGTCGCCTCGGGGGCGCTGTCTACGAGCGGGGTGGCAGGCGCGGGACCCGGCAGCAATATTGCCGCGCACAGGGCCATGGCGACAAGCGAAGGCCATTTGATCATGGTCTGGCGGCGGTTGATGTCAGGTCGGGAATTCGGGATGGCTTTAGTGAACAAGGACATGACCTGTCTCCTTTCGCGACGGCAAGCGGTCCACGCTGCGCAACAGGGGCGGACGTGATTGGCCGCCACAGGCCAAGGCTAGAAAGATCAGGTAAACAAAAAGTTAATAACTAAATTATTTATGCGAATCTCACGTGATCGTGAAAACAGGGTTGATCCGGCATCCGGCCTGCCATATGGCGGCTCTGGGTTGACAGGAACGGGGGTTTCGCCTACACAACCGCTCTGGTTTGTGAGGGCGCTGCCTGTGGCGACCGACACCTCCGGCTCCGGAAATCCAAGTCGAGACGAAAGAGAAGAGCGATGGCCGTTCCAAAGTCCAAAATCACGCGCTCGAAGCGCAACATGCGCCGCGCGCACGACGCCCTCAAAAGCGACGCCTATGTCGAGGACAAGACCACTGGTGAACTGCACCGTCCGCATCATATCGATCTGAAGACCGGTATGTATCGCGGCCGTCAGGTCATGAAGGTCAAGGAGCGCTTCTAGCGCTCCCGATGCTACCGGTGTCCAGTGCCCCCTTCGTGGGCCGGACCGGCAAGCGATCATCCTCATGACACACAGCATGGCCAAATTCACCATCGGCGAGATTGTCCGCCACCGCCTCTATCCGTTCAGAGGCGTGGTGATCGACGTCGATCCCGAGTTCGACAACACCGACGAGTGGTACGAGTCGATCCCGGCCGAGGTGCGCCCGCACAAGGACCAGCCTTTCTATCATCTGCTGGCCGAAAATGCCGACAGCTACTACACCGCCTATGTCAGCCAGCAGAACCTGGTGGCCGACTCCGAGAACGGCCCTGTCGGGCATCCCGACATCGAGGAGCTGTTCGAGGGCATCGAAGGCGAGCGCTACACGCTGCGCCGCGAAGCCTGCAACTGATCCTGACAGTTCCGGCACGCCTTAATTCACATTCCTGTGCGGCATGATGGCACAACCGGGATTTTCCGGCTGTTCCTTCTTGCATCCATTCTAAAACACCCTTACCTCTCTTTAAACAGGACCGCATTGGTCTTGATTTTGATAATCATTCGCAATTTGCGCCGTACAGCTTGCATTTGCAGGCGGGAATTGCGGGTCGGAAACCGGGGCCAAGGTCACCTTGCTGCGACTAAACCGAATGACAGATTATGCCATTGTCGTGCTTGGCGCGCTCGCGCACAGGCATGGCGAGGTGCTGGCGACGGCACAGATCGCGTCGCTGACCGGGCTGACCCAGACAACTGTCGCCAAGGTGGCCAAACGCCTTCAGGCCTGCGATCTCCTCGAGACCAGGCGCGGCGTCAATGGCGGCTACCAGCTGACCGGCGACCCGGCGACGCTGTCGCTCACCATGATCATCGAGGCCGTCGACGGGCCGATTGCCGTGAACGGCTGTGTCGATGGCGCGCAAGACCCCTGCGCTGTCAGCAATTGCTGCTTCATGAGCAACCAGTGGAACAAGGTCAACGACACGGTGCGCGACGCGCTTGACGCGGTCTCGCTCGCCGAGCTGATCGACCCTTCACAGCTGTTTCCGTTGCCCGAACAGGAAACGGCGCCAGCCGCAACATCACCCGTCAGCGCCGGCTGACATCACGTAATAACGACCGTAACGAGGACAGACATTATGGCCGCCACCACCGAGACCATTGAACAGGTCGAACAGGCAACCGGGAAGTATAAATACGGTTTTGTCACCGATATCGAGTCCGAGAAGGCGCCAAAGGGTCTGGACGAGGACACGATCCGGTTTATCTCGGCCAAGAAGGAAGAGCCGGAATGGATGCTGGAATGGCGCCTGAAGGCGTTCCGCCGCTGGCAGACGATGACCGCGCCGGACTGGGCGAAGCTCGACATCCCGCCGATCGACTATCAGGACATCTATTACTACTCGGCGCCGAAGCAGGCAGAAAAGCTGAAGTCGCTGGACGAGGTCGATCCGGAGCTGCTGGCCACCTACGAGAAGCTGGGCATTCCGCTGAACGAGCAGAAGATGCTGGCAAATGTCGCCGTCGATGCCGTGTTCGACTCAGTGTCGGTCGCCACGACCTTCCGCGAGGAACTGTCCAAGGCGGGCGTCATCTTCTGTCCGATTTCCGAGGCGATCCGCGACTATCCAGAGCTGGTGCAGCGCTATATGGGCTCGGTGATCCCGGTCGGCGACAATTACTTCGCGGCGCTGAACTCGGCAGTCTTCACCGACGGGTCGTTCGTCTACATTCCCAAGGGCGTGCGCTGCCCGATGGAGCTGTCGACCTATTTCCGGATCAACGAGCAGAACACCGGCCAGTTCGAGCGCACGCTGATCATCGCCGACGATGAATCATATGTCAGCTACCTCGAGGGCTGCACCGCGCCGCAGCGTGACGAGAACCAGCTTCACGCGGCCGTTGTGGAGCTTGTGGCCCTGACCGACGCCGAGATCAAATATTCGACGGTCCAGAACTGGTACCCCGGCGACGAGAACGGCAAGGGCGGCATCTACAACTTCGTGACCAAGCGCGGCGTGTGCCGTGGCGACCGGTCGAAGATTTCATGGACACAGGTCGAGACCGGATCGGCGATCACCTGGAAATATCCGTCCTGCGTGCTGCGCGGCAAGGACAGTGTCGGCGAGTTCTATTCGGTGGCGCTGACCAACAACATGCAGCAGGCCGACACCGGAACGAAAATGATCCATATCGGCGAGGGAAGCCGGTCGACCATCATTTCCAAGGGCATTTCGGCCGGGCGGTCGCAGAACTGCTATCGCGGCCTTGTCCATATGCAGCCGTCGGCCGAGAACGGACGCAATTTCACCCAGTGTGATTCGCTGCTGATCGGCGACAAGTGCGGTGCCCATACCGTGCCCTATATCGTGTCGCGCAATCCCAGCGCGAAGATCGAACATGAGGCGACGACCTCCCGCATCTCCGAGGACCAGCTGTTCTATTGCCTGCAGCGCGGCATCGGGGAAGAGGATGCGGTCTCGCTGATCGTCAACGGCTTCTGCAAGGAAGTCATGAAAGAACTTCCGATGGAGTTCGCCGTCGAGGCGCAGAAACTCATCGGCATCAGTCTCGAAGGGTCGGTCGGCTGACCGCCGCCCTCAGGACCAAAGCGTCAGACAGAAAGACAGGAACATGACAGCGCTTCTTGAAATCCGCGACCTTCATGCCAGTGTCGGCGACAAGCCGATCCTGAAAGGTATCAATCTCACCATCAACGCCGGCGAGGTGCACGCCATCATGGGCCCGAACGGGTCCGGGAAGAGCACCATGTCCTATGTGCTGGCCGGACGCGACGGCTACGAGGTCACCGGCGGCGACATCCTGATGAACGGTGAATCCATGCTGGAGATGGAGCCCGACGAACGCGCCCGCGCCGGCATGTTCCTGGCGTTCCAGTATCCGGTGGAGCTTCCGGGCGTCGGCGGCATGAGCTTCCTTCGCGCGGCCGTCAATGCGCGCCGCGTCGAGGCCGGCGAGGAAGAGATCGACCAGCTCGGTTTCGTGAAGATTGTCCGCGAGAAGGCCAAGCTGCTCGGCATCAGCGACGACATGCTGAAGCGCGCCGTCAATGTCGGCTTTTCCGGCGGTGAGAAGAAACGGTATGAAATCCTGCAGATGGCGCTGCTCGAGCCGACCATGGCGGTCCTCGACGAGACCGATTCCGGCCTTGATGTCGATGCGCTGCGGATCGTGTCCGAAGGGGTGAACGTCCTTCGTGATCCGGCCCGCGCCATGCTGGTCATCACCCATTACCAGCGCCTGCTGGACCATATTGTTCCCGACTATGTCCACATCCTGGCCGGCGGCAAGATCCGCAAGTCGGGCGGCAAGGAACTGGCACTCGAGGTGGAGGAGTCCGGATATGCCGGGATCGATGATGCAGCCTGATCTGAGCGGCGTGACAGCCACTGGCGGCACCCGCGCCGCGGCACTGGCCCGCTGGCAGGACAATGGCTGGCCGGGCCCACGCGTCGAGGCATGGCGCTATACCAGCCTTGCCAAGCTGTCGGACCTTGAGATCGCCCCGGTGGCGTCCCTTGCCGGCAGTGCGTCCGGCCCCGGGATGGCCGCGGCGACGGGCATCGCCGCGCATGTCATCCGGTTCGAGAATGGTGTTGTTGATCCGGCCGGGCTGACCGGGCTTCCGGGCGGCGTGACGATCGGCGATCTGGGATCGGACGAGGCCGCGACGGCGCGTCTGGCCGAGCTGGCACCGAAGGGCCATCCGGTCAGCGACCTGTCGCTTGCGGTGATGAATGGCGGCCTTGTGATCGATGTCGAGGGTACTGTCGAGACACCGTTGATGCTGCTGTTCGAGGGCGACGACCGGGCCGCCTCCGCGCATCCGGCGATCCTCGTGCGGCTGGCCGCCGGTGCGAAGCTGCAGCTTGCCGAGTGGCACCAGTCCAGCGTCGGGCTGTCGGCGCCGCTGATCGGCCATGACATCGGTGCGGGCGCGCGTCTGGAGCAGGTCAAGGTCCAGGCGGAGGGCGCAGAAACGACGCATCTCGCTGCAACCGGCGTGGCGCTGGCGGCCGGAGCGTCGATTCACGGTTTCAGCCTCAGCACAGGCGGCTCGCTCGCGCGTCTGGAGACCCATGTCACCATGCAGGGGGAGGAGGCCGACTGCCAGCTTTCCGCGATCTATATGGGACGCGGAAGCCAGCATCAGGACATCACCACCTTCATGGACCATGCGGTTGCCAACTGCACCTCGAACCAGATCATTCGCGGGGTGCTGGATGACACCGCGCGCGGTGTCTATCAGGGCAAGGTGCATGTCGCGCCCGACGCGCAGAAGACCGACGGCCAGCAGATGTCGCGGGCGCTGCTTCTGTCGCGCAAGGCCGAGGCCGATGCCAAGCCGGAGCTGGAAATCTATGCCGACGATGTGATCTGCGCGCATGGCGCCACGGTTGGCGAACTGGACGCGACGCAGCTGTTCTATCTGACCAGCCGCGGCATTCCCTACGAGATTGCGCGTTCCATGCTGATCGAGGCGTTCCTGATCGACACCATCGAGACCATCGAGAACGAGACCCTTGCCGGGCTTCTTCGTCCGGTGGCCGAAGCATGGCTCGCCGGCGGGGAGGCGTCATGATGGACGGCACGCGCCGCAGCTTCGATCTTGAGGCCATTCGCGCCGATTTCCCGATCCTGAGCCGTGAGGTGCACGGCAAGCCGCTGGTCTATCTGGACAGCGCCGCCTCGGCCCAGAAACCGGCACAGGTGCTCGATGCCCTGATGTCGGCCTATCAGGACACCTATGCCAATGTGCATCGGGGGCTGCATTTCCTGTCGGAAGCCTCGACCGACCTGTATGAGGCGGTGCGCGGCAAGGTGGCCGGCTTCATCGGCGCCGCGTCGGGTGACGAGATCGTCCTGACCTCCGGTGCGACCATGTCGCTGAACCTGATTGCCCGCTGCTGGGCGCAGCCGCGCCTGCAGCCGGGAGACGAGATCCTGATCAGCATTGCCGAGCACCATGCCAACATCGTGCCCTGGCAGATGGTGGCGGAGGCGACCGGGGCCAGGGTCCGCGCCTTCACGCTGGAGGATGACGGCGCCTTTTCGATGGCGCGACTGAAAGCGGAAATGTCGGAGCGCACCCGCATCATTTCGGTGCCGCATGTCTCGAATGTGTTGGGGACGGTCTTTCCGGTGGCCGAGATCGCCGAGCTGGCGCACGACGCCGGCGCGCTGATGGTGGTCGACGGCTGCCAGGGCGTTGTCCATATGCCGGTTGATGTGACGGCGCTTGGCGCTGATTTCTATGTGTTTTCAGCGCATAAGCTCTATGGTCCGAACGGGGTCGGCGTGCTGTGGGGACGCAGCGAGATCCTCGCAGAGATGCCGCCCTTCCTTGGCGGCGGCGACATGATCGACCGGGTGACCATCGAGTCATCGACCTATGCCGAACCGCCGGCGCGGTTCGAGGCCGGGACACCGGCGATTGCCGAGACCATCGCCCTCGGGGCGGCCGTGGATTATGTGCAGTCGATCGGCATGGACGCCATCCGCGCGCATGAACAGCAGGTGCTGAGCTATGCGCATCAGCGGCTGTCGGCCGTCGAGGGGCTGAGCCTGATCGGCACCGCGCCGGGCAAGTCGGGGGTCGTGTCCTTCACCATGGATTGCGCGCATCCGCATGATATTTCGACGATCATCGACAATGACGGCGTCGCCATCCGGGCCGGGCATCATTGCGCGCAACCGCTGATGGATCATCTCGACCTGCCGTCGACGGCGCGTGCCTCTGTCGGGGTCTACACCCGTCCCGAGGATTTCGACGCGCTGGCGAACGCGCTCGAAAAAGTACGGCGGATTTTCGGATAGGCCGATGAGTGACGACGACTACAACCCGTATCTTCCCGACGGGCCCGGAAGCCGCATGGACATAAAGGACGGGCCTGGCCTCGCCGATTTCCTGCCCGATGTTTCCGGTGGCTACAAGGCGACCGCCGGTGCGCCGCTTGCCGGTGCCGCCGGCCCCGCCGACGGCGATATCGTCGAGGCCGCGCTGAAGACGGTCCATGATCCGGAAATTCCGGTGAATATCTATGATCTGGGCCTGATCTATGACGTGGACCGCAAGGATGGCGGCGATGTCTACATCACCATGTCGCTGACCGCCCCGGGATGCCCGGTCGCCGGCGAGATGCCGGGGCAGGTGGCCGAAGCGGTTGCCGCGGCCGAAGGCGTGGGGGAAGTGACCGTCGAGCTCGTCTGGGACCCGGCATGGACGCCGGACCGCATGAGCGAGGACGCAAAGCTGGCGCTTGATCTCGGTTTCTGATACCTCTGAGGCATAGGAGACATGAACCCATGTTTGAACCCGGCAAGCCGATCGTGACCCTGACAGACGCCGCTGCCACGCAGGTGCGCGCGCTGATGGATGCTGCCGACAACGACATCATCGGGCTTCGCATCGGGATCAAGACAGCCGGCTGTTCAGGCCTGCAATACGACGTGCAATACGCCACCGAGACCAAGCCTTTCGAGGACAAGGTCGAGGAAAAAGGTGTCACCCTGCTGATCGACCCGACCGCCGTCATGTTCCTGATCGGGTCCGAAATGGACTGGGAAGAAACCAAATTCGCCTCGCGGTTTGTTTTCAACAACCCGAACGAGGCGGCACGGTGCGGTTGCGGCGAGAGCTTTACCGTTGCATCCCAGGGCTAGACGCCTTGGTCTTTCCTGATTTCCGGACCTGACGATGAAAAACCCCGGCCTTGGCAAGACATTCGCCCTTCTCGGGCAGCTGTGGGGCTATACCGCGCCGCGCGGTGACTGGCGTGTGCGCGGCCGGATCGCGGCTGCCTTCAGCGCGCTCGTCGCGGCGCGCGGCTCCAACATCATCACGCCGCTTCTCTATGGGGCGGCCGTCGACATGGTCAATGACGAGGCCGGGTTCTCGCTGAAGATCCTGCTGCTTCTGGTTGCCGGCTACGCGCTGGCACGGCTTGGCCAGCAGGTGTTTTCCGAGGCCAAGCAGTATCTGTTCGCATCCGTTGCCCAGCGTGCGGTGCGCGGCGCCGCCATCACCTGTTTCGCCTATCTTCACCAGCTGTCGCTCCGGTTTCATCTCGAACGCCAGACAGGCGGGTTGACCCGTGCCATCGACCGCGGCGCCAAGGGGATCGAGTTTCTCCTGACCATCGTTTTCTTCGAGGTGCTGCCGCTGTTCGTCGAAGTGCTTCTGGTCAGCATCATCCTGTGGTCGATGTTCGGCGGGTTCTATGCCGCGGTGACGATACTGACCGTGGCGGCCTACGCCTATTTCACCATCCGTGTGACCGAATGGCGGATCAAGTTCCGGCGCGAGATGAACGAGGCCGACGAAGAGGCGGCGACGCGCGCCGTGGACTCGCTGCTGAACTACGAGACTGTGAAGTATTTCAACGCCGAGGGAAGCGAGACCGAGCGCTATGACGAGGCGCTGAAGAAATACGAGACGATGGCCGTGCGCTCGCGCACCTCGCTGTCGGTGGTCAATATCGGGCAGGGCACCATCATTGCCATCGGCATGATGCTGATGATGGGCATGGCCGGCCTCCATATTCAGGAAGGCAAGCTCACGGTCGGCGATTTCGTGGCGGTGAACACCTATCTGCTGCAGCTTTATGTGCCGCTGAACTTCCTCGGCTGGTTCTATCGCGAGCTTCGCCAGGCGCTTGTCGATATGGAGCGCATGTTCAGCTTCCTCGACGAGCCTGTCGGCGTGCGTGACCGTGATGGCGCAAGCGACATCGCCATCGATGGCGGCAGCGTCAGCTTCGAGGACGTGCATTTTTCCTACAAGGACAGGCCGATCCTGCAGGGCATCAGCTTTACCGTGCCGAAAGGCAAGCGGGTCGCCATTGTCGGGCCCAGCGGATCGGGAAAGACCACGATCTCGCGGCTGCTGTTCCGCTTCTACGACCCGGACAAGGGAACGGTGCGCATCGACGGGCATAATCTGACCGAGGTCACGCAATCCAGCGTTCGCGCCTCGATCGGCATGGTGCCGCAGGACACGGTGATGTTCAACGCCACCATCGGCTACAATATCGGCTATGGCCGTGATGGCGCGACCCCCGCCGAGATCGAGGATGCCTCGCGGATGGCGGCGATCGACGGGTTCATCGACATGCTGCCGGAGAAATACGACACCATGGTCGGCGAGCGCGGGCTGAAGCTGTCAGGCGGCGAGAAACAGCGTGTGGCCATCGCCCGCGCGATCCTGAAACGGCCGTCCATCTTCCTGTTCGACGAGGCGACGTCGGCACTGGACAGCCGTACCGAAAAGGAAATCCAGGCCTCGCTGAACGAGGTGTCCAAGGCGCGGACCACGCTGGTCATCGCGCACCGGCTGTCGACCATCATCGACGCTGATGAAATTCTTGTCCTCAGCGAGGGCCGGATCGTCGAGCGCGGCGGCCATGCCGCGCTGCTGGCGATGAACGGGCTCTACAAGCAGATGTGGGACCGCCAGTCGAAAGGCTTCGCGGATGGCGAGGCGCCGTCCGGCGATGTCGTCCCGCTTCCGCAGACCCGGCCGGCGGAGTAGGCCATGGGTGGCGGCGCATTCACCCATGCCGTCGCAGCGGGATTGCCGGTGCTCGGCGGCGAGGATGTCTTTGCGACCAGCGACGGCCTGACGGTCCGCGGGCATTTCTGGAAATCGGATGGCGGCGGCCTGCCGGTGCTGATTTGCCCCGGTTTCACCGAATTCTGCGAGAAATTCAGTCCGGCGGCGGCGCATCTCCATGCCAGGGGGCACAGCGTTCTGATCATCGACTGGCCGGGGCAGGGCCGGTCGGGCAATCTGGCCGCCAGCGATCATGGCGTCCATATCGACAGGTTCGAACAGCATCTCGCCGCGATGGACGCGCTGATGCAGGCAGCCGGGCTGGCGCGTGGCCGGATCATCATTCTGGGACATTCGATGGGTGGCCATCTGGCGCTGCGGCTGGCCTCGCGCTATGGCGATCGTGTTGCCGCGACCATCGCCCTGTCGCCCATGATGGTGCCGCGTCCGGCCCCGGTCTGGGGTGTCAGGCTGCTGGCACGGCTTCTTGTCCTCGCCGGGCGCGCGCGTCATCCTGCGCCCGGAAGCCGGCAGCGACGATTCGAGGATGAGCGGATCTATTCGGCCGGCAACAGCCTGACGCGCTGCCCGACAGGGTATGAGCAGCGGTTCTCCTGGTATGACGATGTGCCGGAGATGTGGCGTTACGGGGCGAGTGTCGGCTGGGTGGCGGCGGCCTATGAATCCTGTGCCGCAACGACACTCAACCCGGCTTTTTTGCGGTCGATCGGCTGTCCGGTTCTGGCGCTGACGGGCTCTGGCGAGACCATCGTCAAATATGCCGCCTTTGCCGAAATGTTCCGCTGGATTCCGGATTGCGCCCGTCATGAATTCGCAGGCGCGCGGCACGAACTGCTGTATGAGACGGCGGATGTGCAGATTGACATGTGGCGCCGGATCGACAGCTTTCTTGACGGGATCACCGGCAAGGGGTGACAGACCGGCAGGGCTGAGGCGATTTGCAACTGGCGGCCTTCAACCGTCGGTGATAACCCGATAGAATGATGACAAGCCGTCCACCGGCAACCGGAAAGGGAAGTAACATGATCAAGGGCCTGATTGCGCCGATCCTCTCGCCATTCAACGACGA
This sequence comes from Rhodospirillaceae bacterium, assembly GCA_011522725.1. Lineage (GTDB taxonomy): Bacteria > Pseudomonadota > Alphaproteobacteria > Puniceispirillales > Puniceispirillaceae > UBA8309. The sequence continues at coordinate 12,208 of WTIL01000012.1, forward strand.
CCTGTCGTTCAACCAGGACATGTACAACGCGCTGGCCGCTGAATTGCTGCAGACGGGATGTTCCGGTCTGGCGCCGTTCGGCACCACCGGCGAGGCCCTGTCGGTCGGCAGCGCCGAGCGTATGTCAGCCCTTGAGGGCCTTGTCGCCTCCGGCATCGACCCCAGGGTCATCATTCCCGGAACAGGCCTGTGCAACCTTCCGGAATCCATCGCCCTGTCGCGCCATGCGGTCGAGCTTGGCTGCGCCGGCGTGATGACGCTGCCGCCCTTCTATTTCAAGGGCATGGGCGATGACGGGCTGTTCGACTATTTCGAGAAGCTGATCGACGGCGTCGACCATCCCGACCTGCAAATCTATCTCTATCACATCCCGCAGGTGTCCGGCGTCGGCCTGTCCATCGAGCTGGTGACACGGCTTCGCGCCGCCTATCCGGACGTCATCGTCGGCATCAAGGACAGCTCCGGCGACTGGGACAATACCCGCAGGCTGCTGGCCATCGACGGGCTGATCGTCTATCCGGGGGCCGAGCTTCCGGTGATCGACGCGATCCGCCTTGGCGGGCCGGGCTGCATTTCGGCGACGGCGAACCTGAACGGCTCGGGCATCGCCAATGTCATCGATCTGTGCCACGCCGGCAAGTGGGACGAGGCCGAGGCCGCGCACAAGCCGGTGAAGGATGTGCGGCTGCTGTTCCAGGACTATGCCCCCATTCCGGCGCAGAAGGCGCTTCTGGCGCGCCGTACAGGCGATGCGCGGTGGAACAACCTGCGCCCGCCCTTCCGCGGCATCAGCGACGAGAAGCGTGACTCGCTGGCAGCCAGCCTCGCGCCCTATGGCATGACCTTCTAGGCCGCGTCCCGCGGCATCCTGAGCCGCAGACGCAGACGCAAGGCAATCACGGCCGTCGATGTCGCCAGCGCGATGACGACAGCCAGCAGCGCGTACCAGACATCCAGCCGCAGGATTTCGACGAACAGCACCGTCAGCCCGAGCCCTATTCCCCAATAGCAGACAAGCGTGGCGACCATGCTGGTTTTCACATCCAGCAAGCCGCGCAAGATCGCCGCCAGCACGATGATGACGGCATGAAAGGCGGCGACGAGAAAGCCGAGCAAGGCCAGATCGTCCAGCCGTGCGACGAGATCGGGATGCGCCGCGGCATCGATGATGAAATAGACCGGTACATTGATGCCCAGTCCGAAATGGATGAAGGCGAGGAGCGCCACATAGGCTGAGCAGACCATGAGCGCGGCCCTTGTGATGACGGCGATGGTCGTGCGCTGTGGTCCGTCGTTTCCGGTGGCACTCGCCACCCGCTGGACAATGGCTTCCGACAGGCCGACAGGCACCATGATCGCCAGCGCCGACCATTCGAAGATCAGGCCGATGGCGGCCATGCCCTGCACATCATGTCGGCCGGCAAGCATCAATGCCGACGAGAACAGGGTGGAATCGACAAAGAAGACGATGCCGATCGGAATGCCGATGGCCATCGCAGGCGCAAGCTGGCGCCGCACCACCGGCCAGCGGCGCGCGGTCAATGCGTCGACCGGTATGCCCGACAGCCGGAAGCCGCTGCGGCGAAGAAGCCAGACAAACCCGGCAAAGAGCATGGAATCGACAATGGTCGAGGCCAGCGCGATGCCGGAGGTGCCCATGCCCGTGATCGTCAGCCCGCCGAGGCTGATGCCGAAGCCGAGGACGTAGCTGGCACCGGCGTTCAGAACCAGCGTCACGAGGCTGAGCGTCAGGAACCAGCGGCTGCTGCCGGTGGCGATGACGCCGTTGCGCACCGGAATATAGACCATCGCCAGCATATAGGCGGGCAACACCCAGGAAATATAGCGCCAGCTCTCGGCGATCAGGTCCGGCCGGTAGTCGAACAGGCGCAGCGCAACCGGAAAGACGAGGAAGATCAGCAGCACCAGCACCGCCATCCCGCCGCCAAGCAGCAGCGACATCGCAACGATGGCGTGATACCCGCCGCGATCACCGGCCTCGAACCGCTGCGCGGCAAGCGGAAGCGCGCCTTGCAGGAACCCCAGCGCGGTGACATAGCACAGCACAAAGGCGGCATTCGCCAGCAGCACACCCGACAGGTTGATCTCGCCCATGATGCCGAGCAGCAGGATATCTGTCAGGAAGACCGAGAACAGGATCAGCTCGGCCAGAGCCAGCCTGCCGCCGAACAGGCTGAGACTGATCATTTCCTCGCGAAGCGACGTGCCCATCAGCGCAAGGCGTTGCGTTGGGTCGCCGAGCGTAAGTAAATGAAATCAAACAAGGAACTGCTCGGCGATGGCGCGGTCGGTCAGCGAATAGCCGGGATCATAAAGCAGCCGAAGCGTGATGTTGGAAGCCTGCTCGATCTCCACCTGCCGGACCTTCCTGTATTCTGTGCTGTCGGCGCTGGCGCTGACCGGGCGGAAATCCGGTTCCAGCACGGACAGGCACACCTTCGCGGTCTCGCCAAGGAGCGCGCCGCGCCAGCGACGCGGACGGAAGGGCGAGATCGGGGTCAGGGCCAGCAGGCCCGCGCCAAGCGGCACCACCGGCCCGTGCGCCGACAGGTTATAGGCCGTCGATCCCACCGGCGTCGCCAGCAGGATGCCGTCACAGACCAGTTCCTCGACCTGGTGCTTGCCATCGACCTCGACGCGGATATGGGCCGCGTTGTGGGTTTGCCGGATCAGTGACACCTCGTTGATCGCCAGCTCCTCGTGGCGGCTGTTATCGGCGCAGGTGACACTCATCCGCAGCGGGTGGATGGGGGCCGTCTCCGCGCTCTCGATCCGTTCGACAAGCTCGTCCGAAGAAAAATGGTTCATCAGGAAGCCCAGCCGGCCGCAATTCATCCCGAATACCGGCAGGTCGTGTTGCAGCGTTTCATGAAGCACATGAAGCATATGGCCGTCGCCGCCAAGCGCGACGATGCAGTCCGCATCCTCGATGGGATGCTGGCCGTAACGCTCGGTCAGCCGCGCAAAACGCAGCTTTGCCTCGTCATGACCGGATGCTGAGAAATGGATCTTCATCTGCTGCCCTCGTCGGGGATGGTCTTGAAACAGGGCCCGACCGGCGCAGGATAGCGGCAGGCGCGCCGAAAAGCAAAATGCTTGCCCCATGGCGCGCCCCGTCGCCTGCGCCATGACCCCGCGACATCAGGGACCGGCGCCGCATGGCTAATTGGCTTGTTGCGCCGCTGTTATTGCGCCATTTTAGGCGCATGAGTGATGCCGCCACCGAAACCATGATCATCGCCCCCGATCCGGACGCCCCGGGCCTGTCGCAGCCGGTGACGGGTGTCGACGAGTCCGGCGCGCCCGTGACCCTGCCCGTGGTCACGGAAAAGCCGCTGACCCTGTTCCTGAACCGGCAGGAGATTGTGACCTCGATGACCATCGGCGACTGGCCGGCGGAACTGGCGGTCGGCTATTTCCTGAACCAGAACATGCTGCATGCCGATGACGTCATCACCGGGATCGACCATGACGACGATCTTGGCGTCGTCATCGTGCGCACCGAGCGGGAGACGGATTTCGAGGCGAAGATGAAGCGCAAGATCCGCACCAGCGGCTGCGCCGAGGGAACCGCCTATGGCGATATGATGGAACGGTTCGATTCCATCGTCCTCGACCCCGACATGCGGCTTCGCGCCTCGCAGCTGGTGCCGCTGAGCAAAGCCATCAACACCACGCCGAGCCTCTATCTGAGCGCTGGCGCCATTCATGGCTGCGTGCTGTGCGATGCTGACCGGCCGCTGGTCTATATGGAAGATATCGGCCGGCACAATGCGGTCGACAAGATCGCCGGCTGGATGTTCCTGAACAAGGTCTCGCCGGACGACAAGATTTTCTACACCACCGGCCGCCTGACCACCGAAATGGTGATCAAGACCGTGCAGATGCGTATCCCGATCCTGGTCTCGCGGTCCGGTTTCACCAACGAGGCGGTGGCGCTGGCCCGGCAAGCGGGCCTGACGCTGATCGGCCGCGCCAAGGGCAAGCGCTTCATCGCGCTGAGCGGCGAGGACAGGATTGTCTTTGACGGCGATTCCGATGGCGAGGATGTGGCCGACACACCGTCGCCGCAGCGCGCGCACGGCGCTGACGCGTCCGCCGGTGGCGGGGCGCGCTGATATGACGGCCGTGACCCCGCTCTGCCTGCTTCTTGCCGGCGGCAAGTCGCGACGCATGGGCGGCGGCGACAAGAACCTGATCATGCTTGGTGACAGGCCGCTTCTGGCCCATGTCATCGCGCGGGCCGTTCCCGAGGGCGCGCCGCTGGTGATCAACGCCAATGGCGATGCCGCGCGGTTCGAGGGGTTCGGCCTGCCGGTCATCGCCGATGTCGTCGACGGGTTCGCCGGGCCGCTGGCCGGGGTCCTGACGGGCCTGGAGCATGCGGCGGCGCATCACCCGCAGGTCAGCCATGTGATCAGCCTTGCCACCGACGCGCCCTTCCTGCCGCGCGATCTGGCCGAACGGCTGATGCAGGCCGTGGCGGAAGGTGCGGATATGGCGCAGGCGCGGTCTGGCGGGCGGCGGCACCCGGTGTTTGCCATCTGGCCGGTGTCGATGGCTGGAGAGCTTCGCGCTGCGCTGGTCGATGAGGGGCTCCGCAAGATCGATGACTTTACCGCGCGGTTCGATTGCGCAATCGTCGATTTCCTTCCGGAGGATGACGGTGCGCCCGATCCGTTCACCAATCTCAATACGCCCGAGGATCTCGAGGACGCCCGCATAAGGGTCTCTGCAGACAACGGGTGAAAGGTGGCTTTTGGCGTCAAAAGGCGCTAGAACGCGACGGAATGATCACGGGGCCCGGAATGGCTGACAAAGCAAAGCAGAATACCGCCGATACGGCATCCATCACCGCCGCGCGGGGGTTGTTCGCCGCCTATGGCGATGCCATCACGCGGCTTGACGGGGCGCTTGGCACGCCATTTTCCGCTGCTGTCGATCTTGTGATGAAGGCAGGCGGCCATGTCGTTGTCTGCGGCATGGGAAAATCCGGCCTGATCGGTCGCAAGATCGCGGCAACGCTGGCATCCACGGGCACGCCCTCGCTGTTCCTGCATCCTGCCGAGGCCATCCATGGCGATCTTGGCATGGTACGTCGCGGCGATGTGGTGGTGCTGATTTCCAATTCAGGCGAGACCGAGGAGATTGTCCGGCTTCTTCCGGCGTTCCAGCGCCTTGAGGCGCGGATCATCGCGATGACCGCATCCTCGTCCAGCAGCCTCGCCAATGCTGCCGAGATCACGCTCGATATTTCCGTCGATCGCGAGGCCTGCCCGTTGAACCTTGCTCCGACGACATCGGCGCTGAACACGCTGGTTCTTGGTGACGCCATCGCTGTCGCGCTGATGGAGGCGCGCGGCTTCGAGGAAGCCGATTTCGCCCGTACCCATCCGGGCGGGTCGCTCGGCCGGCGCCTGCTCACACGTGTTCGTGACGCGATGCGCACCGACAACCTGCCTTTTGTTGCGCCCGACATGCCTGTCCAGGACGCCATCATCACAATGACCGAAGGCAGGCTTGGCATGGCGCTTGTCGGCACGCCAGACGCGCTTTCCGGCATCCTGACGGATGGCGACTTGCGCCGCCTTGTGATGCGTGGAGCGGATCTCGCCACTACGCCGGTCAGCGAGGCCGCGAGCGCCAACCCGCTGACCATCGACGGCGACCTGCTGATTGCGGATGCCGAGGCACGCATGCAGGAATCGAGGGTGCAGTGCCTTGTCGTCACCGGTGCCGACGGCCGGGTCGAGGGCGTTGTCCAGATCTTTGAGTGATGCCGGCTTCCGGCACCGCAGCTAGCGCGCGCAACCGATGAAACTGTCAGATTTCGATTATGAACTGCCGCCCGAGGCGATTGCCGCGGAACCGGCGCGACCGCGCCATGCGGCACGGCTTCTCGATCTCGAGGGCGATGCCATCTACGACCGGATCGTGCGTGACCTGCCGTCGCTTCTGCGGCCGGGGGATGTGCTTGTGGTCAACAATACGCGGGTGATCCCGGCGCGGCTTGCCGGCAGGCGGGGCGAGGCCGGGATCGGCGTCACCCTTCACAAGCATGAGGGCGGGGCCGACTGGCAGGTGTTCGCCAAGCCGGCACGCAAATGCCGGCCCGATGATGTCATTCTTTTCGGCGCCGGCTTTGCCGCACGCGTTCGCGGACGCGGCGAGGGTGGAGAGGTAGGCATCACCTTTATCGATCCGGACAGCGGTGACACGCTCGACCCGGCGGCGGTCGAGACGGGTCTCGCCACCCATGGCAGCATGCCGCTGCCGCCCTATATCCGCCGTCTGGACGGCAGCACATCGGCTGACGACAAGGACTATCAGACCATGTTCGCGGCGCAGGCGGGCGCGGTCGCGGCGCCGACGGCCGGGCTTCATTTCACGCCGGAACTGACGTCGGCTTTGCAGGAAGCCGGTGTCGCCATCGCCGAGGTCACGCTCCATGTCGGGGCCGGCACCTTCCTGCCGGTGACGGTCGACAACATCGCTGAGCACCGCATGCATGCCGAATGGGGGCAGATCCCTGCAGCGACCGCCTCGCGGATCAACGCGGCCCGGTCCGAGGGCGGGCGCGTGGTGTCTGTCGGCACCACCAGCCTGCGCATTCTCGAGGCCTGTTTTGCCGCGCATGGCGAGGTGTGCGAATTCGCCGCCGAGACCGATATTTTCATCACGCCGGGAAGCCGGTTCGGGGCGGTCGACATGCTGCTGACCAACTTTCATCTGCCGAAATCGACTTTGCTGATGCTGGTCAGCGCCTTTGCCGGCATGCAGCCGATCCGCGACGCCTACGCGCACGCGCTTGACGGCGGATATCGTTTCTTTTCCTATGGCGATGCCTGCCTGCTGCGGCTTGATCCCGCGGCGCGGGCCGGGGCCGACGCGGGGTAACGCAATGCCTGATTTCAATTTCACGCTGAAGACAACCGACGGCGCGGCACGGCGCGGCCGCCTGCAGACAGCCTGGGGGGATGTCGAGACGCCGGTCTTCATGCCGGTCGGCACGGCCGCCACGGTCAAGGGCATGATGCCGGAATCCGTGCGGGCGACGGGCGCCAGCATCATTCTTGCCAACACCTATCACCTGATGCTGCGCCCGGGGGCGGAGCGCGTGGGCCGGCTTGGCGGCGTGCGCAAGATGATGGGATGGGACGGCCCGCTGCTGACCGACTCCGGCGGCTTTCAGGTGATGTCGCTCGGCCCGTTGCGCAGCCTCGACGAGGACGGGGTGACCTTCAAGTCGCATCTGGACGGCACCCGTTACCGGCTGACCCCGGAACGGTCGACGGAAATCCAGCATCTTCTCGATGCCACCATCACCATGGCGTTCGACGAATGCACGCCCTTTCCGGCGACCGAGGAGGTGGCGGCAGAGTCCATGCGCCTGTCGATGCGCTGGGCGAAACGCTCGCGCGAGGCCTTTGTCCATCGTCAAGGCTATGGCCAGTTCGGCATTGTCCAGGGATCGGTGTTCCGTGACCTTCGCGCGGAATCCGTCGCCGCGCTCGAGGAGATCGGGTTCGAGGGATATGCCATCGGCGGCCTTGCTGTCGGCGAGGGGCAGGAGGCGATGTTCGAGACGCTGGAATTCACCACGCCGATGATGCGGGCCGACAGGCCGCGCTACCTGATGGGTGTCGGCAAGCCTGCCGACCTCGTCGGCGGGGTGGCGCGCGGGGTCGACATGTTCGACTGTGTGATGCCGACCCGGTCTGGCCGGACCGGGCAGGGGTTCACCCGCCGCGGGCCGGTGAACATCAAGAATGCCCGCCATGCCGAGGACCCGCGCCCGCTGGATGCCGAATGCGGCTGTCCGGCCTGCTCGCGCTTCTCGCGCGCCTATCTGCATCACCTGTTCAAGGCCGACGAGGTGCTGTCGCTGATGCTGCTGAGCTGGCACAACATCCAGTATTATCAGGATCTGATGGCAGGCATGCGCGCCGCCATCGAGGCTGGCGCCTTCGCCGAATTCGAGGCCGATTTCCACGCGAAGCAGGCGCTCGGCGACATCGAGCCCGTCGGCTGATGGCGGGGGATGGCGACAGGCTCCGCCGCTGGCTGGAGGATGCCGCCGCCAAGGCCGGTTTTGCCGGTGTCCACGTCACCGATGCCACGCTGCCGCCTGAAACCGGCGCGCGCCTGAACGATTTTGTGGCGGATGGCCGGCAGGGCGACATGGCGTGGCTTGCCGAAACCGCGCCGCGCCGCGCCAGCCCCGCCGCCATGTGGCCGGAGGCCCGAAGCGCCATCGTGCTGACGATGAATTACGGCCCGGACCACGACCCGATGGACAATCTGGCGGCGCGCGACCGGGGCAATGTGTCGGTCTATGCGCGCGGGCGCGACTATCACGATGTGATCAAGGGCAGGCTGAAACAGCTTGCCGGGCAGTTCGCGGCGAAAAGCGGCGCGGATGTGAAGGTGTTTGTCGACACCGCCCCGCTGATGGAAAAGCCGCTGGCCGCTAAGGCCGGGGCGGGCTGGCAGGGCAAGCACACCAATCTTGTCTCGCGCGAGAACGGCTCCTGGCTGTTTCTGGGCACCATTCTGACAAGCGCGGAGCTGGCGGCCGACAGCGCCGAGACGGATCATTGCGGGTCCTGCAAGAAATGCCTCGATGCCTGCCCGACCGACGCCTTTCCCGCGCCCTATCAGCTCGATGCGCGGCGCTGCATCTCCTATCTGACGATCGAGCACAAGGGCCAGATTCCGGCCGAATTCAGGGCCGCCATCGGCAACCGGATTTTCGGCTGCGACGACTGCCTTGCCGTCTGCCCCTGGAACAAATATGCCGAGCGCGCCGCCGAGGCGAAGTTCCATGGCCCCGGCGAGATGCCGCCGCTGGCCGGCCTGCTGGCGCTGGACGACGCCGCTTTCAGGAAGATGTTTGCCGGCGGGCCGGTGCGCCGCGCCGGCCATGCGCGTTTCTTGCGCAATGCGCTTGTGGCGGTGGGCAACAGCGGCGATGCCGGGCTTGTGCCGGCGGCAGAGGCGTTGCTGGGCCATGACAGCCCGCTGGTGCGCGGCATGGCCGTCTGGGCGCTGCGCTGTCTTCTGGACGAAGATGATTGCCTGGCGCTGCGCTCGCGCCACGCCCCACATGAGGGTGATGCGACGGTGCTGGCCGAATGGGGCTGATCTGGCCTGATGCCCAAAAAAAGCGGCGCCCGAAGGCGCCGCAGGCAGGGAGGGCCCCGGACCCTGTCCGGGGACCATAATATTTGTGACGGCTAGTTTCCGGGATACCCGCGCTCGCCATGCTCGGCGAGGTCGAGGCCGTCGACTTCCGTCTGGTCGTCCACCCGCAGGCCGGCCACGGCTTTCGCGATCATCAGGATGATCACGCTGACCACCAGCGTCCAGGCGACGGTGATGGCGACCGATGCCAGCTGCACCATGAACTGCGAGCCCGGGGTCACGCCGTCGGCAAGGCCGAGGCCGCCGAAGCCCGGCAGCGCGAGGAATGCCACCAGAAGTGATCCGATGATGCCGCCGACGCCATGCACGGCGAAGACGTCGAGCGAGTCGTCGATCTTCAGCTTGCCGCGGATGATGTCGACCGCGATGTAGCAGCCAAAGCCGCCGGCGAGGCCGAGGATCAGGCCGCCGGGCACGCCGATGAAGCCGGATGCCGGGGTCACGGTGGCGAGGCCGGCGACCATGCCGGTGACGATGCCGACGAGCGACGGACGCCCGAAACGCATCCATTCAATGCCCATCCATACCAGCGAGGCCGTGGCAGCAGCGATATGGGTGACCAGCAGCGCCATGCCGGCACCGCCGCCGGCGCCGAGCGCTGAACCGCCGTTGAAGCCGAACCAGCCGACCCACAGCATGCTGGCGCCGATCATCGTCAGCGCCGGGCTGTGCGGCGGGATCTGGCTTTGCGGGAAATGGCGGCGCTTGCCGACCATCACCGCGCAGACGAGGGCCGCCGTACCGGCCGTGGCGTGGACCACGATGCCGCCGGCGAAATCCATCACGCCCCAGCCGGCCATGATGCCGCCGCCCCAGACCCAGTGGGTGACCGGGGCATAGACGAACAGCAGCCACAGAACCGAGAAGATCAGCACGGCGGCGAATTTCATCCGCTCGACATAGGCGCCGATGACCAGCGCCGGGGTGATGATGGCAAAGGTCATCTGGAAGGCCGCGAACAGCGATTCCGGAATGGTGCCCGACATGCTGTCGACGCCGATGCCGCCAAGGAACATGTTGTCGAGATTGCCGAACCAGGCGCCGTCACCGGAGAAGGCCAGCGAATAGCCGGCGACGACCCACAGCACCGACATCAGGCAGGCGATGGCGAAATGATGCATCAGCACCGAGATGATGTTCTTCGACTGCACGAGGCCGGCATAGAACAGCGCCAGGCCGGGCAGGGTCATGAACAGGACAAGCGCGGTGGCGGACAGGATCCAGGCGGTGTCGCCGGTATCGAGGCCGTCGGCGGCAAGGGCGGGAAGCGCCGACATGCCGACGAGGCTGAGGGCCATCAGGCCGCGCAGGACAAAACGAATAAACATGACATTCCTCCGGAATGGCGCCGCGCTGACAATCCCCATCCGCCACGGCGCCCTTCTATGTTGCAGGGTCTGCGTGCCACCAGACGGGCCGCCATGGCAAGAAAAATGCCTCTATTAAAGGCATCCATGATCATGATTGCCGATGAATAATGCGAAATGCCTAAAAAA
>WTIL01000049.1 GCA_011522725.1 Rhodospirillaceae bacterium
ACCGAATATGTCGATGGTGGCACCAACTGCTTTTACAAGCGGCAAAGCGGCGGCAAAGATGCGTTGATCAAGGTCGATGACCAGAAAGTTCGATGCCAGTCGGAATATCTGTGCAAGCGGATCAAGTGATCCGGCCCTGACCGCAGGTTATCGGCCGCGGCAGTCAATCCCGTTGAAATCGCCCAGTTCGTCGAGAGTCTCGACATAAGCCAGGCCGGCATCGGCCAGCCGGCCACGCATGTCGTAGATGTCGAGCCCCAGCTCGCCGGCGGCAAGCCGCTGGCGTTTGGCTTCCTCGGCATCGATTCTGGCCTGGGCCTTGTCCATGACCTGCTCGGCATTGGCACGCGCCACGACTGTCACCCCGTCGTCATCGGCCACGATCACATCCCCCGGAAACACCAGCTGGCCAGCGCACACAACGGGTACGTTGACTGCGCCAAGGGTGTTCTTCACCGTTCCCATCGAGGACACGGCCCGCGACCAGACCGGGAAATCCATCTCCTGAAGGTCGGCGACATCGCGCACACCGGCGTCGCTGATCAGCCCCTTCACCCCGCGTGCCTGCGCCGAGGTTGCCAGAAGATCGCCGAAATAGCCGTCGGTGTTCGGCGACGTCGTGGCGAGAACAAGAACGTCACCCGGCTGGCAGAGCTCGATGGCGACATGCACCATCCAGTTGTCCCCCGGCGCGGCAAGGATGGTTACCGCCGTGCCGCCGACCCGCGCACCGGGATAGATCGGGCGGAGCGCCCTGTCCATCAAGCCGGTTCGTCCCTGCGCCTCGTGGACGGTTGAGGCTCCGGCGTCTCCCAGCCTTGCGGCAAGGCCGGAGTCGGTGCGGCTGATATTCCTGACTGCCACTGTTTTCATCTCGAGACCCCTTTCACGGGACAGGTTCCACCAGTTCAGCTGTTTTCGAGGATGATCGCCCCATAGGCTGTCGCCGATACCGGGATATGATACAGCCGGTAGACCTCGCGGACATCCTCGTCAAGCGCGCCACGCATCACGTTCCACATGATCATCTCGATGCCCTCGGACCCGGCCTCGCGGATGAAATCGGTATGGGTCAGGCTGGCATTCGCCATCGGGTCGCTGACCAGATTGTCGAGGAACCGCTTGTCGAAATCGGGGTTCACCACGCCCGCCCGTTCGCCGCCAAGCTGGTGCGACAGGCCGCCGGTTCCCCAGATCCCGACAGTAATGTCCTCGGGGAAGCTGTCCACCGCGCGGCGGATGGCCTGGCCGAGCTTGAAACAGCGAAGCGCCGTCGGCTGCGGATACTGGATCACATTGACACAGAGCGGGATCACCTTGGCCGGCCAGGCGTCCGGCTGGTCATAGGCGATCGACAGCGGCACCGTCAGGCCATGATCGACGTCGAAATCGGCGGTGACCGCCATGTCGAACTCGTCGAGGATCAGGTTCTCGACCAGATGCCAGGCAAGCTCGGGATGGCCCTCGACCACCGGCACCTTGCGCGGGCCCCAGCCTTCGTCAGCGGGCTGGAACTGTTCGGCCACACCCATCATGAAGGTGGAGTAATGGTTCAGAGACATCGATGTCGCGTGATCATTGAACACGATGATGTTCACATCCGGCACATTCTTGGCGTGCCAGGCGCGGATCGGCTCGAACCCCTTGAACAGCTCGACCCAGTAATCCTCGTGCGTCTTGCCGTTATCCATCGCGGCGCCGACGCCGGGCACATGCGATGTCCCCATTCCGGCGATCAGTCTGGCCATGTCAGCTCTCCCCTTTCGAGCGGTTGCCTTCGATCGGGCGCCCGCCATTGATCATCATTTCCTGAAATTCTTCGAAGCTCATCGGCGGCATCGACATCTTGCCGTACATCACCTGTGGCGGCTGCCTGTCGTGGCTGACGATCTTGAATGTGTAATAGACATTGGCACCAAGTTTCAGCAGCCCGATATAGTCGCGGTCCAGAACCGCCTGCCGCTGTTCCTCGGTCATCGGGAATTTTTCGAGATAGGCTCTTTCGTCGCGGGCGAATTCCTCACGGCATTCCGCCTTGTTCAGCGACATGCAGAACATGTTGAGGTGATAGCCCTTGCGATAGCTGCGGCTGTCCAGGACATAGGTGCCCGGTACATCATCATAGTCTCGGCTTGTCATCGCTGTCCCCCGTCATTGCAGGCGCCCGTCGTCCGGTCCCTGCTTCGGATTAAATCGAAGCGTCCCGATCACCATAGCTGATACCAATTGTGGAACAAATGTGAATTTTATGCACAATACGTTCATGAATTGGAACGTTGATCATCTACCTGCCTTCGTCGCCGTGGCCGAGGTTGGCGGCATCTCTGCCGCGGCCCGAAGGCTTGGCGAGCCAAAATCGACAATCAGCCGCGCGATCGCCCGGCTGGAGGAAGATATAGGGCTGCAATTGTTCGTGCGCGGGCCCCGGTCCCTGCGGCTGACGCATGACGGAAGCCAGTTCTACCAGCATGCTGTCAGGATTCTGGAACAGGTCGAGGCTGCCAGCGCCGAGCTTGCCGGTCTCAGCGAAACACCGCGCGGCACGCTGACCGTCGCTCTTCCCATGGCGTTCGCACGTGAAATCGTGGGCCCGCACCTTGCCAGGTTTCAGGCGGAATATCCCGATATCCGGCTTGATCTTCGGATTGGCAGCGGCCAGCCGGACCTGATCCGGGACGCCATCGACATGGCCGTCATCGTCGGCTCGGCGACCGATTCAGACCTGATCCAGCAGCGACTGATCAACACGCCGCTGATCTGGATCGCCGCGCCGGAGGTTGCTGCTGCCTTGCCGGAAAGCCCGGGGCCGGACGAACTGGCGTCGCTGATCGGTGCCGTGGAAACACGATATGGCGAGACACCTGTGACGGTAGTGGACAAGAACGGCGCCGTACGGGACATCGCGCTGCAAGGCGAGCAGGTCATGCAGGTGAACGACCCCATTCTGCTCCGTGAATTCGTGTGCGCCGGTGGCGGGCTGTCATTTGCGCCCGACCTCTATTGCCGCGCCGCTATCCGGGACGGCTCTCTGGTGCAGCTATACCCGCATCTTCAGCTTCGTCAGGAATCCAGCCTTTCTCTTCTGTTTCCGGGCCGCAGGCTGCTGCCGAAGAAAGCACAGGTATTCATGGCCTTCCTCGGGGATATCTGTGCCGGCATGAGGTAATTCACCCGGACCGGCCGGCCGCCACCGCGCCATTGCCCAGATGGACAACTTCTCTTTGCAGGCCCCGGATGATCCTGCACTATGTCACCCCAGACTGATACGCCAGGAGCAGCTGTTTCGTGCACGACCAAGGACCACACAATATCAGGCCCGTCATTCTGTCTGGCGGTTCCGGGACGAGGCTCTGGCCATCCAGCCGGAAATCCCTTCCCAAGCAGTTTATATCCTTCCCGGGCACCGGAAGCCTGTTCACCCGCACCGTGGAACGTGCAGCCGCCATCGGCGGGACAGCCGCACCGATTGTGGTCTCCAGCCGCCAGCACGGGTTCCTGTGCCGGCAGGCGCTGGCAGAGCATGAACAAGGCGCGCACTATATACTCGAGGAGACAGGGCGGAACACGGCACCGGCAATCTGGTTCGCGGCCAAGGCCAGCGATCCCGACGATATCCTGCTTGTGATGCCATCGGACCACTGGATCGAGGACATCTCCGGCTTTGCAGAGACGGTCAGGCGCGCCAGCACAATCTGTGCGGCCGGACGCTGGGTCACCTTTGGCATCACAGCGATCGAACCGGCGACAGGATACGGCTATATCGAGGTCGCGGACAGGAACGAGGATGTGGCTGACGTCGTGTCATTCACTGAAAAGCCCGAACGCGGGGTCGCCGAGCAATATCTCGCCTCGGGACGCCATTTCTGGAATTCGGGCATCTTCATGGTACGGGCCGGCGCCTGCCTTGAGAGCTTCGAGAGGCACCAGCCGGCACTTGCCGCGGCCGCGGCGACCTGCTGGAAAAGCCGTGCGAAACGGTTCGACGAGGACATTCTCCTGAAACCCGACCTCGAGGCCATCGAGTCGATCTCGATCGACTATGCCATCATGGAGAAGGAAGAGAACATCGCTCTCTTGCCTTTCGGCGGCGGCTGGAGCGATGTCGGCAGCTGGGACAGCCTGTCGAGGCTGATCAGCGATCATGTCGCGGATCAGGGCGAAGGCGCCGTGCTGGTCAATTCAAGCAATGTATTTGTCCATACCAGCGGCCGGACCATCGCCGGCATCGGGCTTGAGGACCTGATCATTGTCGATGACGACAACGCAACGCTGATTGTCCGCAAGGGCGAGACCGAGCAGGTAAAGGCTGTGATTGACCAGCTGAAATCACGCGATGAAACAGTCGCCACCGAACACAGTTTCGAGTATCGGCCGTGGGGCATGTTCGAGAACCTGCTCGACAGCGCGGCCTGCAAGGTGAAGCGGCTGACCGTCGATCCGGGGCATCACCTGTCGCTGCAATATCACCGCAAGCGTTCGGAACACTGGGTGGTGGTTGCAGGCACCGCGACCGTGCAGCTCGGCGATGACAGGCACACGCTCGAGGCCGGCCACTCGATCGACATCCCGCTCGGCGCCCATCACGCGCTTGGCAACGACACCGATGATCCGGTCGTTGTCATCGAGGTACAGATGGGATCCTATTTCGGCGAGGATGATATCGTTCGGGTCAGCGACCCCTACGAACGCTGAGGCCGAACGCTGAGGCCAAACGCTAAGGCCGGCAAGGACAACCTGCTTTTGCTTTGTCTCGGCCGGGGCAAATGCTAAATCTCGGGGTACCCGCTGTATTTCGAGGTCGAAGATGTTCAATCCAGCCATATCAAAGCTCACAGCACCTCCGGTATCCGTCGTCCAGGACTGGCGCGCCTCCTATGACGGCAGGCTCGGCGAACTGATCGACATGAGCCAGGCCGTCCCCGGCTATGCCGCGCATCCGGAGATGACAGCGGCGCTGGAGAAGGCGGCGGCGAACCCGGACAGCGCCCGCTATGGCCGGGTCGAGGGCGACCTCGAGCTTCGTGATGCCTATGCGGCCCATCTCGGCGCCATCTACAACGCCAGCCCGGTGGCGGAAGAGATTCACATCACTTCGGGATGCAACCAGGCCTTCGTCGCAGCCGTTCTCGCGGTGGCCGGGCATGGCGATGAAATCCTGATGACGCGTCCCTGCTATTTCAACCATGAGTCCGCGCTTGGCATGCTTGGCGTCGGCATCGGCTATGTCGACTGCCATGCCGCGAACGGCATGCTGCCCGAAATTGCCGATATCGAGGCGGCTATTGGCGCAAACACACGGGCGGTCGCCATCGTCTCGCCGAATAATCCCTGCGGCTCTATCTATCCGCCGGAGCTTCTCGACGAGATTTTCTCGCTTTGCAAGGCACGCGGCATCTGGCTGATCCTCGACGAAACCTATCGTGACTTCCTGCCGGAAGCGGATGCCCGCCCGCATGGGCTGCTGGCACGGGACGGCTGGCAGGACACGCTTGTCCAGCTCTACAGCTTCTCAAAATCCTACTGCATGCCTGGTCACCGGCTCGGCGCGGTGACGGCGGGTTCCGCCTTTGTCGACGAGCTGGCCAAGATCATCGACAACATCCAGATCTGCGCGCCGCGCACCCCCCAGATTGCCGTTACGCCGATGCTGGCAAGCCTTGCCGGCTGGCGCGAGGAAAACCGCCAGCGCATCGCCGCGCGATCGACGCTGTTCAGCGATGTGATGGCGGGGCTCGACGGGTGGGAACTTCTGAGCACCGGTGCTTATTTCGGCTATGTCCGGCACCCGTTCGGCGGCACCGCGTCGATCGAGGTTGCAAAGCGCATGGCGCGTGAGGCCGGCGTGCTGACCATCCCGGGAACATTTTTCGGCGACGGGCAGGAAGACTTCCTGCGGTTTGCCTTTGCCAATGCCGGCCGCGACGTCATCGCCGGCCTTCCCGAACGGCTGGCGGTGCTCGACGGCTGATCAATGTTTCCAGGACGGGTCGATCCTGTCCAGCATGCGCCAGAAGGCGGGCCATTCGGGATGCCGCACAGTGGCCCCGGCCTGCGCCGCACCGCCCTCGAACTGCTCGCGCGTATGCCGCATGATCTCGTCGGGGATATAGCTGATCTGCGCGCCTGACGACATGGTGCGAAGCATGATTTCGGCATTGCGGATGAACAGCTGGTGCCGCACGAACGCCCAGGCCACATTCGGCCCGGCGGTGAGCAGCCCATGGTTCTTCAGCACCAGCGTGTGCTTGTCGGCACCCATGGCAGTCGTCAGCGCCTCCTGCTCGGTCTCGTCGAGGACGATGCCGTTGAAATCATGATAGCCGATACGTTCGAACAGCTGGCAGCCCTCCTGCATCATCGGCACCACTTCGACATTGAGCGCGGCGATCGACTGGCTGAAGGGCTCGTGCGTGTGCATCACGCAATGCAGGTCATCGGGCCGCGCCTTGTGAATGGCGGCATGGATCACATAGCCGGCGCGGTTCACCGGCCAGGCATCGTCGGACACCTTGTTGCCGTCCAGATCGACACAGGTCAGGTTGGAGGCGGTGATCTCGTCATAGGTCAGGCCGAACGGATTGATCAGGAATGTGTCGGTCCCGGGCACCCGCAGGGTGATGTGGTTATAGACAACGCTGGTCCAGCCATAATGATGCGTGAGCCGGTAGGCGGCGGCGAGATCGACGCGGGCATGCCATTCGGCATCGCTCATCCCCTTTGGCGTGTCGGGATAGCTGATTTCCAGCGGAATGGGTGTCTCGGCGCGCGTCATGATGCTCTCCTCAATTCTTCCGTCATGGCTTCAGATACTGTGCCTCGCGGGCACGCACCAGCGCAAGAAGCGTCTCGTTTCGCGGTGTCGGCACCCCGTGGCGTGCCCCAAGCGCGACGACCGCGCCGTTCAGCGAGGCGATTTCGGTCGGCTGGCGGTTGCGGAAATCCACCAGCATCGAGGGCACATGCCCGCGATGCTCACGGTGCACCATCTCCAGTGTCCGGTGCACGCCGTCACGGTCCACCTCGACCCCGACGGCAGCCGCCACATCGCAGCCTTCCATGATGGTCGCGGTCACAAGCGCCTTCATCTCGCCGGAATCGAGAAGCGGTCCGGGTGACGTGTCCAGCAGCGCACACAGGCTGTTCATCGCACAATTGAAAGCCACCTTGGCCCAGATCACCCGATCGACATCCGGATTGACGCGGGTATCGATGCCGGCGGCGCTCAGCATGGCCGCGAGGTCATCCGCCATCCTTGCCGTCACGGGGCTTTCGCCGGCGGCACGGAACTGCGTGACGTGGGAGCCATGCGTGCTGACCACGCCCGGGGCGACCATGTCGCCGGGGGCCATGGTGGTGCCATAGATCACCTGATCCATCGGCACGAACGCGGCAAGGGCCTCGGCATTGCCGAGCCCGTTCTGCACGGTCACCAGCCGGGTATCCGGCCCGATGACCGGTGTCGCTGACTGCAGTGCGGCTTTGGTGGCCCCGGTCTTGGTAAAGACAATGACGATATCGGCAATGCCGGCATCACCCGCTGTTTCGGTATCAACCACCACAGGATCGATGCGCGCCTCGACGCCGTCACGATGCAGGATCAGACCATCTGCGCGAATGGCGTCGCGGTGCGCCTTGTTGCGGATCAGCAGGGTGACATCATGCCCGGCCTCGGCAAGCGCGCCGCCAAAATACGAGCCAAGCGCCCCGACACCGACAAACATGATCCGCATGATGGTCCCCCTTCACGCGGTATTGTTTCGCATGCTGTCTTGATCGGCAAGATGAAAGCCGGCCGAGACAAAGGCTTTCGGCGTCACCTACATGGATACCTCGTGAATCTCGGCGACATCGATGCTGCCGTCGCCGATGATTGGGCAAGCCTTCGCCAGTTCAACGGCCTGGTCGATGCTCTCGGCATGGATGATGGTGTAGCCTGACAGCGGATTGTCCCCGCCACTGTCACTCACGCCTTTGGCAGATACGGTTTTGGCGGTCCCGACAGGGTTCCCCGGGTCGACAATCGCCGGACCGATCCGGTCGAACCAGCCCCGCCAGCGTTCGATCTCGACCTCGGTTTCCTCGGGCGTATCGGGTTGCTTGCCGCCATGATAGGCGAACAGAAAATGGGGCATGCCATCCTCCGGTTGTTCACTGGGCCCGGTTGTTCAACGGGCATGGCGTCAGGATGGCGGGATTAAATCATCCGCGAAAATAACAAGGCCGTGAAATACGGACTGGATCGGCTCAGTTGCCGGCTGTTCCGACAAGCGCGGCACGCCAGTGCCGCCACAACAGGCGCAGGCCCGGCAGCAGGATCAGGACGATCGCCGTCACCGTGATCGGACCCGCGATCGGGCGGGTGAAGAAGATGGTGAATGTTTCATATTGCAGCAGCGTCTGCCGAAGTGTCGGTTCCGCGATCGGGCCGAGGACGATGGCAAGGACCGCAGGCGCCACCGGATAGTCGAGCATCCGCATGAAGAAGCCGCCAAGGCCGACCAGCACCATCAGCCAGACATCGAACATGTTCATATAGGCGGCGTATGTGCCGACAAGCGAGAGCACGAAAACCAGCGGGACAAGGATGCTGAACGGCATACGCAGCATCCACAGGAACAGCGGAATGAAGGCGATGTTCACCAGAACAGCGATGAAGTTCGAGATATAGAAGGAGCCGATCAGCGGCCAGACGAAATCAGGCTGCGCCGAGAACAGGAGCGGTCCGGGCTCGAGCCCCCAGATGACCATGCCGGCAAGCAGCACCGCCGTGGTCGGCGAGCCCGGGATGCCAAGCGTCATCATCGGCAGCATCGCGCCTGTCGAAGCGGAGTTGTTGGCGGCCTCCGGCGCCGCGACGCCGTCGATGGCGCCCTTGCCATAGGCATCGCCGTCGCGCGACGTCATCTTGGTGACGCCGTAAGCCATCAGCGAGGCGGGAGTCGCGCCGGCCGCCGGGAGGATGCCCACAAAGAAACCGATCACCGAGCCGATGAGCGTGCCGCGCCATGCCTCGCGGAACCGGATCAGCGCGTTTGTCATGCTGGCGAAACTGACCTCGACCCTGGACATCGACGACTTGCCGCGCGAGGCGTTCATCGTCCACAGCATTTCCGAAATGCCGTAAATGCCGATGGCCAGAACAAGGAAACGGATGCCGTGCGAGAAGCCCTGAATGTCGAAGAAGATCAGCCGCGGCTCGCCGGAGATGATGTCGAAGCCGACAGCGGACAGCGCCAGGCCGAAACAGATGGAAAAGATTGTCTTCGGGAAATCATCCCCGCCAAGCCCGGCAAAGGTCGCGAAGGCCAGCAGCATCAGGGCGAATATTTCCGGATTGCCGAAATCGAGCGCCACCGAGGCCAGCATCGGCGCGAAACCGGTGAACATCATGTTGGACACGGTCGCCCCGGCAAATGAGGCCAGCGCCGCCGCCATAAGCGCGATATGCGCCTTGCCCTGCAGTGCCAGCGGCCTGCCGTCAAAAGTTGTCGCCACCGCCGTCGATGCCCCGGGAATGCCAAGCGCCACCGACGAGATCGCCCCGCCATACATGGCGCCGTAATAGACCGCGGCAAGGAAGATCATCGGCGAGGTCGCGTCCCCGCTGATCCCCTGGATCACGAAGGTGAAGGGCAGCAGGATGGCCACGCCGTTCACCGAACCAAGTCCCGGCATCGCCCCGACAAACAGGCCGATCACGACACCAAGGATGGCCAGCCCGAGATTCATCGGCTGCAGGGCGATCAGGATACCGTCGAAAAGAGCGAATAGAATGTCCATGATACAGGTCTCGGGGGGAAAGTCCGGATATCTAGAGGAAGATGTCGTAGAGCGGGATGAACAGCGGCTCGCTATAGCCTTTCGGCAATACGATCCGCATGGCGATGTCGAAGAAGAAGAAGCAGACCACCGGCACGGCGGTGGCGATGGACAGCGTCACCGCCCAGCCATGCCGCCCGATGAACCGGATGTAATAGACAAGAAAGGCCAGCATCGCGGCGTAGAAGCCGAGGAATTCGATCACCAGCAGGAACCCGATCAGCCCGCCGCCGACAGTCAGCAGCATTTTCCAGCCATATGAGTCGAGGAACGGCGCGGTGGAGACCGAGGCCGGCGTACGGCGCAAGGCCCAGTTGATTCCTGTCCAGACACAGCTTGCCAGCATGATGACACCAAGCCAGAACGGCCAGAAGCCGCTTCCCGGCGCGCCGGTGTCGTCATAACCGATATTGTCGAAACGCGCGGCGTCCGGGTTCCAGGCAGGCGGCTCGCCGCTCTTCCACATCAGGTAGACGGAAAACAGCCCGAGAATGAAAGCTGTGATGATTTCCGCGCGGCGCATGATCCCGGTCCCTGTCCCGACTCAACGGGGTCTTCGAATAAAAAGGCAAATTCTGAAAAATATGCCGGGCTCCGACAAAGCGGAGCCCGGCCAGTTGGTCTCGTTGGGGGTTACCGGATGGCACCTGACGAGCGGAGGATCTGTTCGTGATTGTCACGCTGGTCACGCCAGTAGTCCGACAGCTGGTCGCCGCTCATGAGGTCGCCCATCAGCGACTTCTTCGACTTGTAGGCCTGCCAGTCTTCGGAATTGTAGACCTTTGTGAACAGCTCGGTGTAGTAGGCGCGAGCTTCTTCGGACATGCCGGGTGCACCGACAACGGAGCGCTGCATGAAGTAGCTGAACTCACCGCCCTTCTCGCGGAGCGTCGGAACTTCCGGGAACATCGGCAGGCGCTCGTTGGTGAAGGCGACCAGCGGAACCATGTCGCCGGACTGCCAGAAGCCGATGGCTTCGGACGGGTTGTTCACGGACGAGTTGATCTGCTTGCCGGCAACATCCTTGGCCACGGCCCCGCCGCCCTTGTAGGGGATGTATTTCATCGACAGGCCGTAATTGGTGTTCAGGAAGTCGGTGATGATGTTGTCTTCGGAGTTGGAGCCCGTGCCGCCCATGACCCACTTGCTGCCCTGCTCGCGCGCCACGTCAAGCCACTGCTCGAATGTGGTGATGCCGGTATCGGCATGGACCCAGAGAAGGAAAGTGTCTTCGGCCATGCGGGCAACAGGCGCGAATGTGAGAACATCGACCTCAAGTCCGGGCTGGCGAAGCGGCGTGGTGTAGAACGAATTCAGCGTCACCATGATGGTGTGGTCGGGATCGCTGGCGCTTTTCGCGGCCATCAGGGCCTCTGCGCCGGAACCGCCGGACTTGTTCACCGGAACCAGCGGGCGCTCGGCAAGCGATTCCTTTTCCACGATGCCCTGCATCAGGCGCGCCATCTTGTCGGCGCCGCCGCCCTTGCCGGCCATGATGATGAAATCGATCGGCTTGTTGGGTTGCCATGCGATCGCCGGGCTCGCCACCACCACGGTTGCGCACCCAAGAACCAAGGCTGATGTCATGAGTTTACGAAGTGCTTTCATGTCTCTCTCCTCTGCACTTTGGGATGGCGGATATCAGGATGATCCGCCATCGTTGCCTTTTGCGACCCTCGGCCGCGTCTGTGTTTGGCACTCGGGGATCCCGGCGTCAGACCCGACATGGATCGAACTCGCCAGGATGGGTGGCAGCCGCCCGTTGCTCGATGCCGGCTGCGCGTTGGCAGGAGATTTCACGGAATCTGCGCCCGGAACAAGGAAAAATGAGAAAAAGAGAAAATTGTAAATTTTTTACATTTACTTTTTACCTAAATTACCTCGAATTGAATTACAAATGCTGCCGGCTTTGTGCTAGCTATGCCGCATTCGTTACGAGGCCTTGCGAAAGCAGGTCCGAATATCTACGTCCGTCCCTATATCCCTCAGGAAAGACGAGCCCGAACATGACCATCCGCACTTTGCTTGATGCCGGCGCCGACAACGCCGTCGCTCTCACCGCACCCGATCGCCCTGCCATGACATATGCGGCCCTTCGCCGACACATCGATTCGGTCGGGCGCCAGCTTGCCGGGAACGGGCTCGGACCGTCGGACCGTGTGGCCATCGTGCTGCCGAACGGTCCGGAAATGGCTTCAGCCTTTATGGCAGTCGCGGCATATATGTCGGCTGCCCCGCTCAACCCCGCCTATAAGGAAAGTGAATACGCCTTCTACCTTGAGGACCTTGCGCCGAAGCTGGTCATCGTCGAGGCGGGAAGCGAGAACCCCGTCCGTGCCGCGGCCAGCGCGCTGTCGATCCCGGTGGTCGAGGCAGTGGTCGGCGACAACGACCCGGCCGGCGCTTTCAGGCTGTTCGAGGCAGAGGCCGATGCGACTCCGGCCGGCGCCGACAACGAGGCGCTCGTCCTTCACACATCGGGCACCACATCGCGGCCCAAGGTTGTGCCGCTGATGCAGCGCAATATCATGGCATCGGCACGCAATATCGCCGCCAGCCTCGAGCTGACCGACAGCGACCACTGCCTGAACATCATGCCGCTGTTCCATATCCACGGGCTGATCGCGGTTCTCGCCACCAGCATGTCGAAGGGCGCTTCGGTCTGCTGCACCGGCGGGTTCAACGCCCTGAAATTCCTCGACCAGGCGCGCGACGAAAAGATCAGCTGGTATTCCGGCGTGCCGACCATGCACCAGGCCATCCTGCTCCGCGCCAAGCGCCAGGCGGATGCTGCCAAGGGTCTGGGTCTGCGGCTGATCCGCTCCTCGTCGGCGTCGCTTCCGCCGGCCGTATTCGAAGAGCTGAACGACGTGTTCGAATGTCCGGTGATCGAAGCCTACGGCATGACCGAGGCGGCCCACCAGATGACATCCAACCCGCTGGGCGACGGCAAGCAGAAGGCCGGCTTTGTCGGCATCGCCACCTCGCCCGAAGTCTGCATCATGGACCAGGAAGGCAACCGGCTGACCGGTGACGCCGAAGGCGAGGTCTGCATCCGCGGGGACAATGTCACGCCCGGATACGAGAACAATCCGGCGGCCAATGAATCAAGTTTCACCAGTGGCTGGTTCCGTACCGGCGACCAGGGATTCTTCGATGGTGACGGCTATCTGAAAATCACCGGACGCCTCAAGGAAATCATCAACCGCGGCGGCGAGAAGGTCTCGCCTCTCGAGGTCGATAACGTGCTGATGGAACATCCTGCCGTCCAGCAGGTGGTCACCTTTGCCGTCGCCGACCGTATGCTTGGCGAGGAGATCGGCGCTGCCGTGGTGCTTGCCGATGGCGGCGAACTGGACGCCGCCGGGCTTCGGGCCTATGCCGAAACGCATCTGGCGAAATTCAAGATTCCGAAGCACATCGTGTTCCTCGACGAAATCCCGAAAGGCGCCACCGGCAAGCTGCAGCGGATCGGCCTTGCCCAGAAGCTGGGCCTCGAAGACTAGTCAAAGGCCTCAGCCAAAGGCCCAAGGGAGCAAAGCGATGACACGTATCTGTATATTCGGCGCCGGCGCCATCGGCGGCTATGTCGGCGCAGCCCTGCACGAGGCAGGCGCCGAGGTAAGCCTTGTCGCCCGCGGCCCGCATCTGGAAGCCATCAGGGCGGACGGGTTGGGACTCGAGAAGGACGGCAAGGTAACCCGCTACAGCCTTCCGGCAAGCGACAGGCCGGCCGATCTCGGCCCGCAGGATTATGTGATCCTCGCCATCAAGGCGCATACCATCCCGATGATCCTCGACGACCTGATGCCGTTGCTGGGCCCCGACACAGCTGTCGTGCCTGCCGTCAACGGCCTGCCCTGGTGGTATTTCCACAAGGCGCAGACGGGAACAGCACTCGACGAGAAGCCGCTTCAGGCGGTGGATCCGGGCGGACGCGTCTGGAACGAGATCGGACCGCAGCGCGCCATCGGATGTGTTGTCTATCCGGCCTGCGAGATAGCCGCGCCGGGCCTTGTCAAACATCTCGACGGTGACCGCTTTACACTCGGCGAGCCGTCGATGGAGCAGAGCGAGCGCGTCAAGACGCTGTCATCGCTGATGATCGCCGGCGGCCTGAAGGCGCCGCAGAAGCCGCGAATCCGTGACGAAATCTGGGTCAAGCTGTGGGGCAACTGCTCATTCAACCCGGTCTCGGCGCTGACCGGCGCGACGCTGGATGCCATCGGCAATGATCCGGAAAGCCGCGCCCTCGTCCATGCCATCATGACCGAGGTGAAGAGTGTCGGAGAGGCCATCGGCGTGCGGTTCAGCGTTCCCATCGAAAAGCGCATCGACGGCGCTGCCGCGATTGTCGGGCACAAGCCCTCGACCCGTCAGGATATCGAGGCCGGACGACCGCTCGAGATCGACCCGCTGGTCACCGCCGTTCTGGAACTTGCCGAAGGACTGGGCATCGAGACGCCGGCACTGGCGCATGTCACCGCGCTGCTGAAATTGCAGGCGGAAACGCTGGGCCTCTATTCCCGCGGCTGATGCCCTGATATCTGGAAGGATATCTGAACGGATATCCGGCCGCATGCCTGTTGGCACAACTGGACGCGCCGCCCCGCAATATCCTATGCTGAGCGCTCCTTTTTTTGCGCCATTTACCGGGGGCTCCATGCGCTATCTTCACACCATGGTCAGGGTCACTGACCTCGACGCGTCGATCGATTTCTACTGCAACAAGCTCGGGCTGGTGGAAACCAACCGCAAGGAGTTCGAGGCGGGCCGTTTCACGCTCGTCTTCCTGGCGGCGCCCGGCAATCTCGACAGCGCCAAGGCAACCCGTTCTCCCGAGCTGGAACTGACCTACAACTGGGATCCGGAAGAATATGACGGCGGCCGGAATTTCGGCCATCTCGCCTATTACGTCGACGATATCTACGCCACCTGCCAGAGGCTGATGGATGCGGGGATCACCATCAACCGCCCGCCGCGCGACGGGCGCATGGCCTTTGTCCGTTCGCCCGACAACATCTCGATCGAGCTTCTTCAGGAGGGCGAGGCGCAGGCCCCGGCCGAGCCCTGGGCGTCGATGGAAAACACCGGGGTCTGGTAGAGCGATGCGGCTGGCCATCCATCAGTTCCCCTATAATGACGACAATTACGGCGTGCTTCTTCACGACGCGGAACGCGGCGAGACCGCGCTGGTCGATGCCGGTGACGCCGAAGCCGCGGAAGCCGCGCTGGACGAGGCCGGATGGCCGCTGACCCAGATTTGGATCACGCATCATCATGGCGACCATACGGCAGGCCTTGCCGCGCTCGCCGGCGACGGTGTCGAGGTCTTTGGCCCGGCCGGGATCGGCGGGATCGACACGGTGCTTGATGGCGGGACCAGCTTTGCCTTTGCCGGCCGCGAGGTTGAGGTGATCTCGACCCCGGGCCATACGCTGGCCATGCTGAACTACTACCTTCCGGCCGAAAAACTGGTGTTCACCGGCGATACGCTGTTTGCCATGGGATGCGGACGGCTGTTCGAGGGCGACGCGCCGATGATGTGGGACAGCCTGTGCAAGCTGATGGCGCTTGCCGACGACACGGTTGTCTATTGTGGCCATGAATATACCGCCGCCAACGCCAGGTTCGCGCTGAGCGTCGATCCGGCAAACACCGCGCTGCAGCGCCGCGCCGCCGCGGTGGACGAGCTTCGGTCCATCGGCCAGCCAACCGTGCCGACCATGATTGCGCTCGAGAAGGCCACCAACCCGTTCC
This sequence comes from Rhodospirillaceae bacterium, assembly GCA_011522725.1. GTDB lineage: Bacteria > Pseudomonadota > Alphaproteobacteria > Puniceispirillales > Puniceispirillaceae > UBA8309. Next base: position 15,580 of record WTIL01000049.1, read on the forward strand.
TTCGCGCCGGCGATGCGGGTTTGCGCGCGCATCTTGGCATGGAAGGGGCGAGCGATGCCGAGGTGTTCGCCGAAGTCAGGCGCCGCAAGGACAATTTCTAGACAGGGTCACCGGTTCTGCGGGTCAATGGCCCGCTGATATGGCCCACCGACATGGCCGGGCTTGCCGGCAAATGACGGCAGGTCGGGCGCACCGGTCAGGAACAGCGCCAGGCGAAGCTGCGATTTCCAGCGTTCGATGACATGCACCGCCGCGGCCCCGTCAGGTGCACCGCGCCCGTCGCCGGTCAGCGCCCGCAGCACTGGTCCGGCCATCGAGACCAGCGCCGCGCCAAGCCACAATGCCTTGGCGGCGTCGAGACCGTTTTCCACACCACCGGATGCGATCAGCCTGGCGTTCGGGCAGGCGCTCCTGACAGCGCGGAGCGCATCTACCGTCGGCAACCCCCAGTCGAGGAACGGCTCGAACAGGGCTGCGTCCTCGCGGCGCGCCGCCTCGATACGTGTCCAGTTCGTGCCGCCCAGCCCGGCGATATCGACAGCATGGACCCCGGCATCAAACAGGCGCTGCGCAACATCGGGCCCGATTCCGGCGCCGACCTCCTTGACCATCACCGGCACCTCCAGCGCACCGACAAGGGTCTCGATGGCGTCCAGAACACCACGCCAGTCCGTCTCGCCCTCGGGCTGGACCGCCTCCTGAAGCGGGTTCAGATGGATGAAGATGGCATCGGCGCCGATATCCGCCACGGCGCGGCGTGCCAGATCGATACCGCCCGGCGCGGCGAGCTGCACACCGCCAAGATTGCCGATCAGCGGCACCGATGGCGCGCGCTGCCGCAGCGCCGCCTGGGAACGGCCTGATTCAATGCTGGCGCGCTGCGAGCCGACAGCCAGCGCGATCCCGGTGGCCTCGGCTGTGTCGGCAAGAGCCGCATTGATCGCATCGGCATGCGCCGTGCCGCCCGTCATAGACCCGATGAACAGCGGCGCCTCGACAGGCCTGCCAAGGCAGGAAGTGGTGATATCGATATCGGCAAGGCTGCATTCGGGAAGGGCGCAATGCTCGAGCCGCACACGCTCGAAGCCGGCACTGATCCCGGAGCGGGACAATGCGTCGGCGGCCAGTGCAAGATGCGCATCCTTGCGATCGCCTGCGGACGGTGTTCCAGCGTTTTCCGGCATATCATCCATAGGCACCTACCGGCTGATGAACTGGCGCTTCAGGGTCCTGCCGGACCGCCTGAAGAAACCATCGACAAGAATCATATGCGGCACCGTCAGCGCCGCAAGGCCGATAAACACCACCCGTAGCACGACAGGCTCGGGATTGGCCATATCGGCAAACCACCAGATGGCGGCACCGCCGGCAGCCCAGCTTGCCACGGTAAAGGCGGCGGCCTGGTTGAGCATGCTGAACCGCGAGATATCGCGCCGCAAGCTGTTGACGATGCCGTAGACATGCCTTGCCGAGTGCACACAGCAGAAATAGACGGCAAAACCGACCAATGGCGGTGTCAGCGCAAACAGCACGGCGAGCGCGCCGAGCTCGACAGCCGTTCCGCGCCAGCGCCGATGCCAGAGCGCCTGGGCAAGGCAGACGACAACAGCCATCCCGACAATCACCGTCAGAACATCGATGCCTTGCCAGAGGAGCGCCGTATCGCGCCCGGTCAGATAGCCGAAGATGACATCGACCTCGTCATGATGCATCTGGCTGATGCCGACGATGACAAGGCCGCCATGGGCCAGAATCTCGGCACTGCGGAGCCAGCCGGTTCCGTGGCGCGCGTCACCGGCACCAAAATGCAGCATGCTGATAATCAGGAAGCCCAGCAGGCAGGCGGTCGGCGCCAGCAGCCATGCCCCGACGACAAGCCCGGCCATCGCGATATAAAGCACCAGAAACCGCATGAAATGCAGAAGTTTCCGGGTGAAGCCGAGATGGATTGCGATCGCCCCGTCGAGCGCGCCATGCGGCAGGCCGATCAGCACTATGGCGGCCAGCGCCGCAAGGTCGAGCGGCGCCATCGCCGCTATGGACGTCATCATTTCCATCATCCCGCCTCTGCCGTGAGTTGTGGCCGGCTGCCGGCCAGAAGGCGGACAAGCCCGCGCAGGAACGGGGCCTTCGGCATCGCCATGATCACTTTCAGCCGGAGCGGCCAGTCCGCCTCGCCGCTGAGGAACCGTGCGAACTCGTCACCGTCGAGCGCACGCCCCATCCGCAGGAACAGTTCGGGAGCCCGTTCCGGCCAGTGGCGCAGGACGGTCAGCAGCACCGCGTCCATCCACAAATCAACACGGCGGTGCGGCACAGCAAAGCCGAGCTCGCGCCCCTCACATGCCGCGGCGATGGCACGGTCGATCTGTTTCTGGATAAAGGGGAAGGCATAGCCGCTCGACGGGCGGATCGCGCCACCATTGCCGCCTACACCCGGAATGGACGGATCGCGCCGCGGCAAGATGCCAAGCGGGATCACCCCGCGTTCGGTGCGAAGCGTCTCGAATTCATCGAGTCCGAAATGGGCCTCGAGATAGGCGGCGATTTCCCCGCGATAATAGCTCTCCGGACAGACAGATGGCGTGAACAGGGTGGATTCGACCAGCGCCTCGGTCGCGGAAAAGGGAAGAAGATAGATGAAATGCATGCCGTGCGACTGGTCCACACGGAAATCCATCAGGATGGCGGTATCCGGATCGAAAATCGCACGCCTGCTTCGCACCTCGAGGCCAAGGAAATGCTGCAGCATCATGCCGTCCGGCACTGGCGGCGGGCGGCTGTCGAAGACAAGATCGGTCGCTGTCGCGGCTTCGTCGCCGTCAAGGGTTGCAACGCCTGCCCGGCTGGCGGCGGCACGGCAATGCGCCGTCCAGTCCAGCCGGTGAAGCGCGGTGTAGGGCCGTTCCTGTGATCGCAATACGGCCTTTCCCCGTCCGGTCACGATCGACCAGCTGTGCCAGCGCTTGCGGGCAAGGCGGCTGGCGGCGGCAAGGTTCGGCCCGTCCCAGAAGCCCCAGATATGGTCCGTCTCCTGCGGGGCGCCTTGCGGCCTGACAAGTGTCAGCCTGTGGCCCGCCAGTTCATCGGCGCGCGCCGCCAGCGACAGCGCCGCACAGCCGTCACCAAGGACACGAACCTGCCGCATGGCCTGGTCAGGCGACATAGGGCAGCCCCCGCAGCGCCGCGTGAAGGCGGTCGTCATGTGGCGATGTCCCGATGCCGATCCGGCGCCCAAAACTTCCCAGCGCCAGCAGCGAGCATCGCAGCTTGGCCGCCTTGCCGGTCACCTGCCTTCCGGCATGCCAGGCAAGGCCGGCGCCGCGAAGCTGGATGCCGATCTGCCGATAGACCCGTGCCGCCACCCCGATGGCGAGATGCGCCCGCCATGGCAGATAGCGATACCCCCGGGCCCCGCTGGCATAAAAGGTCTCGGCAAGATCCAGAAGCCGGCCTGCCGCAGCGGTCACATCGCGCGCCAGCATGCTGTCCGGCGCCCTTGCCGCGGCACGGATTTCGGCCGGGCTTGCATGGCCGACCCAGTCACCGGGAACATAGCGCCGGTTCATGCCGGCATCCTCGAGAATGTCGCGGGCGATGTTTGTGAGCTGCATGGCGATGCCGAGATCGATGGCATGCGCCCGTGCTGCCGGCGCGTGGCAGTCGAGAACATGGCACATCAGCAGGCCGACGGTTCCCGCCACCCGGTAGGCGTAGCGCAGCAACGCGGCCTCGTCGGCGAGCGCCACCTCTTCGGCCTGATCCTCGAGCAGCCCGTCGATCAGCGCCACAAGCACATCCGGTGGAAAGCGTTTTTCCCGCATCAGCGGCAGGAATGCAAGGAATGCGGGATCAGCCCCCTCGCGGCCGGCAATCAGATCGGCACGGATGGCGGCGAGCCTTACCGGACCGTTCTCTATATCGCCGTCGGCCATATCGTCGAGAAGCCGGCAGAACGCATAGAGCGAGGCCGCGTCGTTTCCCATGCGCTGCCCCAGAAAACGGCGTGCCCAGTGGAAACTCTTGCCGTTGGCGGCAAGCGATTGTTCGGATGTCAGCTCTTCGTTCGACATGGGTGCCGGCTCCCGCCGTCAGGCCCCCTGCGCCAGCCTTCCGCTGGCGGCGGCCGCCCGGTCTTCCTCTTCAATCAGTCGCTCGACAACCTTAGCAGAACACAAGACGCCTGGCATCCCTGCTCCCGGGTGCGCGCCGGCGGCTGAAAAATACAGGTTCGGGATATGCGGGTCGCGGTTGTGGTAGCGGAACCATGCCGATTGCGTGAAAATCGGCGCGATCGAGAAACCGGCGCCATGCATTGAGCGGTAGTCGCGCTTGAAATCTTCCGGCGTCATCCAGAAATCATCGGTGATGGCCTCGCCCAGGCCCGGCATGATGGTCTCTTCCAGCGCCGCGACGATGCGGTCGCGAAGCCGTGGCCCTTCAACCTCCCAGTCCACATCGCCAAGCAGGTTCGGCACCGGGCACAGCACATAGAAACTGTCGCAGCCCTCCGGCGCGAAGCTGCTGTCGGTGGCGGTCGGCCGGTGAAGATAGAGCGAGAAATCATCGGCAAGAATCTTGCGGTCGAAGATATCGGCAAGCAGCTCGCGATAACGCGGTCCCATCCAGATGGTGTGATGCGCGACGTCGGGATACTGCTTGCGAGTCCCGAAGAACATCACGTAAAGACCCATCGAATATTTCGTCGCGGCCTCGGGAATTGCCCGCTTCGAACGTGTCTCGCCGGGCAGCATCTGCTGATAGACGGTCGGCGGATCGCCATTGCAGATCACCCGATCCGCGATATAGCGCCTGCCATCCGTGGATTCGGCACCGGTGGCGCGGCCGCCTTTCATGGTGATGCGCTCTATATCCACGCCAAGCTCGACATTGACGCCGGCGCGTTCAAGAAGCCGGTGCAGTTCCTCGACGAGCTTGCCGGTGCCGCCCATGCAGAAGAACACGCCCCACCGCCGCTCCAGATAATGGATCAGCGTGTAGATCGAGGTGGTCGTGAACGGGTTGCCGCCGACAAGCAGCGGATGAATCGAAAAGGCCTGGCGAAGCAGCGGATGCTTGATATGGCGGTTCACCAGGCTGGCGACGGTGTGATAGCTGCGAAGGCGCAACAGCGAGGGCACCTGCGCCATCATCGTCATGAAACGGGTAAAGGGCCTGTCGGCGAGCTTCTCGAACCCGACCTCGAAAATCTGCCGGGATGTCTCCAGCAGCCCTGCATATCCGGCGACGTCACGCGGCGAGAAACGCTCGATCTCGGCGTTGGTGTCCTCGATCGTGGCGCGATAGTCGAACTGGTTGCCGTCATGGAAATGGAACCGGTACCAGGGGTCCAGCGGCCGGAAGTCGAGATGATCCTCGCGGCGCTCTCCGAACAGCTCGAACAGCTCGTCGAACAGGAAGGGAGCTGTGATCACGGTCGGGCCGGCATCATGCCGGAAGCCGCCCCGTTCAAACACCTGCGCCCGTCCGCCAATGGCATCCAGCCTGTCGACAAGTGTCACGGAATGGCCGCGGGCGCGCATGCGCAGGGCAGCCGCGATGCCGCCGAAACCGGCACCGATTACAAGAACATCGCTCTGGTCGGCTGGCCCGGTCTTGGAATGCGGGGCCGCCAGATCCTGAATAGCCGAGGGGGCTGGTGTCATAATGCTTGCGTCAGGCCTGTTTGATCGAAGCCACTGACTTCAGACATACCTGCTGCAGAAGCTGCTGTATAGGCGTGATCACCGCTGCCATTTCGGGCGGCAGCGTGTCGGCAAGGCCGGTCGCGTCGTCGAGCATCGCATTCATCCGCCGCGCCGCCTCGAACAGGGCGGGCGAGCGCCGCAGCTCTGCGAGCCACGCATCGAATCCGTCATCCGAGCCGCTGGCATACCAGCTGTCGAATGCGGCAAGACGGTCTGCATCCAGTGTCTGGCGGAACAGGACGACAACGCCGTTCGGGGCACGGCGCGCCATGTCCGACCCGCAGGTATTGGCACCGTCGCTTCCCGAGAAATTCAGGATGTCGTTGCCGATCTGATAGGCATTGCCAAGCGAGCGGAAGCAGGCACCGATCGTCGGTGCGGCACCACCATGAAGGGCCATGGCGGCGATTCCCTCGAGAGGCGCGGTCAGCAGCGGCGCGGTCTTGTCACCGGCACCCTGCAGGTAATGATCCCAGTCGGTAACCGGCGCCGGATCGAATTCGTGCGCCTCGCCGACAGTGGTTGTCTTCATATGGGTGGCAAGAATCTTCAGCAGCATCGGCGTCTGCGCGCGTTGCGCGGCCTCTGCGGCGAGCTCGAAAGACAGGGCAATCAGCCAGTCGCCGAGGGTGAGCGCGACATCGCGTCCGAATTTCGACCAGACGGCCGGACGTCCGCGGCGCAGCTGGTCACCGTCGCAAATGTCGTCATGGATAAGTGACGCGTTGTGGAGAACCTCGATCGCCGCCGCCCAGTGAAGGGCCGCCGGCCGGTCGACCTTGAGAAGGTCGGCAGCACGGAGCGCCATCTTTGCGCGGAGCATCTTGCCCGGGGCAGCGAAATGATGCATTGCCGCGTCGGCAAGCGTCTGCCCGGGGGCCGGCATTCTTTCAAGAATGAAATCGTGAATAATCTCGGAGGTGGACTTCGATATTGAAAGTCCGGAACCCTGCTCGGCAAATGCCTTCTTGGAGGGTGTAGACAGGTCAGTCATAAACTCCGCACCTTCCCGCGCAACAAGATGATTCACAAAACGTCATAAAGTGAATGTGATGAAGGGCGACGTGGGGGTGCCGCCCTTCATCATCAGGTCATTTAGGCTTTCGCTTCGGTCTCGGTGACCGCAACGTTCCAGATGATCACACCGAACGCAATTTTGTTCAGTACGTCAGCCAGGTTGTAGATCACGTTGAGCGAATCTGCAGCGCTGGCCGGATCACCGGTTGCCAGGTAGCCATAGAAGTAGCCGAGCGGATAGATCGCCCAGCCGATGGTTACAATCCAGCGCATGGTCGAGAAGGCCGACTTGACCGACTCGGGCGCCTGCTCTGCGGAGAGCTTGCCGGCTTCACCAGCGAAGATCTCGTACAGGATGTAGAACCAACCGGCCATACCGATGACAAAGCCGAGCCACACGTTCATGTAGCCAACCTCGCCGGCATAACCACCGACCAGCATGATGAGCGTACCTACGGTCAGGCGCCAGAAGATGCCAGACGATACGTTGGCGATCGCGCGCAGGATCAGGTAGAACTCGATCATCAGAAGCGGAACAGTGATGAGCCAGTCGATATAACGATATACCGTTGGTGTTTCACCGGTGGATACCCACACATCACGCATGTAGAA
>WTIL01000040.1 GCA_011522725.1 Rhodospirillaceae bacterium
GGGGATTGCTGCTCGCGGGGCTGTTATGTCACTGTTGGGATGTTGGTCATGAGGATACAGGTCGAGGGAAAATGAGACTGAGCGACGAGGAACAGGCGATGCTTGCCGGCGAGATGGGGCCTGCCTGCCGCTGGGCCATCGACCATCAGCTTCAGGTCGGCCGGATGTTCGATGCCGCCGACATGGTGCCGGTCAGCCAGGCGCATATGATGGCCGATCCGGAATCGCTCGGCGAGGCGGGCGTGGATTTTGTAGAGGGGCTGGCGAAGGACGGCGCGCGTGTCACAGTGCCGATGATCACCGACCCGCGCGGGGTCGATCTTTCGCATTATCTGCCGCTTGGCCAGACCGAGGCGATGGCCGGTCTCGAGCGCCGCTTCATTGCCGCCTGCACGGCGATGGGCATCATGATGACGGATACCTGCATCAATTATCAGACAATCATGCCGCCGCTGAATGGCGACCATGTCGCCTACGGCGATACCGGTGTGGTGATCTATTCAAATTCGGTCTGCGGGGCGCGGTCAAACTTCGAGGGCGGGCCGTCGGCGCTGGCCGCCGGGCTGACCGGACGGACACCGCGTTACGGGCTTCATCTGGACGAACATCGCCGCGCCACCCGCCGCTTTGTCGTCGAGACGCGGCCGCGCGACCTGATGGAATGGGGTGTCCTCGGCGCCGCCATCGGCCGGATGGCGGGCAGCTACTGGCAGGTGCCGGTGATCGAGGGAATAGAGGGCGCGCCTACCTCGGACGAGATCAAGCATTTCGGCGCGGCGATGGCCAGCTGGGGATCGACGCCGCTGTTCCATATGGTCGGCATCACGCCCGAATGCCGCAGCCTTGCCGATGTCGGTGGCGAGGCGCTGGAAGCAACCCGTGTAGGTGCCAAAGAGCTTGCCGATCTCGGCGCGCCGTTCAGCGCTGCCGGCGAGCCGCTGGATGTGGTGGTGTTCGCCGCGCCGCAGCTCAGCCTTGTCGAGATGGGGCAGGTGGCCGCCCTCTGCGAAGGACGCAGCCGGGCAAGCGGCACGGATCTCGTCGTCTGCACTTCGGCGCAGGTCTATGGCGATGCCGCGCGCATGGGATATGTCGAGGCGATCGAGGGGTTTGGCGGCACAGTGCTGACCGGCACCTGCTTCTACCAGCAATATGCACGCGAGATCGGCGAGGCCAATGGCTGGACACGACTTCTCAGCAATTCGGCCAAGATCGTCAATATTCTCGGCGGCTACGGCTACCGTCCGGCGCTTGCCAGCATGGCGGATTGCGTCGCCTCGGCCGAGGCCGGGGTGATTCTGCCAGCCGGCGAGAGGGGGACGGCCTGATGGCGATCGAGCTTGCATGCCATGCCGGCATCGGCCCGGCGGTTGAGGGGACGGCGCTCGTCGCCGATGACAATTTCTCGGCGCGCTACGATCTCGACAGGATCAGGGGCGTGTTCTCGCGTCCGCAGCACAAGCTGTATGGCCAGAGCTATTGCGGTGTCATCCTTGTCCTGAACACCGCCAAGGGCGGGGTGGCGACGGCCTGGATGCTGCATGAGATGGCCTCGCGCGGCATGGCCCCGCGCGCCATCCTGCTGAATTCCGCGAACACCATCATGGCGCAGGGCGCGGCGCTGGCCGGCATGGCCATGTGCGACCGCTTTGCCGATGGCGACGTGACGGCGCTGATCCGCACCGGTGACGAGGTCTCGGTTGATCCGGCTGCCGGCCTTGTCACCATCACCAGCCGGTAGGAGCCTTGGTGTGTCGCCTGCAACCGTGACCCATCGGGATATGCTGCGCCGCCTGTCGGCCGGCGAGAAGCGCACGCTGACGGAACGATCCGACCGGCGCGGGCTGGGTCAGCTTGCCGGCCATCTGTCGCTGATCGGGCTGTGCCTTTGGGGCAATGTCGTCGGCGAGGGCGCGGTGCGCTGGGCAGCCATGCTTGGCCAGGGGGTTGGCATGGTGTTCCTGTTCACGGCGATGCATGAATGCAGCCACAGCACCGCCTTTCGCAGCCGCCGGCTGAACCGTGCTGTCGGCATGCTGGCCGGATTGACGCTTCTGATCGGGCCGAAATGGTTTTTCTATTTCCATCAGGATCATCACAAATTCACCCAGGACCCGGACCGCGACCCCGAACTCGGCACACCGAAACCGTCGGGTGTCGGCGGCTATCTCGCCTATCTCAGCGGCATTCCCTTCTGGGTCGGCAACATGCGAGTGATCCTTGGCAACGCGGCCGGGCGGCGCAGCGATCACTATGTGCCGGAGCACATGCAGAACGCCGTCAGGCACGAGGCGCGCCTGATGATGCTGTTCTATCTGCTGGCGGTGCCGGCACTCGCCTATGCCGGATGGCTGATGCCCTATCTGGTGGCGCCGCTGGTCATCGGCGCGCCGTTCCTTCGCGCCTATCTGCTTGCCGAGCATGCCGGCTGCGACGAGGGTGACGGCAACATGCTGGCCAACACCCGCACGCTGCTGACCACCGCGCCGGTGCGGTTCATCGCCTGGAACATGCCCTATCACACCGAGCATCACAGCTTTCCGGCGGTGCCGTTTCACGCGCTGCCGCGCCTGCATCGCGTGATGAAGGATGATATCCGGCACCTGGAGAGCGGCTATATCGGGTTTCACCGGCGGTTCGTTCGAAAGCTGTCAGGCATGCGCGCCGGCGACGCCTGACCTCCACTCAAAAACCACGTATTCACAGGGCCGAAACTGCTTTAGTTTTGGCGCATGAATACGAGCCATTCCGACTATCCCTTCGATCTCGGGACGCATTGCCCGGCCTTTGTTGTGACAAATGACGAGGCGGCGGCCTGGTTCGCAACCGGGCTGTCCTGGCTCTATGGTTTCAACCATGAAGAGGCGATCGGCTGCTTCCGGCACGCGGCCCGGGCGGATGACGGATTTGCCCTTGCCTGGTGGGGCATCGCCATCTCCAGCGGTCCCTTTATGAACAAGCCGTGGGAATGGCTGACCATGCCGGAAAAGGAGCAGGCGCTTGCGGCCTGCCATGGCGCCATCGCCGAGGCGATGTCACGTACGGCCAACGCCCCGCCGGAGGCGCGCGCCCTGATCGAGGCGCTTGCCGTGCGCTATCCGCAGACCGAAGTTCCCGACGACGGCGTCCTGGCATCTTGGGAGCGCGCCTACGCCGATGCCATGATCCCTGTCTATGAGGCGTACGGGGACGACCCGGATATCGCCGCGCTCTATATCGATTCGCAGATCATGCTGACGCCGTGGCAGATCTATGACGTGGACAAGCGCGCGCCGAACCCCGAAGCACGCGAGAGGGAAATCCAGGCAGCTCTCGAACGTTCGCTCGCCGGTACCGGCGCCGACCATATCGGCGTGCTGCATTTCGATATCCATGTGCAGGAGATGTCGCCGACGCCGGAAAAGGCGCTGCCGTCGGCCCGCCGGCTGCAGGAACTGGCGCCGCCCGATGCCGGTCACCTGCAACACATGCCGTCGCACATTCACGCTCTGGTCGGTGACTTTGACGAGGCGACGCGCTGCAGCCGCCTTTCCATGGCGACCGACAAGCGGTTCATGGCGAACCTGCACCGCACCCCGTTCTATCGCACGCTCGTCTGCCATGATGTCCATATGCTGATGTTCGCCGGCATGCAGACAGGCAATCTGGCCGATGCCGCCGACGCCGCGATTGTGATGGCCGAGATACTGGAAAATGTGCTGGTCCACCCGCCGGTCACGCATATGGACATGACGCTGGAGGGCTATTACGCGACCATCGCCCATGTCGATGTGCGCTTTGGCAGATGGCAGCAGATCGCGGACCGTGAGTTCGCAGGCGATCCCGCCTTCATGCCGGTGTCGCATGCCATGCACCATCAGGCCCGGGCCGTGGCGCTGGCGGCACTTGGCAGGCATGACGAGGCGGATATGGCCGCCGCCGATTTCGATGCGGCGCGCGCGCGTGTGCCGGCCGGATACGCCTATTTCAACAATCAGGCCGACGATATTCTGGCTGTCGGGGCGGCGATGATGCGCGGCGAGATGGCCTATCATGCCGGCGAGACCGAGGCCGGTTTCGACTGGCTTCGCGAGGCGGTCGCGGCCGAGGACAGGCTTGTCTATACCGAGCCGCGTGCCTGGATGCATCCGCCGCGCCACGCGCTTGGCGCGCTGCTGCTGGAGCAGGGGCGCATCGACGAGGCGCGCGTCATCTATGAGCGCGATCTCGGCCATGAAGAAGAACTGCCGGTCAGCCGCCAGAATCGCGGCAACGTCTGGTCCCTTTCGGGACTGGCAGAATGTTATGAAAAGCTGGGCGATCCGCGTGCCGGCGATGCCGGGGCGGCGCTTGCCGCGGCGCTGCCGCTGGCGGACCAGCCTGTGACAAGTTCATGTTTCTGCCGCGGCCGTGCCGGAGGGTCCGGCACGGCCTGACACGGCTTTATTTGTAGCGCGGCGTGCCCTTGTCCCGCTCGGGACGGGCCATGGCGGCGATGGCGTTGTTCATCTCGATCTTGCCGATGGTCTTGCCGTCGCCGTCGACGACGGTGCCGCTGTCCTTGCCGGCAGAGGACAGCATCTGCAGCGCATCCTCGATCGGCGTGTCTTCGGTCAGCTTCGGACCGGTCGCGCGCGACGCCGCGGTCATCACCGAACGGACCTCGATCACGCGGCCACGATTGATGTCCTTGATGAAGTCCGAGATGTAGTCGTCGGCGGGACGCATGATGATGTCCTGCGGGTCGCCCTGCTGGACGATCTCGCCGTCACGGAGGATCGAGATGCGGTCGCCGATGCGAAGCGCCTCGTCAAGGTCGTGCGTGATGAAGACGATGGTCTTGTGAAGCTCTTCCTGCAGGTCGAGAAGGATATCCTGCATGTCCGTCCTGATCAGCGGGTCGAGCGCCGAGAAGGCTTCATCCATCAGCAGAATTTCAGCATCGGTGGCAAGGGCGCGGGCAAGGCCCACACGCTGCTGCATGCCGCCTGACAGCTGTGCCGGGAAGTGATTCTCGAACCCGCCAAGGCCGACCCGGTCGATCCAGCGCTGCGCGCGCTCCTTGGCCTCGTCCTCGGCGATGCCCTGGACGGTCAGGCCATAGGCGGCGTTCTGCGCCACGGTGCGGTGTGGCAGAAGCGCGAACTTCTGGAACACCATCGACTGCTTGTGGCGGCGGAACTCGCGCAGGTCGTCTGCCGACATCTGCAACACGTCCACCCCGTCGACAACGACCTGGCCTTCGGTCGGCTCGATCAGCCTGTTGATGTGGCGGATCAGGGTTGACTTGCCCGATCCCGACAGGCCCATGATCACCTGGATCTGGCGTTCCGGGATGTCGATGTTGATATCGCGCAGTCCCAGCACATGACCGTGATTGTCGAGCAGTTCCTGCTTCGACGCACCCTTGCGGACATGGTCCATGGCACCGGACGGGTTCTTGCCGAATACCTTGTAAAGGTTACTGATCTTGATTTTGTCAGTCATGGTCTGCCCCCTGGCGATGCGCCTGAAGGCGACGTCCATATTCCTGCGATACACGGTCGAAGATGATGGCCAGTGTCACGATGGCGAGACCGTTCAGCAGGCCAAGCGCGAGATACTGGTTGGAGATGGCGCGAAGCACCGGAAGGCCGAGGCCTTTCACGCCGATCATCGAGGCGATGACCACCATGGCCAGCGACATCATGATCGTCTGGTTCACGCCGGCAAA
>WTIL01000045.1 GCA_011522725.1 Rhodospirillaceae bacterium
TGCGCAGAAGCCTGATTGACAGGAAAGGCAGATTGACGACAGTCTTCGGCTGTACTATCACCCTCTCGGCGGCCCGATGGCAGAGTGGTTATGCAGCGGTTTGCAAAACCGTGTACATCGGTTCAATTCCGGTTCGGGCCTCCACCCATCCATTCTAGAAACTTGCCCGGCTAAGTGATTGCGTTTGCATCCTGTAATGCAACGGCGCAAGACTGGTGGCAGCCCCTAACTAGAGCGTCACCATGCGCCTGCTCATCTCTCTATCCGCTCTCTTGCTGTCCACCCTGTTTGTCCAGATGGGGATCGGCTCGCTTCGTCCTTTCGACGCCATTTCCGGACAGGCCCTCGGTTTCACCTCGGTGGAGATCGGCTTTCTCGCATCCGGCCATTTCGCCGGATTTCTTCTCGGATGTATCTTCAGCCCGTACCTTGTACGCCGTGCCGGCCATTCGCGTGCCTTTGCCGTCATGGCGGGCGCGGCGGTGATTTCGATCATCGCGCACCCGATCCTGCCGGACGCCATGTTCTGGACTGCGATCCGCGTGCTGTCAGGATTTTCCGTGGCCGGGTGCTACACCCTGATCGAAAGCTGGCTCCAGGCGAAAATCTCGAACGAAAACCGGGGCCGCCTGTTCAGCGCTTACCGAATCGTCGACATGTCCGGCCAGATCATGGCCAATGCCATCATCGCGACCCTGACGCCGGCAAGCTATATTTCCTACAACATCATCGGCATCGTCATGTGTTTCGCCATCCTGCCGCTGGCACTGACCCAGAGCAAGGAACCGGAACTCCCCGAAACAGCTCGATACGAGCCGTTCTTCGCCTATCGCGTCTCTCCTCTCGCGGCGTTCGGTGTCATCGTGGCCGGGCTGTCGACCGCCACCTTCGGTTCTGTGGGACCGATCTTTGCCATCGCGGTCGGTCTGGACCTGTCACAGATCGCCCTTTTCCTTGTCGTGTCGGTGATCGGCGGCATGATTTCACAGGTTCCGGCAGGCATTCTCGCCGACAGGCTGTCGCGCCGTTCGGTCCTGCTCGTCTACAGCATCATGGCAAGCGCGCTCTGCCTTGCGATGATGCTGCCGATCATGGACCTGCGGGTCATGGGCATTCCGCTTGTCTATGTCATGTCCTTCCTGTTCGGGCTGACCACCTATCCGATCTATTCGATCTGCGCGGCACACGCATCGGACTTTGTCGAGAGCGACCGGATGATCTCGCTCAGCGCGTCACTGATCTTCCTGTACGCATCGGGCGCGATCATCTCGCCACTCGTGGCTGGCTGGATCATCGACAGGTTCGGCGCGCCGATGATGTTCAGCCTGATTTCCGCGGCGCATCTGTCGCTCATGCTCTACACGGTCTACCGGAACTTCTCGCGCCCTGCCGAAGCGCGGCGCCGCTATGCCTATATCCCGCGTACCTCGCTCTTCATCGCCAGCATCCTGCGCCCACGGCGCGGAAACGGGAAAGCACGGGATCCATCATCCGGAAACGGATGACAACGAATTTTGCACGACAGGTCGTTGCGGTATAGAATGTCGCACTTATATGACTGCAAGGTTATCTTGTGTCTCGCCGCGCCGCTGTGACGGATGATGCAGGGCATGACGGAGGAAGCATGGAAACGATCGCCCCGGTCAGCGAGAATGAGGAAGACGCGGCAACCGCGCCTGCGCCGGTCTCGGCAACGGAACTGCGCAATGCCATGGGCCATTTCCTTACCGGCGTGACCATCGTCACGACGCGCGGTATCGACCAGCCATATGGCCTGACGGTCAATTCCTTCAATTCAGTCTCGCTCGACCCGCCGCTCGTTCTATGGTCGCTAGATCTTGGCCATGACCGCGCAGACCTGTTCCGCAACGCCGGCGGGTTTACGGTGAACGTCATGGGGGCGGACAGCGCCTGTGACGAACTGATCCGAAAGTTCTCCAAATCTGATGCCGACCGTTTTTCCGGTGCCAACTGGCATTCCGGCGTCTCAGGACAACCTGTCCTCACCGATGCCATTGCCTCTCTCGAATGTCGTCTCTGGGCTGAATATCCGGGTGGCGATCACGTAATTTTCATCGGCGAGGTCCTAAATGTCAGCACCCGTGACGGCAGGCCGGCGGCCTATTTCAAGGGACAGCTCAGCGCCTTTTCTTCCTGATGAAACAAACCGGGCCGATCAAGGGTGAACTCGTCCTCGTTGGCGGAGGACATGCGCAGGTTGCGCTCCTCAAATCTCTTGCGATGAAGCCTGTCGAGGGCTTGCGGACCACGCTTGTCACCCGTGATATCGACACCCCCTATTCCGGCATGCTTCCGGGATTTGTCGAAGGCACGTGGACGGAAGCCGACATTCATATCGACCTTGCAAAACTTGCCAGCATGGCGGGGGCAAGGCTTGTCCATGCACCGGTGACCGGGCTCGACGCGGAGGCAGGCAGGCTGCACGTGAACGGCCGGCCGCCGGTTCCGTTTGATGTATTGTCGGTCAATATTGGCGGTGAGCCGGACGTGAAAGCCATCCCGGGCGCCGCCTCGCATTGCATCCCGGTCAAGCCGATCAGCAATTTCCGCGACCGTCTCTCTGCACTGACAACCATGGGACATCCCGAACGGCTAGCTGTGATCGGCGGAGGCGCAGCCGGCTGTGAACTTGCGCTTGCTCTGTCCAGGCAATGGCTCGATGCCACTGGCAAACGGCCGAGGATCACGATTTTCGCGCGCTCGGCAAGGCTCGTGCCGGAACACCCCCCGCGAGCGGCGAGACTGCTTTATGAATGTCTGACAAAAGCAGGCTGCGCTGTGCGATGCGGGCATCCGGTATCGCATATCGAGGCGAACCGCCTGCATCTGGACAATGGCGATGCACATGAATTCGATGCCTGCTTCCTGGTGACGGCAGTGGCGCCGCCAGCCTGGCTAAGGCAGACCGGCCTCGAGCTCGACGCGGCCGGTTTCATTGCTGTGAAGCCAACGCTCCAGTCGCGTTCACATCCGAATATTTTCGCCGCCGGTGACATCGCCACGATTGTCGGCAGTCCGCGACCGAAGGCAGGCGTCTATGCGGTACGGGCCGGCCCCGTGCTGGCCGACAACATCAGGCGTTTTGTCGCCGGCCGCCGCCCGAAACCTTGGAAGCCGCAGACGCGAGCCCTTGCCATTCTCGGCACTGCCGACGGGCGCAGTGTCGGCATACGCGGCAATCATGCCAGCCATTCCCGGTTTTGGTGGTGGCTGAAGAAATGGATCGACCGTCGCTGGATGGCGAAATACACCGATCTGAAGATGGCTTCGCCACCTGCCCCCGCCGCACTGCCCGGCCTTGGCAAGACACCGGATAGCACGGACCCTGCCTTCGAGGCCATGCGGTGCCTCGGCTGCGGCGCGAAAACGGGTCATGAGACGCTGGCGGCAGCCATGCGCGAGGCGGCCGAGATCGCGGTCGGGCTTGGCGCTGATCCGCGGCTGATGCCGCCCGACGGGTTGAATGAGGACTCAGCCATTCTTCCGGTGCCGGAAACCGGTGAGATGGTGCAGTCGATCGATGTGATTTCGGAAATCATATCCGACCCGTTCCAGCTTGGCCGGATCGCCGCCGTTCATGCGATGAGCGATATCTACGCTGCCAATGCGGTTCCGGTCTGGGCCATGGCTGCTGTCACCCTCGGATCGGCGCGTGTGGACCTGCAACAATCGCAACTCGCGCAGTTGATGGCCGGCGGGCTCGTGGCGCTGAGCGAGGCCGGCGCACAGCTTGTGGGCGGTCATACCGGAGAGAGCGAAGCGCTGGGAATCGGCTATGCGGTGACCGGCTGGCGCGAAGGTCCCCCGAACATCCCTTCGGCCGGGGATGATCCGGTACTGGTGCTGACCAAGCCGCTTGGCACAGGTGTGGTCATGGCAGGACATATGAAGCTCGCTGCACGAGGTGCATGGGTAACCGCAGCCGCGGATATGATGGCAAGAGGCAATGGCCTCGCCGCGGCGACCCTTGCGCCGCACCGTCCGGTCATGACCGATGTCACAGGGTTCGGCCTCGCCAGGCACGCCATGAATCTTGCCGAAAGGTGCGGTATGCAAGGCATTGAAATCGATCTGGCAGCCCTCCCCCTTCTCGACGGGGCCAGGGCAATGTTGGAGGCCGGACATCGGTCGACCCTGCATCCACAGAACAGGGCCGCTGTCCGGATCGCCGGGGCGGATTCGGTCGCGCCAGTCGCTGATATCCTGTTCGATCCGCAAACAAGCGGCGGCCTGCTCGCCGCTTTGCCGGGTGCCGTTGCCCCGGGGATCATCAAAGCCTTTCA
Organism: Rhodospirillaceae bacterium; assembly: GCA_011522725.1. Classification (GTDB taxonomy): domain Bacteria; phylum Pseudomonadota; class Alphaproteobacteria; order Puniceispirillales; family Puniceispirillaceae; genus UBA8309. The sequence continues at coordinate 4,305 of WTIL01000045.1, forward strand.
CCAGTCGGGACAGCCTGCGGCCATTGTCGGCAGGCTGAATGACGTCCCCGGCCTCACGCTGACCAATCAGGACTGAGCCATGTCGCCGCCCATCAAACGCACCTCATGCTGGCACGAGCAAGACTACAGCATGATCATTGATGTCCGTTCGCCGAGCGAGTTCGCGGACGACCACATCCCGGGGGCGGTCAGCATGCCCGTTCTGAACGATCTGGAGCGTGCCGAGATCGGCACACTGTACAAGCAGGTCAGCCCGTTTGAGGCGAAACGCCGCGGTGCGGCGATCGTCGCACGCAATATCGCCCATCACATCGACACGCAGCTTGCCGATGCCCCCAAGGATTTCGCGCCGCTTGTCTATTGCTGGCGCGGTGGCCAGCGCAGCGGCGCCATGGCTCGTATCCTGAGCGAGATCGGATGGCAGGTGGCCGTGGTCGAGGGCGGCTACAAGAGTTATCGCAAGCAGGTTCTGGACGGGCTCGACAACATCTCGCCAAGGCTGCGGCTGATCGTCCTGCGGGGTCGCACGGGAACGGCAAAAACCGCCATCCTTCGCGCTGCCGCAGACAAGGGTGCGCAGGTGATCGACCTTGAGGGCATGGCGGTTCACCGGGGATCGCTTCTGGGGCCCGAACCGGGCCGGTCCCAGCCGGCGCAGCGCCAGTTTGAATCGACACTCCATGACACCATCAGGCGCTTTGATCCGGACAGGCCGGTCTTCATCGAGGCGGAGAGCAACAAGGTCGGCGAATGCCATGTCCCGCCGGCGCTCTGGCAACGCATGCGCGGTGCGAAGTCGGTCCTGCTGGATGTGCCTGTTCCGGCGCGGGTGGCGTTCCTGCTTCAGGACTACCAGCATGTGATAGATGAACCGCAGCGCCTCGCGCCTTTGCTGAGCTGGGTGACGACGAGGATCGGGCATGACGCCGTCGCCGCATGGCGCCAGCATATCGATGCCGGTGACTGGCCGGGATTCGTGGCCCGCGTGCTTGAGGATCATTATGACCCGGCCTATGACAGGTCCGCCGCGAAACGCGACCACGAGGACATCGCGACAATCACCTCAGACAGTCTTGACGAAGATGCGATAGACGAACTCTCCACCCGACTTTGCGAGATACGCTGAACCTGTGTCCCGGTCCGGCATTGGATGCGGCGGAAAGCAGCCGCGGAAAAGGCGCCAAAAGCTCAAAAAACCATATTGCATCACAGGATTTGTGATGTATAACCCTGCGCAGGCTTTTCCCCGGTAGCTCAGCGGTAGAGCAAGCGACTGTTAATCGCTTGGCCGGCGGTT
>WTIL01000029.1:0-2360 GCA_011522725.1 Rhodospirillaceae bacterium
GGCGCCTGGCTGGGCACGGATGAAAGCGACCGTGATGTCCTGAGCCGCCTGATGTTCGGCGCGGGCAGGACGATCGGAATTTCCTTTGCGGCCACTTTGCTGGCCTACTTCATCGGCGTGGTGATGGGTATCGGCGCGGCGATCTCGACCCCGCGGGTCGACATGATCGTCAGCCGCATCAATGACGCATTCCTCAGCCTGCCGACCATCATGCTCGGCCTTGTCGTGGTCGCCGCCGTCGGTTCCTCGATACCGGTGCTGATAGTGACCGCCGGGGTGATCTACGCCACAGTGGTCTTCCGCCTGGCGCGCGCGCTCGGTCAGGAGATCATGGTGATGGATTTCGTCGAGGCGGCCCGTGTCCGCGGCGAAGGGCGCTGGTGGATTATCACCCGTGAAATCTGGCCCAATGCGGCCATGCCTCTGATGACCGATTTCGGCTTGCGCCTGATCTACGTCATCCTGTTCATCTCCAGCCTGAGCTTCCTGGGACTTGGCGTGCAGCCGCCTCAAGCGGACTGGGGATCCATGGTGCGCGAAAATCTCGGGGCGCTTTCATACGGAGCGTCAGTGATCCCGGTGCTGGCGCCGGCGCTGGCCATTGCCACCCTGACGGTGGGGATCAACTTGATCGTCGATGACATCTCCGCGCACAGCGGCGGCAAGCTGTCGAAGAGGCTGTAATCCATGGCGAAACATTCCGATGATAACGATGTAATCTTCGAGGCGCGCGACCTGAAGATCAACGCGGTCCGGGACGATGGATCGGAGCTTCCCATCGTCAAGGGGGTCGACTTCAAGGTCCGGCGCGGAGAAGTCGTCGCGCTGATCGGCGAATCCGGATCCGGGAAAACCACCATCTCGCTGTCGGCGCTCGGCTATTGCAAGCCGGGCCTGAAATTTGCCGGTGGAGAGGCGCTTCTTCTCGGTCAGGATGTCACCAGGATGTCGACCGAAGAGCTTCGTCCGGTGCGCGGCGAGAAGGTTGCCTATCTCGCGCAGAGCGCGGCGGCGACCTTCAACCCGTCCATCCTGATCAACGAGCAGGTGACAGAGGCGCCGATCCTTCACGGAACGAAGACCCAGGCTGAAGCCGATGCCAAGGCGTTGTCGCTCTATCACGCGCTCGAGCTTCCCGATCCGGAGAACATCGGAACACGCTATCCGCACCAGGTGTCAGGCGGACAGCTGCAGCGCCTGATGGCGGCGATGGCGCTGTGCGGCGAGCCGGACCTGCTTGTCCTGGACGAGCCGACGACCGCGCTCGACGTGACCACCCAGATCGAGGTGCTGAAAGCCTTCAAGAAGGTGATCAAGGAAGAAGGTGCGGCCGCGATCTATGTCACACACGACCTTGCGGTGGTCGCCCAGGTCGCCGACCATATCGTTGTTCTCTACAACGGCGAGATCAAGGAAGCCGGCCCTGTCGAGACCATCATCAGCAAGTCCGAGCATCCCTACACCAAACGCCTGATGGGGGCGATCAAGCCGTTGCCGAAGGCCGGTCTCGGGGAATCCAGCAACCACGCCCATATGCGCGACGCGCCGGCGCTCGAGGCGAAGTCGGTCGATGCCGGTTATGGCCGGGATGCCGAGGGCAAGCCGAAAACCATGGTCCTGCGCGACGTGAACGTCGCGATCGAGCGCGGCAAGACGGTCGGCATCATCGGCGAGTCCGGGTGTGGAAAATCCACGCTTGCCCGTGTCTTTGCCGGGCTCCTGCCGCCGAGCGACGGCGGATTGAAGCTGGATGGCGAGAGCATCGCGCCCGATCTTCGCGACAGGTCGCGGGAAGAGCTTCGCAAGGTTCAGTTCGTTTATCAGATGGCGGACACGGCACTGAACCCGCGCCAGCGGATCAAGGACATCATCGGCAGGCCGCTGGAATTCTATGGCGGGCTGACTGGCGACGCGAAAAACAGACGGCTTCTCGAGCTTTTGGATATGGTCGAGCTGCCGCCACCATTCGCCGAACGCTATCCGCATGAATTGTCCGGCGGCCAGAAGCAGCGGGTCAATCTGGCACGCGCCCTCGCCGCGGACCCCGAGGTCGTGCTGTGCGACGAGGTGACCTCGGCGCTCGACACCATTGTCGGGGCGAATGTGATCGAACTTCTGAAGACTCTGCGCCGTGATACGGGCGTGTCCTTCGTCTTCATCAGCCATGATCTGTCGACGGTGGCCTCCTTTGCTGACGAGATCGTCGTCCTCTATGCCGGCCGCGTCGCCGAGCAGGGCCCGACGGACAAGGTGCTGTCGCCGCCCTATCACCCTTATACGCGGCTGCTGATCTCTTCGGTTCCGGAAATGCGGACAGGCTGGCTCGAGGACACCATCGCAAGCAAGGAAACCATCACCGG
>WTIL01000029.1:2460-18233 GCA_011522725.1 Rhodospirillaceae bacterium
AAATGCGGACAGGCTGGCTCGAGGACACCATCGCAAGCAAGGAAACCATCACCGGCATGAGCGGCGGCGTCGAGCTGACCGATACCGGATGCCCGTTCTTTGCGCGCTGTCCGCTCGCCATTGAGGGGACTTGCGACACGCAGGCCCCGCCGCGCCGGATCGATGGTGACGATCATGTCATCGAATGCCATCGCGAAGTAGACGAGCTTCTTGGCGGCGGCTGACCGGCGGCCCGCCATATCGTCCGGCAATCACGAATGCGCGCGCTTTGCGGTCAGCTTGTCACAGGCGGGTAGGCCAGCGCGGCCACGATGTGGACACGCCGCGTCTCGCCGCCATTCAGGGCCGTATGGTAGCCGCGCGTATCGGTGAAATAGACCGAGCCGTCGGCCGGCAGGTGCGTCACATGATGGTTCACCACGAACAGCGACCCGGGATTGGTCACGATCGGGATGTGAAGCCGCGGCTCCGGATCACGGTGCCAGCTGTTGCAGTTGTACAACCCCTTTGACAGCACCCTCATCCTGCCGATCGGAAAGCGGTCTGCCAGCTGGCGGTGAACCTCCTCGAAATAGGTGCCTGCAAATTCCGGATTGAATTCGCTGAACGCCTTCTCCGGAACCAGGTCCTCGCGCGCCTCCTCGACATAGCGGTCGTCACCGCGAAGCCAGTAGCGCCCCGACAGGTCGTTCTCTGTCCATTCCGTCTGTCCGGGCCGCTGTGTCAGCGGCAGCGCGGCAAACCCCTCATCCTGCATGCCGCCCATGAAATCGGAACGGCGCAGGCATTCCGCCAGGGCATCGCGCAACGCCCCGATGTCAAAGGACAGGGACAGGCGTTCAATGCCGGGACCGGGGACGAAACCGGCCACGGACCGGCTGTCCGGTTGCGAGGCGATGCGGCGCTCGACCAGCGCGATGTCGGGATCATTCTGCAGGCTTGTCATCTCAATGTTCCTGGGGGCTGGCATCTTGCAATCCCAGCAAGCAGCAAGGCCCGACGGCTGTCAAGTTCGGGAACTATCTATGAGAAAAAACTGAAATATTTGGCCATCAGGCTCGGGCCTGTGTCACCATTGACCTTTCGGAACAGAATGAACAGGCAGGGAGGCGCAGATGGAACCCAAGCTGATGAGCTACATCACGGCGAAATACGCAAGCAAGTCGGACATGCTGCTGTCCGAACGTGAATGGCAGGAGGTGATCGGCAAGATGCTGCCCCGCTTCAAGGAAGCGGGAGCGCTGCGCCAGGTGGTCACGCAGATCTGGAATCAGGAAGGCAGCTTCATCCTCGGCAATCTCTGGGAATATGCCGATGAAAAGGCCTTTATCGCCTGCCAGGAGCTGTTTCGCGAGGCCGAGGCGGCCCATTCGGAATCCACAGGTGTATCCAGCATCATCGTGCCGTCACGCGGGGTGATCCTCCACGACACCAGACTTTGATCAACCATTGCCGAAGGAGACAGGCATGACTGACCTGACATTCGTCTATTTCAAGATGCGGGCGCTGGGAGAAGCGCCGCAAATGATGCTCCATTACCGCAACCAGCCCTACCGCTACGTTATGGGCTGGGAGCATTTCGGCAAACCATGGGCCGATGCCAAGCGCGGCGCCGCCTTTCGCCAGCTTCCCATGCTGGTGACCGAGGACGGCACGCAGATCACACAGACCGGGGCGATCATGCGCTATCTGGCCGGCCGGCTGGACCTGATGCCGTCGGACCCGCTTGCCGCGGCACAGGCCGACGAGGTGTTCGAGGGTGCGCACGAGCTGTTCCGGCCGCTGAACCCGCCGGTGAATTTTCACACCGGCGACCAGTTCGCCGCCTCACGCGAGGCCTGCCTTCCCGTCCTTCATGCCCGTTTCGCCGATTTCGAGTTGCTGCTGGCGCGCCATGGCGGCCCGTTCTTCCTTGGCAGCGATCCCTGTTACTGTGATTTCGGCGCCTTCCACCATATCGATCTGGCGCATTTCATGGACGAGGCCATTCTGGAAGACTACCCGCGCCTGAGGGACTTCATGGCGGCGATGCACGGCCTTCCGGGTCTCGCCACCTATCTCGCCGAACGGCCGGAACTGACCGGCGTCGGCGTCGGTCCGAAACTGGTGATCGACGGCCGGCCGGTGCCGACCGGCATCATGGCGGACTGACCGGAACTAGAGCGGAATCCGCAACCCGTCGCGGCCAAGGTGGAAACCGCCTGACCAGTGCGGCCTGACCGCCTCGTGCCAGTGGTCAGCCGTATAATCCGGATCATCGGACGGGATCAGGTGGTTGAGCGCCAGCGCGCCGACCCCGGCTTCGGCAGCGATGCGCGCCGCGTCCTCGGCAGTGGTATGCGAGCGGACAAGATGCTGCATCAGCTTGTCATTATCCGTGCCCACCCGCGCCACAAGCGCCGGCAGCGCGGAACCCAGCATCGCCTCGTGCAGCAGCAGGTCCGCCCCGCGCGCGAAATCCGCCAGCGCCGGAAGATAGGCGGTGTCTCCCGACATCACCACCTCGCGGCCGCCTGCCGCGAAACGCAGCGCGAAACAGTCGACAAGCGGCGGATGCTCCACCCGCATCGCGGTGACGGACAGGCCCGGTTCGTCATGCACAGCGCCGGCATCCATGGTGCGGATCTCGACCAGAGAGCGAAGATCCTTGCGGCCCTCATCCTCGATGCGCAGCACGATATCCGCCTCCATCGACGTCAGGAAAGCGTCCCAGTAGCTGGCCAGCCCCTCGGGCCCGTAGATCACCACCGGGGTCTTCAACCCCGTCGTCCAGGCGGTATGGATCAGCGGACCCAGCTCGAGATAGTGATCCGAATGAAGATGCGTGATGAAGATCAGCGACAGCGATTCGAGCCGCATGCCCTGATCGACAAGGCCGCGCGTCACCCCGAGCCCGCAATCGACGACAATCAGCCGCCCGTCGAGGCACAGCAGGCTGGAGGTCGGCATGGTCGATCCGGGGCGGACGGACGGGCCGCCCTTGGTGCCGAGAAGCGCCAGATAATTGTCACTCATGACTTTGGTTCCTTGTTTGAAGCTGGGGCGGCGACAGTGCCGTCCTTGATCCATCCGTCGAGAATGGACAGGGCAAGATCGGCAAAACCCTGATCGTTGATATGCGCGGCTGTCTCGCTGAGGATGACCGGCGGCTTCATGACCTTGCGGACTTCATCGCAGAAGGCGGCAAGGCCTTCGGGGTCGTGTGCCGGCTCGCCCGGCTTGTCCCATTCCTCGATCCCGCCTGCCGGCAGGATGAAATGGGTCGGCCCTCTCGCACCGGCGAGCCGCTCAGCGACGAACCGCGCCGTCTCGCGGCGTTCCGCTGCATTGAAGGCGGAACATTTGATCAGCCTGTTATGCGCATGGAACGGGCGGTCGAGGAACCGCTCCGGAATGTCCTGCCATCCGGCGAAATCAATCAGGTCGATACAGCCCGGCGCCACGATCTGGGGAATGCCGGCCCCGCCGGCGCTGCGCAGGCGCTGCTCGCCGCTATTGACCACCGACCCGGCATAGAGGTTGCCGATTTCGGACAGCGCGAAATCCATCACCGCGGCAAAACCGCCGCCACGGGCGATGTTCTCGAAGGCCATGCCGCCCATGCCGGTGGCGTGGAAGATGGCCACCTCGAATCCGCGATCCTCGAGCGCCGGCTTCAGACGTTTCATATATGACAGGCAGGAGCTGCCGAGGCTGGTCATGCCGATGACCGGCCGGTCCCCCGCCGGCGGCACCGCCGCGCGCGCCGCGCCGACAACACTTCCGGCCGCCTGGCTGAGCGCCGAGCGGCACAGGCTGTTCAGCCCGTAGAGCCCCCCTGCCCAGAGGACCATCTGGATATCAGCCGCCAGCCGGTCGGCCGGGATCAGCGGCGAGAAGGCGACGGTGGAGACAATCACCTTGGGCACGCCTGTCGGCAGCACACGGGCGCAGTCCAGCGCCAGATCGGTTCCCATGGTCCCGCCGAGCGCGACCATGGCGTCGATACGGCCGTCGGCATGAAGCTGCGATGACAGGGCCGAGGCGCCGCGCGCCATGATCTGCATGGCACTGTTCTCGTCTCCGGCGGCAGCGGCTTCGGCGATGCTGCTGCCGGCGGCCGAAGCCACTTCATGCTTGTTGATCTCGACCGGTATCGCCGCATCCCCGAGAACGCTGACATCCATGCAGATCGCCGCCGCGCCCTGGCTTTCGATCTGCTCGCGAAGATAGGCCAGTTCGTCGGATTTGGTGTCGAAGGTTCCGATCACCAGAATGGTGGCATCGCTTGCCATGTCATGAGCCCCCGCTTGGAATCGTCCCGGCTTGCATTGCCGGGTGCTGTGTGTTTGCATCACGACACCTGCGCTGGCGGCCTGCCAGGACGATGCCATCAATGATGCGTCCACCGGGCTGAGTTTCGACAGGGCACACAACACTGTCAAGCCAAGCCGGGCACCCATTCGAAAGGACCGGAGTCAGTCGTGACCGAAGTGAATTTTCCCCTTCCCGAAGGAACACATACCGTCATTCTGGGCGTTGGTGACCTGAACGGGTTGATGCGTGGCAAGCGCATTCCCGCAGACCAGTGGCCGCGGATCTGCGGCTCCGGCAACGCGCTGGCGATGTCGCTGTTCACCATGGACATGACCTGCGATGTCTGGGAAACGCCTGTCGTCGGCTTTGCCAACGGGTTTCCCGATTGCCATATCTTTCCGATGCATCCACCGGTGGCTGTGCCGTGGGAGCCGGGCGTGGCGATGTGCTTTGCCCGCGCCGAGGGGATGGATCACGGCCCGCTGACGGTCGATCCGCGCCAGGCGCTGCTGCGCCAGGTCGAGCGCGCCAACGCCATGGGCATCGATCTGCAGGTGGGAACAGAGCTCGAGTTCTATCTTCTGGACCCGGATACGGGCCGTCCGCGCGACAAGGGCAATGACTGCTACGGGCTGGCGCGTGCCGCCGAGCTGGAACCCGTGCTCGGCCCGATGCGCCGCGAACTTGCCGAGATGGGAATCCCCATCGAGCAGTCCAATCCCGAATATGCCGCCGGCCAGGTAGAGGTGAATATCCGCTATGACAGCGCCATGATTGCCGCCGACCGTGTGGTCATGTTCCGCTCGCTCGTCAAGCAGCTTGCCGCGCGGCACGGCCTGAACGCCACCTTCATGGCGAAACCTTTCATCGACGAAAGCGGCAACGGCTTCCACCTGCATTATTCACTATGGTCGGAAGGGAAGAACATCTTCGCCGATGCTGGCAAGCTGAATGACCTGGGCCGGCATTTCCTTGGCGGCATGCAGCAACGCATGGCCGAGGCCTCGATCTGCGGCGCGGCCACGGTGAATGCCTACAGGCGTCGCCAGCCCCTGTCCTTCTGTCCGGTCAATGCCAGCTGGGGGCTCGACAACCGCACTGTCGCGCTGCGCGTCATCGAGGGGAGCGACAGCGCCGTTCGCATCGAGAAGCGCGATGCCGGCGCCGACTGCAACCCCTATCTTCTGATGGCGGCGGACATCGCCGCCGGACTTGACGGCATCGAGGGCAAGACCGAGCCGACCGCCATCACCACCGGCAACGCCTATGAGGACGACAACGCCCCGCCGATCCCGCTTGATCTCGCCGACGCGATCAGCCTCGCGCGCAACTCGGGATGGCTGCGCGACGTGCTTGGCGCCGACCAGCATGAAATATGGCTGCAACAGGCAGAGCGCGAGCTGGCGTTTTTCAACCAGCAGGTCACGCCTTTCGAAACGGCGCGTTACCTGGGCACCTTCTAGCCGTCCCGCCTGCCGGCCGGGTCGCTTGTGTTCTGGTCATCGCAGAAAGACATTGACCCCGACCGGCGAATGGCCAAATTTGGAACCATCAGGAGCCATTCGCGGTTCGGGGGAGAGCAGCATGCCCGGAAGCCAGAGTTTTGACGATAATTTCCTGCGCGAGATGAACGCGCGCCAGGTCTGGCATCCGATGGCGCATCCCGCCGACAGCCAGGCAAACCTGCCGGTGATCCTGACTTCGGGACAGGGCGTGCGGGTCACCGACATTGACGGGCATGAGACGGTGGATGCGGTTGGCGGGCTGTGGAACGTCAATCTGGGATATTCCTGCGAACCGGTGAAACAGGCCATCGCCGAGCAGCTTGCCGAGCTTCCCTATGCCAATATCTTCCGCGGTGTGTCGAACGACAAGGTGATCCAGCTGGCGCATGAGACGGTTGATTTCTTTGCCGCCGACGGCATGGCGCGTGCCTTCTTCACCTCGGGCGGGTCGGATTCGGTCGAAACCGCGCTGCGTCTTGCCCGCCAGTACCACAAGGTCAATGGCGAGCCGTCGCGCACCAAGTTCCTCAGCCTGAAAAAGGGCTATCACGGCACGCATTTCGGCGGGGCGAGCGTCAACGGCAACGCCAATTTCCGCACCCAGTACGAACCTCTTCTGGCCGGCTGTTTCCACATTCCGGCGCCTTACACCTATCGCAACCCGTTCGGCGAAACCGACCCCGAGGCGCTGGCCGCCAAATGTGTCGCCGCGCTTGTGGATGAAATCAACTTTCAGGGCGCCGGCACCATCGCCGCCTTCATCATGGAGCCGATTCTCGGCGCCGGCGGGGTGATCCCGCCGCATGCCAGCTTCATGCCGGCGGTCCGCGAGGTCTGCGACAGGCACGGCATCCTGCTGATCGCCGACGAGGTGATCACCGGTTTCGGGCGCACCGGCGCCTGGAGCGGGTCACGCCTGTGGGGCGTGCAGCCCGACATGATGTGCATCGCCAAGGCGATCACAAGCGGCTATTTCCCGCTCGGCGCGGCACTGATCAACGAGCGCATCGCCACCGCCTTCGAGTCGGACAGCAGCGGCAAGGCCGCCATCGGGCACGGCTATACCTATTCTGGGCATCCGGTCGGCGCCGCCGCCGCGCTTGCCGCCATTGCCGAGACAAGGCGCCTTGATGTCGTCACCAACGCCGCGGCGCGCGGCACGCAGCTCTATGACGGAATGGTGTCGCTGGCCGGGCAATACCCGGTGGTCGGCGATGTGCGCGGCGGGCACGGGCTGATGACGGCGATGGAGCTTGTTGCGGACCGGGAGACGAAAGCCCCGATCGACGGCAAGCTGGCGATCAAGATGCAGAAGGCCGCCTATCAGGCCGGCGCGCTGATCCGCGTATCGGGCCCGAATGTCATCCTGTCGCCGTCGCTCGTCATCGAGGAGGCGGATATCGACATTGCCCTCAACGCCGTCGAGGAAGGCCTCAAGGCGATCTCCTGATTTTCCTCGCAGCGGACACCGATTGATGTGGCAAAATCGCGCATCAACCGCTATATGGTGCGTGCATGGCGGCCCGAAGGCGATTGTCGGTCGACGATGATTGTGGGGGCGGAAGGGACCGGCCATCCAACGCCGCACGGCGTTTCTCGAACACAACACAGCGGAGCCCGACCCATGAAGATCACCCGCAAAGTCAAAACCATCCTCGACAATTACGGATCCGACAGCCCGGGCGTGAAGGCCAATCTCGCGCGCATCCTGATGCAGGGAAAGCTGGGCGGAACGGGCAAGATGGTGATCCTGCCGGTCGACCAGGGGTTCGAGCATGGCCCGGCACGCAGCTTTGCGGTCAATCCCGATGCCTATGACCCGCATTACCATTTCCAGCTTGCCATCGATGCCGGCCTGTCCGCCTATGCCGCGCCGCTCGGCATGATCGAGGCCGGGGCCGACAAGTTCGCCGGCCAGATTCCCACCATCCTGAAGGTGAATTCCTCGAACTCGCTTGCCCGCGGCGGCGATGCGCCGAGCCAGGCCATCACCGGGTCTGTGGCAGAAGCGCTGAGGCTCGGATGCAGCGCCATCGGTTTCACCATCTATCCCGGATCGGATGCCGCCTTCGACATGATGGGCCAGTTCCAGGACATGGCCGCCGAGGCAAAGGCCCTTGGCCTTGCCGTCGTGCTCTGGTCCTATCCGCGCGGCGGGGGGTTGTCGAAGCCGGGCGAAACGGCGCTCGACGTCGCCGCCTATGCCGCGCATATGGCCGCCCTGCTCGGCGCGCATATCATCAAGGTGAAGCCGCCGACAGACCATCTCGAGCAGGACGAGGCGAAGAAGGTCTATGAGTCGGTGGGACTGCCGCGCGCCGAACTGGCCGACCGTATCCGCCACATCATGCAGAGCTCCTTTGCCGGACGCCGCATCGTCATCTTCTCGGGCGGCGCTTCCAAGGATCGCGACGGCCTTCTCGAGGAAATTCGCGGGCTTCGCGACGGCGGTGCGAACGGCTCGATCATCGGGCGCAACACCTTCCAGCGGCCACGCGACGAGGCGCTTGCCCTGCTTTCGGACATCATCGGCATCTACAAGTCGGCAGGCTGACGTCTGGCGACAACGCCCTTGCGGGCTGTGCGACAGCCCGATGCCGCCGCGATGACGCGATGGGCCGAGTTTGCCGGAGTTTGCCATTGAGCGGCGGCGCAGGCTCTGCTATCGCTGTGCCGCATGCGAACACAGGAGACCCCGCAATGAGTATTTCCCTCGACCAGGCACGCCAGATCGCGGATGCCAGCCTCGCCAAGGGCCGCGAGATGGGGCTGAAGCCGCTGAGCGTCTTCATCCTTGATCCGCGCGGCGCGACCGTTGCGGCGCTGTCCGAGGATGGTGTCAGCCAGCTTCGCGCACGAATCGCCCATGGCAAGGCGAATGCCGCCATCGGGCTTGGCATGGGGACGCGCGCGCTGATGAACCGCGCCGAGCAGCAGGCCTATTTCATTCAGGCGGTGAACGGCGTTTTCGACGGCGACATGGTTCCGGTGCCGGGCGGCGTGCTGATTCAGGACGCCGGCGGCGCGCTTCTGGGAGCGGTCGGTATTTCCGGTGACACATCGGACAATGACGAGGCTGCCGCCATTGCCGGCATCGAGGCCGCGGGCCTGTCCGCCAAGGTGGACTAGGGCGCCGGGCCGAACAGCGACCGGGACCGGGACTCAGCCGCGGCCGAGCGCCTGGTCCAGATCAGCTTTCAGATCCTCGAGATCCTCAAGCCCGACCGACAGCCTGATGCTGCCGTCGGCGATCCCCATGCCGGCGCGTTCCTCGGCGCTGATGCTGCTGTGTGTCGTCGAGCCGGGGTGACAGGCGAGCGTCTTTGAATCCCCGAGATTGTTGGAAATATCAATCAGGCGAAGCGCGTTCAGCACCCTGAACGCCTCGTCCTTGCCGCCTGCGAGCGTGAAGCTGAGCAGCGTTCCGCCGTTCGACATCTGCCGTTTCGCAAGCTCATGCTGCGGATGGCTTGGCAGCCCCGGATAGCGCAATCCGGCGATATCGGGGCGTGATTCCAGCCAGCCGGCGAGGGACGCGGCGCTTGCCGCCTGCCGGTCCACCCGAAGCGCCAGCGTCTCCAGCGACTTCAGCAACACCCAGGCATTGAACGGGCTGATGGTCGGGCCGGTCTGCCGGTAGAATTTCAGCATCCGCTCCTTGATGAATTCCTCGTCCGCCAGCACGGCGCCGCCCAGAACGCGCCCCTGCCCGTCAATATGCTTGGTCGCGGAATAGATCACGATGTCGGCGCCGAGTTCCAGCGGCTTCTGCGCGATCGGCGTGGCGAAGACATTGTCGATCACCACCAGCGCACCTGCCGCATGCGCCATCTCGGCCACCGCCGGGATATCGACAAGATCGAGCATCGGGTTGGAGGGCGATTCGAAGAAGACGAGCTTGGCCGGGGTCGCCAGTGCCGCCCGCCACTGGTCGAGGTCCGTGCCGTCGACGAATTCGGTCGTGACGCCCCAGCGGGGCAGGATGTCGTTCAGGATCGCATAGCAGGCACCGAACAGCGCGCGGCTGGCCACCACCCGGTCACCCTTGTCGAGCTGGCAGGCAAGCGCGGCGAAGACCCCCGCCATGCCGGTGCCGGTCGCAAGGCAGGCCTCGGCCCCCTCGAGCGCCGCCAGCCTTGTCTGCAGCATCGACACCGTCGGGTTGCCATAGCGTGAATAGACGAACCGGTCGGCCTCGCCGGCAAAGGCGGCGGCGGCCTCCTCGGCGCTGTCATAGACATAGCCCGAATTCAGGAACATCGCCTCGCTTGTTTCCTGAAACTGCGAGCGTTCAAGGCCGGCCCGCACAAGTCTGGTGTCACGGCGATACTCGTCAGTCATCTTCGCCATGCGCCTCGTCTTGCCGGACGCCCGGAATAATACCGGGAAGAATGACCGCCTGCCCGCAGACAATCTCGCCGTTGCAGCTCGCCATCACCGGGTCGCCATACAGCACATAACCTTCGGCAAGGGCGTCGCTCACCTTCTGGCAGAAGCCGGCATCGTCCGGTCCGGTGACGAAACGGTAGGATTTTCGAATTGTCATGCGTGGGCGGGTCCTTCGGGGCAGGCCGGCAGGACCGGCTCACATCTTTGTTTCAACTGCAGTCTATACCAGCTACAAAGGCGCTGTCGCAAGAAAGCATGGGCCGGCGGCAGCGATGAGCGAGATCGCCCCGCCCGTTCGTTACCTGAGCATCCAATCGAGGATATTGATCACAATGACAGCTTGGTTTTGGCGTTTGGGGCTTTCGCGACTGGCATTCTTGGCCTCGCTGATAGTGGCATCAATAACAACTGGAACGACGGCAATGGCGGCTGAACTGGAAATGGAAACCCTGACCGAGGGCACTGGCGAGATTGCCGAAGTCGGCAAGCGGGTGAGTGTGCATTACGAGGGCCGTCTCGAGGACGGCACGGTGTTCGACGGGTCGCGCCCGCGAGGCCAGGCGTTCAGCTTTACCATCGGGGCCGGCCAGGTGATCCGCGGCTGGGAGCAGGGTGTCGCCGGCATGAAGGTCGGCGAGACCCGCAGGCTGACCATTCCGCCCGAGCTCGGCTATGGCGAGGCCGGGGCCGGCGGCGTCATTCCGCCGAACGCGACACTGGTTTTCGAGATCGAGCTACTCGAGGTCACGACGCCGGTCACGCTTGGCCAGGCAACGGCAGAGGATTTGCTGAAGGCACAGTCAGACGGCGTGGTCGTGATCGATATCAGGCGCGAGGAGGAATGGCAGGACACCGGCATCATCGAGGGTGCCGCGACGATCACAGCCTTTACCGCATCCGGCCGGGTACATCCCGAATTCCTGGGCAAGTTCCAGGAGCTTGTCCCGTCGCCGGACACGCCGGTGATGCTCTATTGCCGGACCGGCAACAGGACCACCAGCCTCGGCAACGCCCTTATCGACCAGCTCGGCTTTTCCGATGTCAGCCATCTGTCGACAGGCATCGAGGGCTGGATGGCGGATGGCCGCGAGACAGTCGCCCATCAGGACTGACCCCTCCTTCCGCTTTCATTTGCGCGGGATTCAGCGTTAAGCTGGAACCGGTATTATGATGAGGGGATTAATATGGCAACCGACGACGTGGAATTCGTAGCGATCCTGACACTGCGTTACATGGAGCCGCATCTGATGGGGCTTGCGCATGACTGGGTCGAGCAGAACGCGCCTGCGGAAATTCCCGGGGCGACCCGCATGCGATCCTTCCATATCGCGCCGGACCGCGGCATGAGCATCATCTGGTTCGAGAGCCAGGAGGCGCTGGATGCCCAGCTGCCGATGATCAAGGAATTCCAGAACATGCTGGCGGAGAAATTCCAAGGGCGCGCCGAAACACAGAAAGGCGTGACCAGCCCGAACCTGCAGTTCGGCGACTAGCCGTGGATATCAAGGCTGTCTGAGGGCGCCTGGCCGCGGTCGTCCTTGCCGTAATCGCGAAGCACCTGCAGCACGCGAAGCCGGTAGTCGCGGAACAGGGTTTCGCGGCCCGCCTTCTGGGCGCTGCGGTGGGCGGCAAGCCGCCGCCATTCCTCGACCGCAGCTTCACTTTCAAAAAAGGAAATCGACAGCAGCTTGTCCTGATTGGTCAGCGACTGGAACCGTTCGACGCTGATAAAGCCGTCAATCTGCTCGACAAACCCCCGCATCTCGCCGGCTATTTTCAGATAGTCATCTGCCATGCCCTCGTTCGGGGTCACTTCGAAAATGATCGCGATCAATGATCCGCTCCTCCGCCCTGGCGCCCTGATGGCCCGGCTGTCGCTTTTGCCGAGGATAATTCGCCCGACTTGCGGTATCAATGAAGTTGGCGTCGCGTGATTGCCGGTGCGGAACCGGAAGACAGGGAAGGACGACTGGATTCGTGATGGAATTTGACAGCTCCTTCCTGCCGGTCCTGATCATCACGCTGGCCGCTTTCTTCTCGTCGATGGTCACGGCCATCGTTGGCGCCGGCGGCGGCACGGCGCTGCTTCTCCTCATGCTCTATATGGTTCCGGCCGGCAATGTGGTGGCCGTTCACGGCTGCATCCAGCTGGTGTCGAACTTCGCAAGGGTGGCGATGTTCTGGCGGCATATGCACTGGCCGGTGATCGTTCGTTTCGTCATCCCGATGCCGGCGGGCGTCTATTTGGGGCTGCAGATCTACGAGATGATGGACCATGACGGCCTGCAACTGGTCATTGCCAGCTTCGTCCTGCTGTCGCTGGTGATCCGGCCACCATCCTCGCCCGAGGCCAGAGGCCTGCCGAAGGGGATTTATTATGTGACCGGCTTCTTCATCGGCGCGGCAAATATCATAGTCGGCGTGCTCTCGCCCATTCTGGGTGCCATCCTGCGCCTCGAGCGGCTGCCCAAGGAACAGCTTGTCGGCACGCTCGGCTTTTTCGGATTTGCCGGCAATGTCTTCAAGATCGCCGGGTTCGCCTTTGTCGGCTTTGCCTTCGCCCCCTATGCGGTCATGGTGGCCTGCGCCTCGCTTGCCACGATCGCGGGAACATATGCCGGCAAGCGGCTTCTTGCCGGCATCTCGAGCCGGACATTCACCATCGCCTTCCAGATCATGCTGGGGGCCATGGCCACAAGGCTGATCTGGACAGCATTATCCTGAGGAAGACAGCGTGAACGACTTTGCAGACATACCGGTTCTCGACCTGACCCCGCTGATTGAGGGCGGCGACATATCGGCCCTGACCTCCGACTTCGCAAAAGCCTATGGCGAGACCGGGTTCGCCTATGTGATCAATCACGGCATCGACCGCGGTGCGAGCGAGGCGGTCTTCGCCGCGTCGCGCGATTTCCATGCGCTGCCGGAAGAAGCCAAGCAGGCCATCGCACTGAACCGGGCGCATCGGGGCTATATCGCGATCAACACCTCGACAGATGTGACCACCGACCTCGCCGAGGTGACACGGCCGAACCAGTCCGCCTCTTTCATGATGATGCGCGAGGATGACCGGGCCGATCCGGATGTCTATCTCTCCGGCCCCAACCAGTGGCCGGAGCTTGCCGGGTTCCGTCCCGCCTGCGAGGCCTATGCCGATGCGTTGACCGGGCTGGGGCGGCGGCTGATGGCGCTGGCGCTGGACGCCGCCGGCATCGCCGACCATGCGATCCTCAGGGCCTTCGACACGCCCACCATCTGGCTTCGGCTTCTTCATTATCCGCCGCAGCCGCCACAATCGCCGGATGACCTCTACGGTTCGGCACCGCACCGTGACTTCGGCTGCCTGACCCTGCTGGCGCAGGATGATGTCGGCGGGTTGCAGGTGCAGACGCCGTCGGGCGACTGGCTGGATGTGCCGCCGGTCGAGGGCGCGCTGATCGTCAATGTCGGCGACATGCTGCACCGCATGTCGAACGGCCGGCTGATCTCGACGCCGCACCGGGTGATCAACGCGACCGGACGTGAACGCTATTCGGTGCCGTTCTTCTTCGACCCGCATGTCGCGACAGAGATCGCGCCGCTGGCCGGCACCGGCGCCCCGAAATTCGAGCCGCTCATCTTCGGCGACTTTCTGAGGAGCGAGCTGGAGGCGGGCTATGACGCGCATCAGGACAGCGACGCCTGACGCACCGAAGTCGCCGGAAACTCGTCGCAGGGGCACCGCATGCGGCGCTTTAAACCGGCCGAATTTCCATGCTAGGCTTCACGCATGAACACACCGACAGCAGACAGGTTCGCCTGGCAGGGCCATTATGACCAGCGCATGGCGGCAGCGTGGGAGCGTGACGGCTATCTCGTTCTCGATGGTTTCGTCAGTCCCGAGGATGTGGCCCGCATGCGGGCGCGCGCCGACAGCCTGATCGAGGATTTCGATATCGAGGCCCACAGGGTCGTGTTCTCGGCCAAGGGCCAGTCCCACGCCGCATCGGATTACTTCATGAAATCGGCGGCCAACATCTCCTTCTTTCTCGAGGAGGAGGCTGTCGACGAGGACGGCCGCCTGCTGAAGGACAAGGGCCGCGCCATCAACAAGATCGGGCATGCGCTGCATGATCTCGATCCGGTCTTCGCCGATATCTCGCACAATGCCGATTTCGAGGCCCTGTCACGCGGGATCGGCATGGCCGATCCGCTGCTGCTGCAGTCGATGGTGATCTGCAAGCAGCCCTATATCGGGGGCGAGGTGAATACCCATCAGGATTCGACCTTCATCTATACCGAACCCGAGACCTGTACCGGGTTCTGGCTGGCGCTCGAGGATGCGACCATCGAAAACGGGTGCATGTGGGCGGCGCCGGGCGGCCACAAGGCTGGCCTTCGCCAGCGCTTTGTGCGTGACGGCGACGGGATGAACATGATCACTCTGGAAGAGGGCGCGCTTCCCGAATGCACCACGCCGTTGCCGGCCAGAGCCGGAACCCTGGTGCTGCTGCATGGCCGGCTGCCGCACCTGTCGGCCCCGAACCGGTCTGCAAGCTCGCGCTACGCCTATGCGGTTCACTATGTCGACGGGACAGCCCGCTATGCCGCCGAAAACTGGCTGCAACGGCCGGATGACATGCCGCTGAAGGGGTTTTGACCCGCAGCTTCCCAAAACCGGACAAGTCAATATGACGACAGACACGGCGACAGGCTCCCTTGCCCTGCTGGGGCTTCCGCAAGATGACAATTCCACTTTCCTTCGCGGCCCACGGCTGGGGCCTGACGCAATCCGGCATGCCATCATGTGTGACTCGGCCAACATGTTCGCCGAGACCGGATGCGATCTCGGCGCGCCGGGACTGTGGCATGACGCGGGTGATGTGGCGCTGGAACAGCTGTCAGGGGTCGATGCCTACAACGCCATTCATGACCGTGTGGGCAGACTCCTTGAAGAAGGGAATCGGGTGTTCAGCCTCGGTGGCGACCATTCTGTTTCCTATCCCGCTGTGATGGCGCATGCCGGGCATCATTCAGGGCTGAACCTGCTTCATATCGATGCGCATCCGGACCTGTATGACGATATGGGCGGCAACCCGTTCAGCCACGCATCACCCTTCGCGCGGCTGATGGAGAGCGGCAAGGTCAAAAGGCTTGTGCAGGTCGGCATCCGCACATTGAATGCCCACCAGCGGGCGCAGGCCGAACGTTTCGGCGTCGAGGTTCACGAGATGCGCCATGGCCTCGACATCGGCAAGCTGCGGTTCGACGGACCGGTCTATCTGACGCTGGATCTCGATGCGCTTGATCCGGCCTTTGCACCCGGTGTCTCGCACCACGAGCCGGGCGGGCTGTCGACACGCGAGGTGCTGACGATCATTCAGGAATTTTCGGGCCGGCTTGTCGGCGCCGACCTTGTCGAGCTGAACCCGGACCGGGACATCAACGGGGTCAGCGCCATGGTGGCGGCGAAGCTGGCCAAGGAGATCATGGCCCGGCTGATCGCGACGGCGTGAGCGCAATGGCATGATCGCAATGGCGTGATCAGAATGAAGGCCTGCCGGGGGTGGGCACTCTCTGCAAGCCGCCTGTAGCCTTCTTGGC
>WTIL01000029.1:18333-21908 GCA_011522725.1 Rhodospirillaceae bacterium
ATGAAGGCCTGCCGGGGGTGGGCACTCTCTGCAAGCCGCCTGTAGCCTTCTTGGCAAAGGGATTCTATCCTAACCAGGCATTTTCATGATGATCGTTCCATTGGCCTTGGATGAATGAAGGGTAAGCCAAGATGAGTGACCTCGCACCGCTTGATGAAAGCATCACCCTGCAGCAGCTCGACGAAGACCCCTACCCGATCTACCAGCGACTGCGCAACGAGGCGCCCGTCCTTCGCGTGAAGGCGACCGGACGCACAATGCTGACCAAGGCGGAAGACACCAAATATGTGAAGGACAATCCGGAGCTGTTCAGCTCGGATGATCCGAACACCCCGATGAAACGCGCCTTCCAGGCGCATACGCTGATGCGCAAGGATGGCGAGGCGCATATGCGCGAGCGCATGGCGATGGCGCCGGCCTTCAGCCCCAAGGTCATCCGCACCGACTGGATGCCGCAATATATGCGTGTGGCCGAGGAATATGTGGCCCGCCTGCCACGCGGCGAGATTGTCGACCTCTTCCCGGCTCTTTCCGGCCCCTACGCCGCGCGCGGCCTCGGCATCCTTCTCGGCATCGAGGAGGCAAGCGATGACGACCTGCAGCGCTGGTCCCAGACACTGATCGATGCTGCCGGGAATTTCGGCTGGCGTGACGAGCCGTTCGAAAAGTCGGACACGGCGAATGCCGAAATGAACACGCTGTTCGACAGCCTGCACGAACGCCACCTCGCCGAGCCGAACAATTCGGCCCTGTCGGTCATGCTCAATGCCGACGATCCGATCGAGACAACGCAGATCTATTCGAATATCAAGATTGCCATCGGCGGCGGGATCAACGAGCCGCGCGACGCCCTGAACACGATCCTGTTCGGGCTGCTGACCAATCCCGACCAGCTCCGCCAGGTGAAACAGCAGGATGACTGGGAGCGCGCCTTCGAGGAAGGTGTTCGCTGGGTCGCCCCGATCCAGGTCTCGTCACGGCTGGTGATGGAGGATACGGAAATCCGCGGTTTCCATATTCCGAAGGGCGATACGGTGATGACCATTCAGGCCAGCGCCAACCGGGACGAGGACCGCTATGAGGATGGTGAATCCTTTCAGGTCTACCGGGAGCGGCAGTCGCATCAGGCCTTTGGCAACGGTCCGCATTTCTGTCAGGGAACGCATGTGGCGCGCCGTGCGGTGGCGCATGTGATGCTGCCGATGCTGTTCGACAGGTTTCCGGACATGACCATCCCCGACCTGGACGACGTTATCTGGCGCGGTTTCGGATTCCGTGGCCCGACGCAGATTCCGGTCAAACTGCAATAGGCTGTCAGGCTGGTTGAGGGAGCGGCGATTCCGACGTCCCTGCTGGCGGCCCAGGCTGAGTTCTCTTTACCCCTCTCCTTCCCTCTGGTGAGTCGCATGTCCAACAACACCATCAACCTGATCGGCTGGATCCTGTTCATCATTTCGGCAATCGGCTTCATCATCTCCAGCATCGGCAGCTTCTGGGCGATGTTCGGCAGTGTCTTTTTCCTGGTTGCCTGCCTTGTGTTCCTGATCCCCTTCTTCCGCAAGAGTCGCGATTGAGGCATTTCAAACCCGTCAGCGATGCCGGCGGCTGATTGCCGTCTCCGGCACGGCCCTTTTCTTCAAGGCAGGTCCGAAGGCTTAAATTCCGGGTCGGCAGGCCCCACTTATCCCGTATGGCAGCAGAAATATCCTGATTATCGAGGAACGGTTCCATACCCGTGTCGAACACACCCAACCATGCATCGGAGCAAAGCGAGACCAGGGCCGCATGGCGCACGGTGAAACGAGTTTCGCCCTTCATGTGGCCTGCCGGCAATTTTGACCTTCGGGCCCGCGTGGTCCTTGCGTTGCTGGCGCTGGTCGCAACGAAGTTCGTCGCGATCCTCTCGCCGATCCTTCAGGCATGGGCCGTCGATGATCTGGCGGGAAGCGGCGTGCCGGAATTCGCGCTTGGCGCCATCGGCCTGACGGTTGCTTATGGCATGGCCCGCATCGCCACAAACGGCTTTCAGCAAATTCGCGACGCCCTGTTCGCCAAGGTCGCCCAGCGCGCCCTGCGTCGGCTGGCGCTGGAAACATTCGAACATATCCACCGGCTGTCGATGCGCTACCACATCACCCGCAAGACCGGCGGTCTCAGCCGGATCATCGAGCGCGGGGTGAAAGGCGTCGAATTCCTGCTTCGCTATCTGGTGTTTTCGACCGGCCCGCTGGTTCTGGAGCTGGTCCTGATCGGCGCTGCCATTTTCTGGAAACTTCAGGACTGGCGCTATGTCGGCATCATCCTCGCCACGATCGCGGTCTATGTCTGGTTCACCTTCGCGATCACCGAATGGCGCGTAAAGCTGCGCCGCAAGATGAACGAACAGGATACCGACGCCAACCAGAAGGCGATCGACAGCCTGCTGAATTTCGAAACCGTGAAATATTTTGGCGCCGCGGGCCGCGAGGCCGCGCGCTATGACGAAGCCATGGCCGGGTACGAGGCGGCGGCGCTCAAGACAAGCTATTCGCTGGCCTTCCTGAACTTCGGCCAGGCCGTCCTGATCACGGCCGGCCTTGTCGCGGTGATGCTGCTTGCCGCCATTGGCGTTCAGGCAGGCGAGCTGACCGTCGGCGATTTCGTTCTCGTGAACGCCTATATGATCCAGATCACCATGCCCTTGAACTTCCTCGGCACGGTCTATCGCGAGATCAGGCAGGCGCTGGTGGACATGCGGCAGATGTTCGACCTGCTGGACGAGCCGCCCGATGTTCAGGACAGACGGAACGCATCGCAGCTGCGGATCGCGAAGGGCCGAGTGCAGTTTGAAGCGGTCAGCTTTTCATATGATTCCGAGCGGCCGATCCTCGGGGATGTCAGCATTGACATACCCGCCGGCCAGACCATTGCCATCGTAGGTCCTTCCGGATCGGGCAAATCGACGATCGGCCGGCTTCTGTTCCGTTTTTATGACGTCACCGGCGGCGCCGTCGTCATTGACGGGCAGGATGTGCGGGATGTCACGCAGGACAGCCTGCATCAGGCCATTGGGGTGGTTCCGCAGGACACGGTGCTGTTCAATGACACCATCTATTACAACATCGCCTATGGGCGCGCGCATGCCACACGCGACGAGGTCATCAAGGCCGCCAGGGATGCGCAGATCCATGATTTCATCATGTCGTTGCCCGACACATATGACACGCGCGTCGGCGAGCGCGGACTGAAACTGTCCGGCGGCGAGAAGCAGCGGGTCGGCATCGCGAGGACGCTGTTGAAGGACCCGCCGATCCTGCTTCTGGATGAGGCCACCAGCGCACTCGACAGCGAGACCGAGCATGAAATTCAGGAAGCCCTTGAACGCGCCGGGCAGGGCAGGACCGTGATCACGATCGCCCATCGCCTGTCCACCGTGCAGAACGCCGACAGGATCCTGGTGCTGGAGAAAGGCACCGTGGTCGAAGCCGGCACGCACAGCGAACTGCTTTCGAAAAACGGGCGCTATCTCGACCTCTGGACGCTGCAACGCTCGGAGCAGGCCGCCTGACCGGCCCTGCATGGTCGAACCGTACCGC
>WTIL01000085.1:0-1075 GCA_011522725.1 Rhodospirillaceae bacterium
TCGGTTATCCGCTCATGCTCCTTGAAGGCGTTCTCCGTGATCATCTCGCGGATGGCGTTGGCAACGGCCTCGTCGCTATTGTCCTGGCGTCCTGTTTCCGGGTGCCGTCTCATGCTGGGCTCCTGTCAAATTGCCGATTCGGTCCGTGTCGAATCAGAAAGGATTCAATGAGATTTCAAACGCATTCAAAATTAGCAAATTTTCACCTAAAATACAATAATTGTCCCTTTATGAATTCAAAAGGCTAAAGTTTGAACTCATAAATTTTCAAAGTTGGAATTTGGTTGCGGACCCTGCGTGGCTTCCTAAAGTTTTCAGTGAAGAAAAGCAGGTCAACCCGGGGCAACCGGGTGGCTGGGCTCTATCGTTCTGGGAGGAAAACCATGTTGAAGAGATTGTTCAAAGCCGCGGCCATTGCCACATCGGCGTCGTTCCTGGCCGTTGCGGCGCAGGCGGCTGACGTGATCAAGATCGGCCAGGTCGCGCCGAAGTCCGGTCCTCTTGCCGGCGGCGCGGCTGTCACCCAATGGCCGAATGTCGAGCTTTGGTCGAAGCAGGTCAATGCGGCCGGCGGGCTGAATGTCGGTGGCAAGAAGATGATGGTCGAGATCATCGAATATGATGACAAGACCAACCCGGGCGAGCACATCAAGGCAGCCCAGCGCCTGGCCGAAGTCGACAAGGTCGATTTCATCATCGCGCCCTATGGCACTGGTTTCAACCTTGCGGCCGCGCCGATCTATGCGAAATACAACTATCCGCATATCGGCGTGTCGGCGATCTCGGACAAGATGCCCGAGCTGACGGCCCGCTACGACAATCTGTTCTTCACGCTTGGCAACACGACATCCTTTACGGACTCGGTCATCGACATCCTCAAGGACATGCGTGACGCCGGCACCATCGGCAACCGTGTCGCCATGGTGAATGTCGCCGATGCCTTCGGCATCGAGCTTGCCGAGGCGGCGCGCCCGAAGATCAAGGAAGCCGGGTTCGACATTGTCTATGACAAGTCCTACCCGCTGGGCACGCCGGACCTGTCGCCGATCATCAAGGGCGCCAAGGACAGCAACCC
>WTIL01000085.1:1175-5132 GCA_011522725.1 Rhodospirillaceae bacterium
TCGATGCAGATTCTCGGCCAGGCCATTGAAGGCGCAGGCACGCTCGATCGGAAGACGGTGACCCAGTACATTAAGGACAACACCTTCGATACGATCATGGGCCCGATCAGCTTCGAGAACCAGATTTCGAACAAGTATTGGACCGTCGGCCAGTGGCAGGACGGCAAGTTCCGCGGCGTGAAGTCGTCGCAGATGGACGGTGCCGCTCCGATCGTCGCAAAGGACGGCTGGAACTGAACCAGACATAACACGAAGCCGGCCGCTATCGGTGTGGCCGACTTCATCTTCCTTGATTTGTTTCCCGGGAATCCGGTGCCGAAACGTCCGCCATCTTGGTGAACGAACCGGATTTCTCATCCCTGGGGTAGGGTGAGATGGATATCATCATCACAGGCCTGTTGCTTGGCGGCACCTATGCGTTGATCGCCTTCGGCCTGAACATGCAGTACGGCGTCGCCAGGATCATGAACCTGGCCAATGGCGAGTTCCTGGTGCTCGGCGCGCTGGCCGCGTTCTGGATTTTCGTGGCTGATTCCATCAGCCCGATCCTGACGATGCTCATCGTTGCGCCGCTGGCCTTTTTCGGCAACTGGGTGATCTACAAGGCCCTTCTGATGCCGCTTGTCAGGCGTGCCAAGAACAAGGGGCAGCTGGAGGTGGACTCGATTCTCGCAACCTTCGGCATGAGTTTCGCGCTTGTCGGGATCATGGTGTCGATCCATGGCGAGTATTTCACCTACTCCTATCTCGCCGAACCGTTCGAGATCGTTGGCGAGACGTTCGCGCTGAACCGCATCGTCGCCTTCTGCTTCGCCGTGCTCATAGGGGTGGCTCTGTGGCTGTGGCTGTTTTTCACCAGGCCCGGCATGGCCATGCGCGCCGTGTCGGTCAGCACCGAGGCAAGCGGGCTTGTCGGCATCAATGTGCAGAAGATGTCGGCGCTGGCATTCGCGCTTGGCGGCGCCGTGACCACCATGGGCGGCACGCTGATCTCGACCTTCATCACGCTGGATGCGTCGGTTGGCGTGATTTTCACCATGAAGGCGCTGATCATCATCATCATGGGCGGTGTCGGTGATATCCGCGGCGCGATTGTGGCGGCCCTTATCCTCGGGCTGGTGGAGACAACGGTGGCACGTCTGATTGACCCCGGCCTCACGCTGGCCGCGGCCTATGCCATTTTCGTTCTCGTTCTGCTGTTCAGGCCGCAGGGCCTGTTCGGGAGGAAGCCGACATGAGCCACGAAAACGAATTCAAATCCCTTGTCTGGGGCGCCGTTCTTCTGTTGCTGGCCGCATGCGTCCCGCTGGTAGCGAACGGCTACTGGATGTCGATTGCGCTGACCATCGCGATGTTCACCGTCCTGGCGACGAGCTGGTCGCTGTTTTCCGGTCCGACCCATTACATCTCGCTGGCCACCGCGGCCTTCTTCGGGGTGGGCGGCTATCTGGTCGGCACCGGCATGTCGGACTACAACATGGACTTCTGGACGATGGTCGCGATCGCGCCGGTCGTCGGGGCGGTGCTCGCCTTCCTGATCGGCATTGCCACCCTACGGCTGTCCGGGGTCTATTTCGTGATCTTCACGCTGGGCCTCGCCGAGATGATCCGCACCCTGGTGTCCTGGATACAGAACAATTTCACCGGGTCGCGCGGTCTGTATGTCCTGACCGACCTGACCGAGGCGGATATCTACATCTATCTCGTGATCCTGGCGGCGGTGGTCTATCTGGTCGGCTGGTGGGTCAACCGCTCGCGTCTGGGATTTGCGCTCCGGATCATCGGCAATGATGAAACAGTGGCGCGCCATGTCGGGATCAACACCGCCACGTCCAAGGTTATCCTTTTCACCTTCTCCGGGTTCGTCGCCGCGCTTGTCGGGGCGCTGATCGCGCCGCGCTATACCTATATCGAGCCGAATGGCGTGTTTTCGCCCGAGATTTCCTTCATTGTCGTCATCATGGCGCTTCTTGGCGGCACCGGCAGGCTGTGGGGGCCGATCGTTGGGGTGATCCCGTTCGCCCTGCTGCAGGAATACATCAACGCCAATTATTCGAACTACTCGACCCTGGTGATGGGCATCGCTTTTCTGGTGATCGTCTATTTCCTGCCGAAGGGCGTTGTCGGACGGATCGAGCAGATTCTGGCAAGGCGGGGGCGCTCAACATGGTAGCGACAGTCCTCAGCGTGGCGAACGCCACCAAGCGCTTCGGTGGACTCGTCGCCGTGAACAACCTGTCCTTCGAGGTGCAGCAGAACGAAGTGATGGGGATCATCGGCCCGAACGGGTCCGGCAAGACCACGATGATGAACCTCATTTCCGGCGCGCTGCGTGTCAGCGAAGGGTCGATCGGGCTGAACGGGCGGTTTATCAGCACGCTCACTGCCAGCCAGATCAACCAGCGCGGCATCGCGCGCACCTTCCAGCTGGTCCGTGTGCTGCCCGGGCTGAGCGTGGTTGAAAACTGCATGGCGGGCATGGTGTTTGGCCACAGGCGGCTCTGGGGAGACCAGGCCCGCTACGAGGCGGGCAAGCTTATCGAACGCGTCGGCTTGTCCGGCAAGGAGGCCGTGCCGGTGGGTTCCCTGACCTATATCGACCAGAAACGGCTGGAACTTGCCCGCGCGCTGGCCTCTTCGCCGAAGCTACTGCTTCTTGACGAATGGCTCGCGGGCCTGAACCCGACCGAGCTGCAGGAAGGCATCGATCTGATCAGGTCGCTTCGCGAGGAGGGCATCACCATCATCCTCGTCGAGCATGTGATGGACGCCATCCGCTCGCTCTGCGACCGCTGCATCGTGATGGCGGCGGGAAGCAAGATCGCCGAGGGGTCTCCCGGCGAGGTGCTTGCCGATCCCGAGGTGGTGAAAGTCTATATCGGGGAGGATGTCTGATGCTTGAGGTCAAAAATCTTTCCGTCAGCTATGGCCAACATCGCGCGTTGGACGATATCTCCGTGCGGATTTCGAAGGGCGAGGTGGTCGTCATTCTCGGCGCGAACGGAGCCGGCAAGTCGTCTCTGCTGCGCGCCATCGCCGGTTTGTCGGAAGGGCATTGCGACGGGGATATCAGCTTCGCCGGGCAATCCCTGCTCGGTCGAAATCCTGACGAGATCGTCACCGGCGGCATCGCGCTCGTGCCGGAAGGGCGGGCCATCTTCGGCGATCTCAATGTCGAGGAGAACCTGCGGCTCGGCGCCTACAGTGAGCGGGCGCGGATGAACGAACAGGCTAATCTCGACCGGGTTCTGACCCTGTTCCCGAAACTTCGCGAGCGGCGCAAGCAGATTACCCGGACCATGTCGGGCGGCGAGCAGCAAATGGTGGCTGTGGGTCGCGCGCTGATGTCGGATCCGACCATCCTGATGCTGGACGAGCCGTCGCTTGGCCTGTCGCCGCTTCTGAGCAAAGAGCTGTTTCAGGCGCTTGGCCGCATCCGCGAGACTGGGCCCGGGGTGCTGGTGGTGGAGCAGAATGCCAAGCTTTCGCTTGCCATCGCGGACCGTGGATACCTGATCGAGAACGGACGCATGGTCGGGGCCAATGACGCGGCGAGCCTGGCGGCAGATCCCGCGGTTCAGGCGGCCTATCTCGGCGGAAAGCCGGGACGCGCCGGGGCGCCTGCGGCTCGGCCAGCGGCGGTGGCGGCAAAACAGGCGGGCCAGGCGCCCGCCGCTGCCGAGGCCGCTGCGGCAACAGGGTCCGGCCGGGTCTATGTCCAGCCCGCCGGCCTGTCTGGCGGGGCCATGGATACCGGCGCGTTGATCGGCGAGAACCTCGACAGCCTTCTCGGGCGGGCAAATGCGGCCGCGCGCCCGCCATCGACTGCGACGCCGGCGCAGCCTGCCCGCGGCAAGACGGGCCCGAGGGCCGTTGAAATCAAGCTGGAACCCGAAAGAGCCGCGACGGCGCCGGCGCCGGAAATAGACTGGCCGTCCAAAGTGGATGCGGACGTCG
>WTIL01000055.1:0-11063 GCA_011522725.1 Rhodospirillaceae bacterium
AGGCCACCGTCTTGATGCTGGCATGCATTTGAGGAACCCTGTCCTTCTGGATCATCCATGATGTCCGGACGAGGGTAACCCCTCAAGATTATTAGATTTTTCTGAAATTATACGGCGGGCGGATGGTCAGCCGCGCGCCACGAGAGGCCCGACGGGCTCGCCGCCCAGCACATGCATGTGGAGGTGCGGCACTTCCTGACCGCCATCCCGGCCGATATTGGAGATCACCCTGTATCCGCTCCCGGCAATGCCGGTGATATCCGCAACATGGGCGATCATGCGGGTGAAGGCGGCCTGTTCATCGGCGCTCGCGGTGGCGGCAAAGTCACGCCAGTCGACATAGGCCCCTTTCGGGATCACCAGAACATGAACGGCACGCAACGGGTTGATATCCTCGAAGGCGAGTGTGTGCTCGTCCTCGGCGACTTTCTTGCAGGGAATTTCCCCGCGCAGGATTTTCGCGAAGATGTTGCCGTCATCATAGGCCATCACTTCAGCTCCTTGTGGAAATAATATCCCGTCACATAGGCATCATCGACCCGGGCATAATGTTCGTTGACCGCATAGCGGCTGAAGCCGCGCGCCTCGAACGACTGGATGGCGCGGGTCTGGGTTGCGCGCACATCGAGATTGATCATCAGGAATCCCTTGGTCTTGGCCAGCGCCTCGGCCTCGGCGACGATCATCTGAGCGAGGCCATGGCCGCGCGCCCAGGGCGCGACGAAGAATGTGGTCAGCTGACAGGTGAAGGCCTGCGCCTCGTTGTTGCGGGGCGGACGGACGATCTGGCAGGACCCGGCGATCACCTTGTCCAGCTTGGCGACGACGAGATGCCGTTCCGGGATCATCTGCACGCCGCGCCAGTAATCTTCCATGACGGATCGCGGCGGCGGCGTCAGCCAGCCGAAACCGCCACCTGCCATAATCGCGCCTTCAGCGGCGTCGCACAGCTCGTGAACGTCGCCGCTTGAAAGCCTTGAAGGGCTTTCAACCGAAATTCTCGGTGTGTGCTTTGACAGCTCTTCAGGTGTCATGCTGATCTTCCGGTCAGGTTTTCGATGATCCGGACAGGCGTCCGGCAGGCGAATTCCTATCACAAGTTACAGCACCGACAAAGCCGAAGGTTGTGCGAGGCCGGATCCGGCCGTCATCCCTGCCTGCTGGCAAGCTCCTCGCGAAGTGTCGCCATCAGGCGCTCGCAAGCATCCCGATCGAGATTTTCAATATTCTGGGCAAGAAGATTGGCAAACGCGACCGCCTCGGGATGCGTGCCTGACGCATCGACCACCGGCTTCGGATGGGAAATCGCGGCAAGTGTCTTCAGTTCCTCGGCATCATCCCAGATCAGCCCGAGCCAGGCGCAGATCTGGTCGACAAACGGAGCGGATGGCCTGCCCCGGTTGCCGGTCTCGAGAGCCGAGATATAGGCTTTCGAGACGCCGAGCTGTTCGGCCTGCTGCTGCTGTGTCAGTCCCCGTTCGGCACGAAGCTCGCGCATGCGTTGCCCGAACGGTGTCATCCGGCCTGCCGTTTCCGGCGCAGCATCACATAAAGGGCGCCGCCGCCGCCATCCGCCTGACGCGCCTGCGATATTGCGAGAATCTGACCAGACAGGGGCGGGGTCTTCAGCCAGAGCGGCACCAGTCGCCGCAGCACGCCCTTGCCCTCGCTTCCCTTGCCGGTGATCACCAACACACAGCGAACGCCGGTACGCGCAGCCTGGTCGACAAAGCGCGCCAGCCGCCGTTCTGCCTGGGCCGCGGTCAAGCCATGCAGGTCGAGACGCGCCTCGATCGGTATCTGGCCTTGGGCAAGCCGCCGCCTGGTCGCGCCGTCAATGCCGGCTCTCTCGCCGCTGCGAAGATCAATGGGCTGTGATGCCTGTTTGCCCGCCGATAGCGGCCTGGCAGATGGCGTCACCGTTGCGCGGCGCGGCTGTTTCGGCTTGGCCTTTGGTGATTTTGCCGGGCGGGCGGGCGGCAGTTCAGGTTCATAGGCTTTGACGCCTCGGGTCAGCCGTTCCCAGACAGCCGCGTCGTCATCATCCATATTGTCCTGCGGGAAGGTCATCACCGTTGCCGCCACGTCGCCTCGCCGGATTTATTCCTCGTCGGGAACTTCTGTCTCGGCAAGTTTCCAGTTGGGATCATCGAGTGTCAGGTCACGCTCGAATGTCCAGATATCGATCAGGTCCCGTGTTCCGGTATCCTCGTCCTCGATGGCCTCGCCGTCGCTGTCTGTCAGGATGCGGGTCTGGGTGCTCTGGAACTCGACTGTCACCGACGCGACATTGTCGAACACCTTCGCATCGGTGATCCGGACGTCACGAAGCTCGTCCAGCACGATCTTCAGCGACTCGCCCTCGCGAACACGCTGCTGGATCGACTGGGTGAAGCTCTGCAGAAGATCGTATCCCAGAAGGCGCTTCAGCTTGGCGAGGTCGCCATCGGCATAGGCGGTGAGAATCATCTCGAACGCCGCCGCCGCGCCGTTCAGGAATGTTTTCTCGGAAAAGCTGCGGTCCGCCTTGCGAAGCGCATCGATACCATGACCCTCGATCACATCGGCACGGCGTCCTGAATCAATGGAAATGACATCGGCCGTTCCCTTGTCGAACCGGTTGTCGCGTTGCGGCTGCTCGTCATAGCCGGTCCGCTGCCCGAGAACGGAGCGAAGGCGCAGCACCAGCAATACGGCGATCACGGCGAAAATGATGATATCGATATAAGGCACGAGGTCCCCCGGCGGGATAATTTGGTCTTTACCGCAAAGCCCCTTACAATGCGGATTACTAGGATACATATGTTGCCTGAAGAATCCAGCAAGCCGGTCAGGCGTATTTTTTCAGCGTTCAGGCAGACTATTTGCCGAATACGGCCAAAAAGGCCCGGGCCGGGCGTCCGGTAACGGAAAACGGAACAGAAAAAACGTGCCTCTTCTCATCATCATCGGATTTTGTCTCTGGGTGTGGGCGGAACTCGCCGCACTGGTCGCCATTGGTGGTGAGCTGGGCGTTCTGCTGACCATCGCCGGCATTTTCGTGACCGCGATGGTGGGAATCTGGCTTCTTCGCAATCAGGGCCGGGCCATCATGTCCTCGCTTCAGGCGCAGCTGGCGCGCGGAGAGGCGCCTGTCGCGTCTCTGGCCGCCGGAACTTCGATCATGGCGGGTGCGGTGCTGATGCTGATCCCCGGATATCTGACCGATGCGATCGGCCTTGTCATGTTTCTGCCCGTTATCCGGACCCTGATCGGGGCATCCCTGCTGAAATGGCTGACCAACCGCGGCGGGTTCATGATGCGTGGCGGCATGCCGTTCGGGGCCGGCGGGTCCGATTTTCACTGGACCAATGATAATCCGGCGCAAGGCAACACTTACCGGACGGAAGAAGATGACGTCATCGAAGGCGATTTCGAGGAACGTCATCCCGACAGCAAGCAGCTCGACCGTCACTAGTGGCGCGGCGCTTGCGGCGGACACGTGACCATGCTATCGCCGCAGCGGATTTGAAACACACGCGCTTTGTCAAAGGCGGCGCCCGAGGCGGCGCGACACCATTTTCAGGGAAGGAAGACTTAAATGGCGGAGACACCGAATAGCGGAGAGCAGGGCGCAGCAGCAGAAGATCGCGCGCCGCGCCAGATCGTCGTTCACGCACAATATATCAAGGATCTGTCTTTCGAGAATCCGAACGCGCCAGACATTCTGATCGACCCGCCGTCACAGCCTGATGTCGAAATCGGCGTCAATGTCGGCGCACGCGGCCTGAACAGCGAACAGTATGAAGTCATGCTGTCGCTCAGCGCCCGGGCAAAAGCCGGCGAGAAGTCCCTGTTCCTTGCAGAGCTGACCTATGCCGCCATCGTGTCGGCGCCGGGCACCGAGCGGGATGATCTGAACCCGCTCATCATGATCGAGGCGCCGCGGCTGATGTTCCCGTTTGCCCGCGCCATCATTTCCGACATGACACGGGATGGCGGTTTCATGCCGCTCAGCATCCAGCCGATCGATTTCGTCGCGGTCTACCAGAACAACCTGGAACGCCAGCAGGCCGGAAACGGCGCGGATACCGGCGCGGAAGCCTGACGGCAAGGACGGCTCAGCGGTTCCAGACCGGATCCTGCAGTTTTTCAAGAAACGCAAGATGCGCCGCCTTTTCGGCGTCGCTTGCCTCGTGCGGCCTGTCGAAACGTGAAGCGTCGGCCTGAAGGACAAAGCCTTCGGCCTGTCCATCCGGTCCCTTGTCATCCGTTTTCCGGGCTGTCTTGTCCGGCTCGAGAGACAGGTTTCTCTGCCGGCCGCCAAGAAGCTCGAGATAGACCGAGGCCAGCAGGTCGGCGTCGACAAGCGCGCCATGAAGGTCGCGATGGCTGTTATCGATATCGAACCTGCGGCAGAGCGCGTTCAGGTTGGCCTGCGCGCCCGGAAACTTGCGGCGCGCCATGGTCAGCGTATCAGTGGCACGGCTCATCGGCAGCTCCTCGCGCCCGAGACGCTTCAGCTCCGAATTGATGAAACCCATATCGAAGGGCGCGTTGTGAATGACCATCGATGACTCGCCGATGAATTCGAGGAATTCATCGACAATGTCGGCAAAGAGCGGCTTGTCTTCCAGAAATTCATTGCTCAGCCCGTGAACTTCCAGCGCGCCGGCCTCGACCTCGCGTTCCGGGTTGATATAGAGGTGCAGCTGCGCGCCTGTCGGCGTCTGGTTGACGATTTCCAGCGCGCCGATCTCGATGATCCGATGGCCCTGCGCCGGATCAATGCCTGTTGTTTCCGTATCAAGGACAATTTCGCGCATCAGTCTGTCTCCTGCCGAAGCTGCCGTACCGGGCCGTCCAGAATAGAGTCGAGCATCGCTTCGGCCTTGTCCAGACCCGAACCGGTATCAATCTCGGCATTTGCCCTTGCGCGCTTTTCGGCAAGCGGCATCTGGCTGGCAAGAATGGCGTCGAGCTTGGTTTCGGTCATGCCGTTGCGCGCCAGTGCCCGTTCCCTCTGGATCCCGTCCGGTGCGCTGCACAGAATGACAAAGTCGCAGATCGCATCGCCACCAGTCTCGAACAGCAGGGGGATATCGAGAACGACAAGCGGCGCGCCGGCTTTCCGGTGCATCTCGAGAAACCTGTCCCGGTCGTCAGCGACCAGGGGATGGATGATGGCCTCAAGCCGCTTTCGGAGTGCGCTGTCAGCAAAGACGGCCCGGCCAAGCCGCTGCCGGTCGACAGCGCCATCCGCCGTCAGAATGTCGTCGCCGAAGGCCTCTGCCACCGGCCCGGTCGCCAACCCGCCGGCCGCCATCATGTCATGGACAGCCGCGTCAGCGTCATGAAGCGGAATGCCGCGATCCCTGATCATCGCCGCGGTCGTGGATTTGCCGGTCGCGATCCCGCCGGTCAGGCCGATGACAAGCATCATTCCCGACCCCCGCCGGACGGCGCCACTGACAATCCGTGTGCGCGGAGGAATCCGGTGATCTCGACAAGCGGCAGGCCAAGAATGCTGTAATGGCATCCTTCGATCCGGCTGAACAGATGCATGCCGGCGCCTTCGATCTGATAGCTTCCCGGGCTCCACAGCGCCGCCTCGCCGATCACATCGAGATAGGTGTCGATCTCGGTTTCAGTCATAGCCCTGACATGAAGGCTGTTCGTGGCAAGGTGATGCCAGATCCGTGCGCCGTCCCGAAACATGACAGCTGCCGTCAGCAGCCGGTGTTCGCGCCCGGCCAGTCTTGCCAGCTGATCGGCCGCCTCGTCACGGCTTGCCGGCTTGCCGAGCATATCGCCATCGAGTTCCAGTATCTGGTCGGCGGCGAGAAGCAATTGCCCGGGGACAAGCTCATGTGACCGGCAGACGGCCTGACCCTTCATTTCGGCGAGGATCACAGCTGTCTCGCCAGCCGGCATATCCTCGGCAACGGCGGCGGCCCGGATGGCATGTTCGTCGATGCTCGCGGGAAGACAGATGACATCAAAGCCTGCGCGCTCCAGAAGTCCGCGGCGGGTCGCGCTGGCCGAGGCCAGGACAAGCGGGCCCGACGGCAAGATGGCAAAAGGGATCGCAGCGCTCACTGCTGTGACTCCTGCCAGCCTGTGTAGAACTGGATCACCGCGGCGGCGGTTTCTTCAATGGACCGGCGGGTGACATCGATCACCGGCCAGCCGTTGCGCGCGAACAGGCGGCGCGCGTCACGCACTTCTTCGGTGATCAGGTCGATATCCGAATAGCTTGTGTTTTTCTCATCCGACTGCGCGATCTGGCGTGTCTTCCGCACCACGCTGAGTCGTTTCGGGTCATTGGTCAGCCCGACAATCAGCAGCTTCAGCCCGTCGACATAATTCATCGGAAAGGGAACCCCCGGAACAAGGGCGTAATTGGCGACTTTGTAACCGCGATGCGCCAGATACATGGATGTCGGGGTTTTCGATGTGCGGGACACACCGACAAGCAGGATGTCGGCATCATGAAGCTCGGCCATGTTGAGGCCGTCGTCATGGCGAACAGCGAAATCGACGGCGGCCATTCTTTCGAAATAGGCGGTGTCGAGCTGTCTCTGGCCACCCGGACGGTTCCGCGATGGCTGACCGAGAAGCGAGCCCAGCAGATCGACCACCGGATCCAGAACCGATACATGTGGGATATGACGTTCAGTGCAGCGTTTCTCGAATTCGGCGCGCAGGTCGGCATCGACCACACTCATGAGGAGGACGCCCGGATTGCGTTCGACACCGGCAAACACCGCCTCGACATGGTTCAGGCTGCGAACCAGTGTCCAGACATGTTCCGTGGTCCGGACATTGGGAAATTGCGCGACACAGGCCCGTGCGATCTGGTGTACGGTCTCGCCCGTCGAATCTGATACAAGATGGATATGTAGCTGTGCGTCCGTCATCGGGTGAAATTAGGGGTTTGGATATTTCATGTCACGGCTTTTCCGAACCCTGGAGAAGGACCGGGACGATGTGGGCTTCCTGTGTGTTCCGGATCGGGAATTGGGGATGTTTCCGGCACGCGTGCGACAGGCGGCGCTTTATGCACGCTGGGCTGTTGAACAATCCTCATGTGGATAAGTTGCGGGATAGCGGGTTGCCGATAGCGGGAAACCCGTCACGCATTGTGTCCTGCGTCGGAAAAGCCGGTTGAGATTGATACAGCTTTTGTGGATAAACTGGGGATAATCTTGCGGAACCCGTTTTCCACCAGCCCTACAACCCCTTCAATTCTCTTATATATAATCTCTTATTATTAGAGAGACGGGACACCAGACCATGAGCAGCCTCTTTCTCGATACATTATCGGGACGACAATCCGAAAAACGCCCGATCTGGCTCATGCGTCAGGCTGGAAGATATCTTGCGGAATACAGGGCGGTTCGGGCATCGGAACCCGATTTCATATCTTTCTGCCTGAACCCGGAAAAGGCTGTCGAAGTCACCCTGCAGCCAATCAACCGTTTCGGATTTGATGCTGCGATCATTTTTTCCGACATCCTGATGGTGCCTTGGGCGCTTGACCGGAATGTGAGGTTCGTCACCGGCGAAGGCCCGAAACTCGACCCGATGGAAACGGGTGGTGAAATCACCGAAGCCATGATCGCCGGTATGGCACCGAGGCTGACACCTGTCGCGACAGCGATCAGCAATTGCCGGGCAGCCCTTGCCGCGGACAAGGCCCTGATCGGATTTGCCGGGGCGCCCTGGACCATCATCACATATCTGCTGGAAGGGGGATCATCCCGGGATTTCGCCACAGCAAGGCGGTGGATGTGGGAGAACGACGTTCGTTTTGACCGGCTGCTTGATCTGGTCAGCCAGGCCACGGCCGATTTCCTGGCCTTGCAGGCCGAGGCCGGCGCTGATGCGCTGATGCTGTTTGACAGCTGGGCAAGCGCGGTGCCGTCGCATCTTCGCAAGAAAGTCGTGATTGATCCGGTCAACCGGATCACCGGCATTCTGAGGGACCGCGGTATCGAAACGCCCCTGATCGGTTTTCCAAAGGGTATCGGCGAAGGGCTGATCGAATATTGCAACGAGACCGAGCTTCAGGGTGTGGGAATCGATCACGGTGTCGATATGCGCTGGGCGGCAGCGACATTGCCGTCGCATCTGACACTCCAGGGCAATCTCGACCCGTTGAGCCTGATTGCCGGCGGCGATGCCATGGCACGCGCGATCGACGAAATCCTTGATGCCACCAGTGGCCGTCCACATATCTTCAATCTCGGACACGGGATCACGCCGGAGACCCCGATCGAACATGTCCATGATCTGCTGGCGCGGGCAAGAGGCCAAGTTTCATGAGTTATGACGTCATAAAGGCGCTGCACCTTATCTCCGTCATGTCCTGGATGGCGGGCCTTCTCTATCTGCCTCGCCTGTTTGTCTATCATGCCGAAACGACGGTCGGATCGGTTCGCGCCGAAACCTTCAAGGTCATGGAGCGCCGGCTTCTGAAGGCGATCATGAATCCGGCGATGATTGCCAGTTTTGCGTTCGGCATCTGGATGATTGTTCTGGCGCCGGGCCTTCTTTATGAGCCGTGGATGCATGTGAAGATCCTGTGTGTGCTGCTGATGGCAGGCTGTCACGGCGTTTTTTCAAAAATGCGGCGCAGGCTGGAGAATGACGAGCCGCCCCAGCCACCGCGCGCCTACAGGATCTGGAATGAAGTGCCGACGGTTCTGATGGTGATCATTGTCTTCATGGCGGTGGTGAAACCGAGCTTCAGCTGATCGGGGCCGTTATGCCGCCAGATTGGCTGACGACAATCTAATTGACGGCCACGCCGGGTTTCTGTCATATAGAAATACCGACGCTGGACGTTATTCAGTACTGGGCCTCGCCCCACGTATCCCGCCCCAACCAGTGTGCAAAAGCCATGCATCTTCAGGAACTGAAACAGAAATCGCCTGCCGATCTCCTGGCATATGCCGAGGAACTCGAAGTCGAGAATGCGAGCACCCTGCGAAAGCAGGACATGATGTTCGCGATTCTCAAGCAGCTCGCCAACAATGACGTCGCCATCTATGGAAGCGGCGTCCTTGAGGTGCTGTCCGACGGCTTTGGGTTCCTGCGCGCGCCGGAATCGAACTATCTGCCCGGCCCGGACGATATCTATGTCTCGCCGAGCCAGGTCCGCCGCTTCGGTCTTCGCACGGGTGATACGGTCGAGGGAGAGATTCGCGCGCCGAAGGATGGCGAACGCTATTTCGCTCTTCTCAAGGTCGAGACGATCAATTTCGAGGAACCGAACGCGGTCCGCCACCGGATCAATTTCGACAACCTCACCCCGCTGTATCCCGAGTCGAAGCTGACGCTCGAGCTGCCGTTCGATCCGGACAAGAAGGACAATACCCCGCGGGTGATCGATCTGGTGTCGCCGATGGGCAAGGGCCAGCGCGGACTGATCGTGGCGCCGCCGCGCACGGGCAAGACGATGATGCTGCAGAGCATCGCGCATGCCATCTCGGAAAACCATCCCGAGGTCTATCTCATCGTTCTCCTGATCGACGAGCGGCCGGAGGAAGTGACGGACATGCAGCGTTCGGTGCGCGGCGAGGTGATCTCCTCGACCTTTGACGAACCGGCAGCACGACACGTTCAAGTCACTGAAATGGTTATAGAAAAAGCCAAACGGCTCGTCGAGCACAAGCGTGACGTGGTGATCCTGCTGGATTCGATCACGCGACTTGCCCGTGCCTATAACACCGTCGTGCCCTCATCCGGCAAGGTTCTGACAGGCGGTGTTGACGCGAACGCGCTGCAGCGGCCCAAGCGCTTCTTTGGCGCGGCGCGAAACATCGAGGAGGGCGGATCGCTGACCATCATCGCGACAGCCCTGATCGAAACCGGTTCGCGCATGGACGAGGTGATCTTCGAGGAATTCAAGGGCACCGGCAACAGCGAGGTCATCCTGGACCGCAAGCTGTCGGACAAGCGGACATTCCCGGCGATCGATATCACCCGGTCCGGAACGCGCAAGGAAGAACTCCTCGTCGACAAGGGAACGCTTGCCAAGATGTGGGTACTGCGCCGCATCCTGATGCAGATGGGCCCGGTCGACGCGATGGAATTCCTGATCGACAAGCTGAAGAATTCGAAGAGCAACGACGATTTCTTCGACCAGATGAACAGCTAGGCAAACCGCCGCTCGAGATCGATCAAGGCCTGCTTGCGTCCGAGATTGTCGGGATGCTTCGGGTCGAGATTGCTGCCACCGCCATAATTCCCCAATGCCCCACCGGCTCTGACCACACGGTGGCAGGGATATATGATCGGGATCGGATTGGTCGAACAGGCCGTGCCTGCGGCGCGCGGCGCTCCCGGCTTGCCGGCTGCGGCGGCGAATTCACCATATGTCACCACCGCGCCGTACGGAATGCGGGCCATGGCTTCAAGCCAGGCATGGCCGGCGGCCGACTTTCCCTCGGCCCGGACCGGCAGCCTGAAATCCTTCAATGTTCCGCCGAGATAGGCGATGAGCTGATCCGATGTTTCACGTGAAACATCATCCGGATTGTCCGGCGCTGAAAACCGCGACTGGTCCCAGTCGAGCCGGATCAGGCAGGTGCCGTCGCTGACCGGCCGCATATAGCCGAGCGGCGTGTCGATGGTGACATGGAAGAGCGTCGTCATGCGGGTCGTCCCCTGATTGATTCGGGTTGAGCTTG
The DNA here is from genome assembly GCA_011522725.1 of Rhodospirillaceae bacterium. GTDB lineage: Bacteria > Pseudomonadota > Alphaproteobacteria > Puniceispirillales > Puniceispirillaceae > UBA8309. The sequence continues at coordinate 10,677 of WTIL01000055.1, forward strand.
CCGACAGGAAATGACAGGTAAAGAAGCGGCAGACCGGCGTTTGCAAAACCGCTATACCGGAAACGGTACTCCAGCCGGCCGGCGATGAAAAGGGAGACAGCTGTCGATGACAGGCAGGCAGGACACCATCTTTGCCCTGGCGACACCGCCCGGACGATCCGCCATCGCGGTGATCCGGATCAGCGGCCCGGCGGCGCATGCCGCACCGGCCCTGTTCGGCGCGGCCTGCCCGGCCCCCGGCTGTTTTCAGGTGGCACGGCTCCTCGATGATAGTGGCATGCCGCTTGACGAGGCGCTGGTCCTGGCGATGGCAGGCCCGCGGTCGAGTACTGGCGAGGATGTCGTCGAAATCCATACGCACGGATCGATGGCAGTCACAGCGGCGGC
>WTIL01000055.1:11163-15230 GCA_011522725.1 Rhodospirillaceae bacterium
GCGAGGATGTCGTCGAAATCCATACGCACGGATCGATGGCAGTCACAGCGGCGGCGCTGCGCATGATTGGCGACGCTGGCGGTTTCCGGCCGGCCGTCCCCGGAGAGTTCACGCACCGCATGTTCGCGAACGGCAAGATCGACCTTCTCGGCACAGAGGCGCTCGCCGACCTGATCGATTCCGAGACCGACCGTCAGCGTCTGCAGGCCTGGCGCCAACTGGACGGCGCGCTCTACAAGCCGGTCACCGGATGGCGCGAGGAGATGGTTCGTCTCGGCGGGTGGCTGGAAGCGCTGATCGATTTCGCGGATGAAGACCTGCCGCCTTCCGTGGAAGCACAGCTGCGCGACGACAGCAATGCGCTGATCCGCGCGATTGAAGCCGTTCTTGATGACGGGCGTATCGGCGAGCAGGTCCGGAGCGGTGTCACGGTCAGCCTGCTGGGTCCGGTCAATGCCGGAAAATCCACCCTGCTGAATCTTCTGGCAGGGCGCGACGCGGCGATTGTATCCGATGAGGCTGGCACCACACGCGACGTTGTCTCGGTACGTCTCGAGATCAACGGGGTGCCGGTCACATTGCTGGATACCGCCGGCGTGCGGCAGACCGGTGACCTGATCGAGGCTGAAGGCGTGCGGCGGGCCGTCGAGGCGGCGAGAGGGGCAAGCGCGTCTCTCATCGTACTTGACGGAAGCGATGCCGGCTGGCCCGAGGCGCTGGAGAGCTTGCGCGGCATTGCCGGACCATCCCATGGCGTGATCCTGAACAAATGTGACCTGATGCAGGAAGCGGCTGTGGCCGCAGCTGCCGAAGCCGGTGCACTCACGGTCTCCCTTGCGGAAGGCACAGGCCTGGAGACGGTGGTGGCTTGTCTTCGTGATCTTGTGGTGCCGGCGAACCGGGACGAAGGGTCCAGCCTGATCACGCGGGAGCGCCACAGGACGGCGCTGGAGGATACCGTTGCCTCGCTGGAGGCCGCGCTTGGCCATGATTTCGCGATGGCGCCCGAGCTGGCGGCTGAAGACTACCGGCGCGCAGCTGACAGCCTTGGCAGGATCACGGGCCAGATTGATGCCGAGGAACTGCTTGGCAGTATATTTTCCAGCTTTTGCATTGGAAAATGACCATAAAGGGCGCATAAAGCGGCCCTGAACGGATTTTGAGCGACCAGACGGGACACGGAACCGTGGAGTTTGACGTCATCATTGTCGGCGGGGGGCATGCGGGCTGCGAGGCGGCTGCCGCGGCGTCGCGCATGGGCGCACGGACCGCCCTGGTGACGATGCGCGCCGACCGGATCGGCGAGATGTCCTGCAACCCGGCCATCGGCGGGCTTGGCAAGGGTCATCTGGTGCGCGAGATCGATGCGCTCGACGGGATCATGGGACGGGCGATCGACCGGGCGGGCATCCAGTTCCGGATGCTGAACAAGTCGCGCGGCCCGGCCGTTCATGGCCCGCGCGCGCAGGCCGACAGGAAGCTCTACCGCGAGGCGGTCCAGCAATTCATTGCCGACGCCGGTGTCACCGTCATCGAGGCGGCAGTCGGCGACCTGATCGTCGAGGATGGCACCTGCTGCGGTGTCATCGCCGAGGATGGCCGCGAGTGGCGCGCCAGTGCCGTGGTGCTGACCACCGGGACCTTTCTCGGGGGCCTGATCCATCTGGGATCCGAGATTACACCTGCCGGACGGGTCGGAGAGGCGCCATCCAACGCGCTGGCAGAGCGGCTTCGCGCCCTTGACCTGGCGGTCGGCAGGCTGAAGACGGGCACCCCGGCGCGGCTTGACGGCAGGACCATCAACTGGGACGCGCTGGAAATGCAGCCCGCAGACGACCCGCCGGTGCCGTTCTCGACGCTGACCGACCGGATTACGGTTCCGCAGATTTCCTGCGGCATCACCCGTACAACGGCCGAGACCCACAGGATTATTGCGGAATCCCTGCATCTGTCGGCGGTCTATAGCGGCCAGATCGCCGGGCAGGGGCCGCGTTACTGCCCGTCCATCGAGGACAAGGTAAAGCGCTTTGCCGACCGCGAATCCCATCAGGTGTTTCTCGAGCCGGAAGGGCTGGATGACCATACGGTCTATCCGAACGGCATTTCGACCAGCCTGCCGCGGGATGTGCAGGACGCGCTGGTCGCCAGCATTCCGGGACTCGAGAAGGCGGTGATCCTGCAATATGGCTACGCCATCGAATATGATTTCATCGATCCGCGCTCGCTCACCCGTACGCTGGAGCTGAAAGCGCTGCCGTCGCTGTATCTTGCCGGCCAGATCAACGGCACCACGGGTTATGAGGAAGCCGCCGCGCAGGGTCTGATTGCGGGAATCAATGCTGCCATGCGCGCGGCCGGGGGAATGGCCGGGGACAGGACCGGGGACAAGGGCGAGTTCAGCCTGACCCGGGCCGAGGCCTATACCGGAGTGATGATCGACGATCTGATCACCCGCGGTGCGCCGGAGCCCTACAGGATGTTCACCTCGCGTGCCGAATACAGGCTCCTCCTTCGTGCCGACAATGCCGACTGGCGCCTGACCGACCGCGGGATCGAGATCGGATGTGTCGGCGAGGAGAGGCGGAAGGCGTGGCTGGCCAGGAAAGACAGTCTCAACGCCGCTACGACGATGCTGCAGGCGGCAAGCGCCCTTCCCAAGGCCCTGCAGGCGCATGGGCTGCCTGCGCCGCGTGACGGCGGCCGGAGGAGCGCTGCCGACATGCTGGCGCTGGAGGGCATCACCATTGGCAGCCTGACCGGTCTCTGGCCAGAACTGGAGGCGATTGACCACTCCCTTCGCCCGCAGCTTGAGGCGGATTGCCGTTATGCCGGATATCTCGAGCGCCAGCGTGCCGATATCGAGGCGCTGCATCGTGACGAGGCCATTTCCATTCCGGCCGATTTCGATTATGGCGCTGTTGGCGGGCTTTCCGCCGAAGCGCGCGATGTGATGATGCGGCTGCGGCCGCAGACAATCGGCCAGGCAAACAGGCTCCCGGGCCTCACCCCGGCGGCTGTTGTCGCTGTATTGCGCCATCTCAAGCGGGACGGGGCCGACAGCATGGCGGCTGCAGGACAGGCATGAACCTCCCCGAGGCGCTGGCCGGACAGATCGATGTTTCACGTGAAACAATGGACAGGCTCGCAGCCTATGTGGCGCTGGTCGAGAAATGGCAGCAGCGGGTGAATCTCGTCTCGGCCTCGACATTGCCGGATATATGGATGCGCCATATCTGGGATTCGGCCCAGCTTGCGCCTCTTGTGCCCGCCGGCACAGGCCGGATTCTCGATGTCGGCAGTGGCGCGGGGTTTCCGGGACTCGTCCTCGCGGCGTTGTGCGATGCCGAACTGCACCTCGTCGAGTCGGATCAGAAAAAGGCCGTGTTCCTGCAGACCGTCATTCGCGAGACCGGAATCCGGGCAATTGTCCATAACAGGCGCATCGAATCCCTGCCACCCATCGGCGCCGGTATTGTCACGGCAAGGGCGCTGGCATCGCTTGACAGGCTTCTCGAGCTCCTTGAGGCCCAGCTTGTGCCCGGGACGAGGTGCCTGTTCCTGAAAGGGGCCCGGGCGGAAGCGGAACTTGCCGCGCTCGACACACGTTCCGATATCATCCACAGGCTTCATCCGAGCCTTACCAACCCCGAGGCTTTTGTGGTAGACCTGACGGTAACGTCCTAGACCGGAGCCGCATCCCGCCATGTCGCCATCCAAGCGCATTATCGCCGTTGCCAATCAGAAGGGTGGCGTCGGGAAAACCACCACCTCGATCAATCTCGCGACAGCGCTGGCGGCGTGTGGCCGCAGCGTGCTGCTGATCGATTTCGACCCGCAAGGCAATGCCAGCACCGGCCTTGGCATCGATGACCGGGCGCATAACAGCTATAGCCTGATTGCCGGAGGCAGCGGATCCGACGAATCAATCCAGAAAACACAGGTCCCGCGGCTCGATATCATCCCCACCGTTGTTGATCTGTCGGCGGCCGAGGTCGAGCTGTCCGACATGCCGGACCGGGAATTCCGGCTCCGCGGCGCGATTTCGCGTATTTCAGCGTCATATGACT
>WTIL01000055.1:15330-20732 GCA_011522725.1 Rhodospirillaceae bacterium
GACCGGGAATTCCGGCTCCGCGGCGCGATTTCGCGTATTTCAGCGTCATATGACTACATCATCATCGATTGCCCCCCGTCGCTCGGCATGCTGACTGTGAACGCACTGGCGGCTGCTACGTCGGTCCTGGTGCCGCTCCAGTGCGAATTCTACGCGCTGGAAGGGCTGTCGCAGCTGATGCGCACCATCGATGCCGTGAAGGCCGGGCTGAATGGCGCGCTGTCCATGCAGGGCATCGTGCTGACCATGTTCGACAGCCGCAACAAGCTGTCCGCCATGGTGGCCAATGATGTGCGCGACCATTTTGGCGAGCTGGTCTATAATACGGTCGTCCCGCGCAATGTGCGGGTGTCAGAGGCACCGTCGTTCGGGCAGCCGGTGCTGATCTATGATCTGAAATGTCCCGGATCGCAGGCTTATGCGGCGCTTGCGGCTGAATTGCTTCGTCAGGAGGCAAAGGCGGCCTGACCGGCAAGGGACATCCGCCCGGGACATCCGCCCGGGACAGGCACAAGGACAAATACGCAGGGATAACGAGCATGGCAAAGAAAGCCGAGACAGCAAAAAAGAAACCGGCAGCCAAGGCAGCAAGCAAGAAAGCCGCGAAAAAGGCGCCGGCATCCACCGCCAGGCCGCGTGGCCTCGGCCGCGGCCTGTCATCGCTTCTGGGTGATGCTGGCGTTGCCGCCGCCACCGGGACAGCCGCTCCCGCCGGGTCGGGCGCCTCTCAGGCAGCCATTTCCGGATCCGGGGAGGCGCCGCAGTCGCAACTGTCCGGCCTTGGTGAAATTCCGGTTGAATGGATCAATGTCGGCCCCTGGCAGCCGCGCCGCCGCTTTGACAAGGAACGGCTTGCCGAGCTTGCCGATTCCATTCGGGCCAAGGGCCTTGTCCAACCCATTCTTGTCCGTCCCCAGCAGGGGGCAAGCAACCGCTACCAGCTGATTGCCGGTGAACGGCGCTGGCGCGCGGCGCAGCTGGCGCAGCTGCATGTCATTCCGGCCATCATCCGCGAGATGGGTGACGAGGAAGCGCATGAGCTGGCATTGATCGAGAATGTCCAGCGGGCTGATCTGAGTGCTGTTGAAGAGGCTGAAGGCTATCGCCAGCTGATTGACAATTTTGGATATACGCAAGAACAACTATCTGAAATTATTGGAAAATCCAGAAGCCACATCGCCAATCTCCTGCGTCTCCTGACATTGCCTCAGGAGGTGAGTCAGCTGGTCGTCGACGGGCAGTTGAGCATGGGCCAGGTGCGCCCGCTGATCGGTCATCCCGATTGCGCGGCGCTGGCACGCCGGGTTGTCGAAAAAGGTCTTTCCGCCCGCCAGGTGGAGGCGCTGGTCAAGTCGCAGAAATCACCAACCTCCACAGGCCAGGCCGCGGCAACAAAGCCGAAAGCGAACAAGACGGCAGATATACGCGCCCTTGAAGAAAGCATGCAGGCGAAACTCGGCCTGCGGCTGGACATCGAATGGCATGAGGACAAGAACCGCGGCCGGCTCGTCATGCATTTCAACTCGCTCGAACAGTTCGAGTCCGTGATCGACAAGCTGGAAAAAGACTAGCGCCCGGGTCGCGGGTCCAGACCGGCGCCACCGTTCAGCGCTTCAGGGCACGGCCGCGAATGCAGATCCCGAGCAATGTCTGGGCGCATTGTGTCTCGTCATCCGCAGCGCCCGTCTTCACGGCAAGCTCGGCGTCCTGCAGCCTGTTCACAGCATCGAGGATCGCATCAGGCGGCCAGAACCTGAGCTGGGCGGCCACGCGGTCCTGAAGCCTGAAATGGAGAGGCGGGCGAAGCGATTTCACCGCCTGCATCGCCTGGCTTCCGCGCTGGACAGCACGCGCAGCGGCGAGCATCTGCTTGAAATAGCCCTGGCAGCCACGAAGCACCATGACGCTTGCCTGCTGTTCGGTCCATGCCTTGCCGACGGCTTTCTGCAGCGACTCCACATTGCCGTCGGCCGCGGCCATGGCGATGTCGGTGACGGCAAGGCTGGCGCTGTCACCCAGCGCATGGCTGACTTCCTCGATTCCCAGCGTGCCGCCGGGACCGGCAAGAAGGGCGAGCTTTTCGATCTCCTGACGGGATACCGCGCGGTCGCTTCCCAGACGCTCCACCACAAGGGCGGCCGCATCTTCGGTCACAGAAATGCCGTCACGCGCCATCGTTTCGCGAAGCAGGGCGCCGATATCGCGCGCATCATCGCCATAACAGCCGAGCGCGGCGGCATTCTCCGCCGTTTCGAACAGCTTCACCAGCGCGTGACGGGTTGTGGTGTCGGTCGCCTCGACAATGATGAAGGCCGAATCAAGCCGTCTTGCCAGCGCCAGTTTGCAGGCTGCCAGCATTTCGCTGCCGCGGCCCTTGACCAGAACCAGTCGGCAGGGCGCGGTCATTGCAATCGCTTCGGCAGCGTCACCGAGCGCGCCTGCATCGCCGGCGAGCTGGTCCCCCTCGAGATGCGTCACTGAAAACACATCGTCAAGATCGTCACTGAAGGCTGTCGCGACCTTGCGGGCACGCTCGGAAATCAGCCCAAGGTCATTGCCATGAAGGAGCAGGGCGCGGACGGCAGCTGGAATGGATGCAAGAAATGCGTTTGCCTGCCGCGGCGCGACCTTCATCAGGAACCGGTCTGGGAGAAAAAGAGATGAAGCCTGGCGGCGACGCGGTCCGCCAGCAGCATGGCGAGCCGTTCGTCGGCATGGCGGTCCGACCGGGTCTGGGCAAACTGTGCCGAGACGGTGCCAAGCGTAGCGTTGGCCGACAGGCTGTCGGACAGAACAACTTCGCCCGTTGCCAGATCGACCAGAACGATCGATGCGGTCATTGTTTTCTTTTTCAGATCAGAAGTGGATCCCTGCACCGACAGGGACGAGCTGGAAGATACATTCAGCCTCGTGCTGACACTGTGTGTGGCCGAGGCGCCGCCATGCTGCAGGCGGCTGCGAAGCTGGCGGCTGTAAAGCTGGCCGTTGCGACCACCTGTCTCCACGACCGCGATCACCGCATTCTGCTCATACAGCGCCTGTCCGAGAGACTTGATCTCGAAACCACTGCACGCCGACAGCAGGAGAAGGCCGGCAGTCACAATCAGTCTAGACAACCACATTGATGATCCTGTTCCTGACGACGATGACTTTCCTCGGTTCACGGCCTTCAAGGTAGCGAATTACACCGGCCGACGCCAGCGCCGCCGCCCGGGCCACATCCTCGTCGGCGTCAACCGGAAGCGAGACCGTGTCCCGAAGTTTGCCATTCACCTGAACGCCGATCTCGACACTGTCCTCGGTCAGCATGTCCGGGTCTGCTTTCGGCCAGTCGGTGTCTGCAAGCATCACAGCATGGCCGAGCTGTTCCCAAATCTCTTCGGCAATATGCGGTGCAAGCGGGTAGAGAAGCCGGATCAGCGTTTCGACACCAAACCGTCGAGCAGCCAGATCTGACGGCTCATCTCCCCGTACCTCGCCGATTGCATTGGCAAGCGTGTAAAGCTGGGCAACCGCCTTGTTGAACCTGAAGGCCTCGATATCGGCGGTCATGGCATCAATGGCACGATGGGCAGCGCGAACGAGATCGCCGCCCGCCCCGCTGTCAGGAAGCTGTGTTCCGGCTGTGGACAGTGACGGGTCGGCAGCCATCCGGTAGATGCGCTTGAGGAATCTCGACGCGCCCTCGACGCCTGCTTCTGTCCATTCCATGTCACGTTCAGGCGGCGAATCCGACAGCATGAAAAGGCGCGCGGTGTCCGCACCATAGGTTTCGATAATGACATCCGGGTCGACGACGTTCCGCTTCGACTTGCTCATCTTCTCGATCCGGCCAGCCGTCACGGCAGCGCCGGTGTCGCGCACTTTCCAGCTGTCGCCGTCGCGCTCTACCTCGGTCGGGAACAGCCATTTGCCGTCAGCATCGCGAAAGGTCTGATGGCAGACCATGCCCTGGGTCATCAGGCCTGCGAAGGGCTCGTCCCCCTCCAGATACCCGGTGTCGCGAAGCGCGCGCATGAAGAAACGGGAATAGAGAAGATGCAGAACCGCATGCTCGACGCCGCCGATATACTGGTCGACCGGCATCCAGTAGGACGCCGCCTCGCGCGAGAATCCTTGCGGATGATGCGGGTCGGCAAATCGCAGGAAATACCACGAGCTCTCGAAGAAGGTGTCGAAGGTGTCCTGCTCGCGGATGGCGTCGCCGCCGCATGTCGGGCAACTGACATGCTTCCATGTCGGATGGTTTGACAGCGGGTTTCCGGGCGCTTCGAAATCGATGTCCTCGGGAAGCTCTACCGGGAGGTCGGCCTCGGGAACGGGCACAAGGCCGCAGGAATCGCAATGGATGACCGGAATCGGGCATCCCCAGTACCGCTGGCGTGAAACACCCCAGTCACGAAGCCTGTAGGTCGTCTGGCCCGCGCCTGACTCGGCGGCCTCAAGCGCTGCGATCGCGGCACGCTTGCCTTCCTCGACATCCATGCCGTCCCACGGGCCGGAATTGAACAGCTTTCCGGGTCCGGTATAGGCCGTGTCGGTGATTTCGAAGCCGGCGGCATCGGTGTCGTCGGGAAGCACCACCGGGATCACGCCAAGACCATAGGCATTGGCGAAATCAAGGTCGCGCTGGTCATGCGCCGGGCAGCCGAAGATGGCGCCGGTGCCGTATTCCATCAGCACGAAATTGGCGATATAGACCGGAAGCCGGCAGTCCGCAACAAGCGGGTGCTGTACTGTCAGGCCGGTATCAAAACCCTTTTTCTCGGCGGTTTCCACAGCTGCTTCCGACGTGCCGAGCTTGGCGCATTCGGCAAGGAAGGCCGTTGCCTCCGCGTTGCCCTTCGCGACAGCGATGGCAAGCGGGTGGTTGGCGGCTACTGCCACGAAAGACGCGCCGTAGAGCGTATCCGGCCGGGTCGTGAAGACCTCGATATTGTCGGCTTCCGCGGCAATGTCCTCTGCGATGTCACCGCAAATTGCAAAGCGCACGCGCGCGCCTTCGGACCGGCCGATCCAGTTCTGCTGCATCAGCCTGACACGATCCGGCCAGCGGTCGAGCCCTTCGATGGCGTCAAGAAGATCATCGGCATATTCGGTGATTTTCAGGAACCATTGTGACAGGAGCCGACGCTCTACTGGGGCGCCAGAACGCCAGCCGCACCCGTCGACGACCTGTTCATTGGCAAGCACCGTGTTCTCGACAGGATCCCAGTTGACCCAGCTTTCCTTGCGGTAGGCAAGGCCCTGTTCCATGAATTTCAGGAACATGCGCTGTTCATGCTGGTAATAGTCCGGGGTGCAGGTCGCCAGCTCGCGGTCCCAGTCATAGGACAGGCCCATGCCGCGCAGCTGGGCACGCATGGCCGATATGTTTTCGATGGTCCATTTGCCCGGGTGGA
>WTIL01000013.1:0-38900 GCA_011522725.1 Rhodospirillaceae bacterium
GCGCTCGATGTCAGGGGCGCTCGATCTCGTCCGGGGCCAGGCTCTGATAGACATTGAGAAGCAGCCAGCGCTCCTCGTTCATCTTGTTGGCGTCGGCAAGCCGGATGGTCAGGTTGCGGACAAGCGCGCGCAACACCGGGTCGGCCTCGCCGAGCTTGCGCCGCATGGTGGTGGAATCAATGACGTCGATCACCGCGTTGGTGGCCGTGACCGCCCGCGCGGTGCGTTCACGCTCGCCAAGGATCGAGGCCATCTCGCCGAACAGCTCGCCGGCCTTCAGCGTCGCCAGCACCAGCCCCTCGCGCGAGACGATTTCCACAGAGCCGGAGTGGATCAGGTAGAGATCGTCACTTTTCTCGCCGAAATCGAAAATCACCTCGCCAGCCTTGAACGGCTTGCGGACCATATTCATGACAAGCTTCATAACCACACCCCGTTGTTCAAACCGGCGTCCTGAACGCGTGTCGGACGTCGTCGCCACATTGTTCCCGTATCTGGCCTGTCATGTAAAGCACAGCGTGAGCCCGGAACCTCATGCCCTTCGCCACCTCGACAAGCCGGAGCCGGCATGCCAGCATCGCATCATGCTTTCGGGCATCGACCTTTTCACATGACAGTACGGGCCATCGCATCATGACCACACAGCCACCCGATTGGCCGGATTTCACCGGGCCGGAACTGTGCCGCCTGCAGGCACATGAACTTGTCGCGCTTCTGAAGAAAGGCGAGGTCAGCCCGCGCGACTGCCTCGACGCTGCCTTTGCGCGAATCGAGGCCGTGGAGCCCGCCATCAACGCGATGCCGACAACCTGTCCGGAACGCGCCTATGCGGCGGCGGACAATCTTGACGGCGATGCCGACCAACCGGGCTGGCTGGCCGGACTGCCGCTCGGCATCAAGGACCTGAACCCGGTCGCCGGTGTTCGCACGACCTTCGGCACCAGGGCCTTTGCCGATTTTGTGCCGGACAAGAGCGATCCGCTGGTGGCCCGCATCGAGGCGCGCGGCGGCATTGTCGCCGGCAAGACAAACACTCCGGAAATGGGCGCCGGCGCCAACACCTTCAACGCGGTGTTCGGCGCGACGCTGAACCCGTGGGACACGGTGCTGAATCCGGGCGGATCGTCCGGCGGCGCGGCGGCGGGGCTTGCCACAGGCGAGGTGTGGCTGAGCCACGGGTCCGATCATGGCGGCAGCCTGCGAACACCGGCGGCCTATTGCGGCATCGTCGGCATGCGGCCCAGCCCGGGACGCGCCGCCAGCGCCAGCCCGGCAGGCTTCATGACCGAAGGAACGCAAGGCCCGATGGCCCGCTCGGTGCGGGACTGCGCCCTGTTCCTCGATTGCATGGCGGGCCACACACCCTCGATCCCGATCTCGTTCCCGGGGCCGGAAGGTGGCAGCTTCCAGGATGCGGTGATCGCCGCCACGCCAAAGATCAGGGTCGGCTTCTCGGCCGACTTCAACGGCATGGCGCAGGTCGATGCCGAGGTTCTGGACCATCTGAAGATGGTGCTGGGGCTGGTCGAGGGTGCCGGCGCCACTGTCGAGGAAGCCTGCCCGGACCTTGCCAATCTGGAACGCACCTATTTCACGCTTCGCGGCATGGATATGGCGATCACCGCGCGCAACATGCCGGAAGAGGTGAAGCGGCATTTCAAGCAGACGCTGATCGACAATATGGCGTTCGGCAGGTCGATGAGTGTCGACGATGTCGCCGACGCCCATCTGAACCGCACGGTGATCTTCAACAATATGGTCGAATTCTTCGCCAGCCACGATGTGCTGGCCTGCCCGGTTGTCGGCTGCATGCCGCATCCGCAGACCGAGGAATGGGTCAAGGTTGTCGGCGGCAAGGAACTGACAGGCTATATGGACTGGCTGCGTTTTGCCTTCCTCGCGACGACGGCAGGCCTTCCCTCGATTTCGGTGCCGGTCGGACCGGGGCCGCGCGGCCTTCCCATCGGCATCCAGCTGATCGGCAAGCCCCGCGGCGAGGCGGCCCTGCTGGCGGCAGCGCAGGTGTTCGAGACCGCCACCGGCGGCCCGAAAATGCCGATTGACCCGGTTGCCGCCTAGCCGCGGCGCGGCAGCCTGATCCGCCCGTCGGTGACCAGCAGGCCGGCGATGATCAGCGCCAGCCCGACCAGATGGCGCGGCAGCACGGTCTCGTCGAGAACGAGAATGCCCATGATGATGGCGCCGGGCGGTATCAGCATCGTCACCAGCGAGGCGTTCGTGGCACCGGCCGTCGACAGCACCCGGAAATACAGCGCATAGGCAAAGGCCGTCGACAGGCTGGCGATGGCCAGCACCGCCATGATGGCGGCAGGACCCGGCATCGGCAGGGACCAGGGCCGGTCGATCAGCAACCAGGCCGGCAGCAGGATCATGCTGGCCATCGTCACCTGGCCGGTGGCCGTCATCATCGGTGACACGCCAAGGCTGCGGAACCGCCTGCCGAACACCACCGCGACGGCATAGCATATGGTGGCACCAAGCAGCGCGCATTGCGCCGCCAGCGTGATGCCGGATCCGGCCCTGATCTCGGCACCCAGCATCACCGCCACACCGGCGAACCCGACCAGAATTCCGGCGATCCTGCCAGGCGTCATCTTCTCGTCCCTTGTCAGCAGATGCGCCATGATCACTGTGAAGATCGGGGTCATGGCATTCAGGATCGAGGCCTGACCGGAGGAGATATGCCCCTGGCCCCAGACAATCAGGCTGAAGGGCAGCACATTGTTGAGGAACCCCATGACAAGGAAGGCCCGCCAGACAGCCGGATCACGCGGCAGGCTTTCGCCGCGCCATCGCAGGACCAGCAGCAGAATCATCGCGGCAATCGCAACGCGGCCGACAACAATGGTGAAAACAGGAAGTTCACGGACAGCGATGCCGTTGAACAGGAACGAGCCGGCCCAGACAAGCGACAATGTCAGCAGCAGGATCCACTCCACCGGCCGCATCTGCCGATTGATGGGCGCGGTTGCCGTCATCCGGCCTGTGGCAGGCGGCCACGGATATCCGCAAGGCCGGCGCGCTGCTGCCCTTCCTCATCGAAGTTGGCCGGGTCGAGCCATTGTTCGAATGCGGCGCGCGCAGCCGGCCATTCCCCGTCGAGGATCGAGAACCAGGCCGTGTCGCGATTGCGCCCTTTCGAGACCGTGGCCTGACGGAACACCCCTTCAAAGGTGAAGCCGAGCCGGGCCGCCGCACGTTTCGAGCGCTCGTTCAGATTGTTGCATTTCCATTCATACCGGCGATAGCCCCAGTCATCGAACGCCTGCCGCATCATCAGGAACATCACCTCGGTGGCCGCCGGGCTACGTTGCAGCGCCGGCGCATAATTGATGTGGCCAACCTCGATCACGCCGGCGTGCGGGTCGATCCTGAGATAGCTTGCCATCCCGACCGCCCGGCCGGATGCAATGTCGAAGATCGTGTAGAACAGCGGGTCGCTGCCAAGGCAGGTGCCCTCGAGGAAGGCTTCGAAATCAACGAGAGTCTCGAACGGCCCATAAGGAAGATAGTCCCAGTTCACCGCGCCACCATCGGCATGGTAGGCCTCGTGAAGCTGCCGGGCATGCGCCGGGACAAGCGGCTCGATCCGGCAATAGCGCCCGTCGATGGCGCGCGGATCGGGCGGAGTCGCGCCGCGCCAGCCCGGCACCGGCCAGCCGAGGGCGGCATCCTGGGCGGCGGTGGTCGCGGTGTTGTCTGTCATGGAAGGCCTAGCAGTATTTTTCGGGACCGACCCACTGGGCCTGTGAATAGCGGTCGCCATGCGCCCAGCCAAGCGGCAGGGCCTCTTCGATGGCAGCAATCGCCGCCGCATCCAGATCGAGCCTCGCGCCGGCGCAATGTTCGCGCAGATGGTCGGGCGAACGCGTCCCCGGGATGGGAACGATATGGTCGGCACGATGCACAAGCCATGCGATCGACAGCGCCGCGGCGCTTGTTCCCATATCGGCAGCCAGTTCGCGGAATTTCCGCGTCGCCTCGATATTGGCTGTCAGGTTCGGTTCCTGAAAGCGTGGATTGATCTTCAGGAATGGCAGTGTTTCCGCCTTTTCCGGTGAACATGGCCGGTCGGTCAGCAGGGACCTTCCGACAGGGGAAAAGGCAACAAGGGCCGTGCCGAGTTCGGCCGTCGACTGGACAAGGCCAAGCTCGGGAAACCGGACGGCAAGCGAATATTCGGACTGTACGGCGGCCACATGATGAATGGCATTTGCCCGGCGAAGCGAGGTCGGCGCGATCTCGGAATAGCCGAAGCTGCGGATTTTGCCTTTCTTGATCAGCCCGACGAGCGTTTCGGTCACCTCTTCGATCGGAATCGAGGGGTCGCGCCGGTGCACATAGAACAGGTCGACATGGTCGACACCGAGCCTGGCGAGCGAGCCGTCCAGTTCCGATTCGAGATGCTCGGCGCTGTTATTGAAGGTTCTGGCGCCCGTTTCCGGATCCTTGGTGATGGCGGCCTTGGTCGCGATGCTGAACAGTTCGTTCCTTGACTTGCCCTGCCTGGCAAGGAAGGTGCCGATCACACTCTCGGATGTGTGGGGGCCATAGGCATTGGCCGTGTCGATATGGGTGACGCCTTCATCCAGGGCAGTGGACAGGATGGCGTGCGACTGTGCCTCGTCGGTGGCGCCGTAGAAATTGCTGAAGGACATGGCGCCAATCCCGATGGCCGAGATCATGGGACCGTTCTTGCCAAGCTGACGTTGTTTCATGTCACCTGCTCACATTGCAATGCTGGCGAACAGGATCGGACGAGAGCCAACCCTGAACACACAGAAATACCGATGTACCGAAGGCTATTCGAAGTCGCCACGGCAAATGAAATGGGCCGTCGCCACATTGCCGTCGAGCACCAGCGTCTCGACAACCGCCACTTCATAGCCCTCGGACACGCAATCCGCCTTGGCCTGGCGGCGCACCTCGATCGGTGGTGACAGGAATGCCGAAAATTCGGTGTCCCATTCATAGACGAGAAGCGGCGCCTCGACGACCACCTCGGAGGCGACGGCCTCCTCGGCTTCGGGGGCTGCTGCCTCTGCCTGCTCCGCATCCGCGGCACCGGTTTCCGCCGGGCTCAGATACTGCTTGATGGACGTGCATCCGCCCAGCAGCAGGCCCGCCGAGATCATCAGGGCCGGACAAATCTTGTTCATCGACATAAAAAATCCCCGCATGTTTCGTTGCCACGCGCTTGCGTGGCGCGGCGTAATACTATGAGCAATGAAGGAGGCAGGTAAAGACGCAATCCGGCAAATCTGCCGGCGGGGAAATTTCAGGCGAAATCAGGGGCTGGATCAGGGTTGGATCAGGGTCGGGGATCAAGTGACTAGCAGTGCCGTGCAGACAACCACGAGGCAGGCGCCGGCCCAGGCGCCGGGCGCCGGCATCATCCGCGTCTTGATCCAGATGAAGGGCAGGATCAGCACCGGCGTGGTCGATGCAAGGATGGTCACGGTGGCTACATTTCCGATTTCCAGCGCCGCCAGCAGGAAGGCCGCGCCGACGCCAAGGCCAAACAGGCCGTTCAGGGCGATCAGCAGCAGAAGGCTCCGGTCCGGGATCAGCGGCTTGTCACGCCGGCGCTTGTCAAACGGCCATGTCATCCAGAAGACAACGGCCCCGACAACCGCCCGCGCCAGCGTCGCCGCGACAGGATCGACACCGGCGGCCATTGCCGGCCGTATAAAGATCACACCAAGAGCCTGGCAGACGGCAGCGGACAGCCCGAGCATCACACCGATC
Source organism: Rhodospirillaceae bacterium (assembly GCA_011522725.1). Lineage (GTDB taxonomy): Bacteria > Pseudomonadota > Alphaproteobacteria > Puniceispirillales > Puniceispirillaceae > UBA8309. The sequence continues at coordinate 5,770 of WTIL01000013.1, forward strand.
CACAGCGGCGGGGTCACGGCTTCCCATTGATGCATGAGATCCCGCCGTTTCCCGTAGATCACCGCAAGCACAACACCGCAAAAGCCGAAGAGGATGGCCAGAAAGGTCTGGCCACCGAGCGATTCGCCGAGGAACACCCACCCGAACACCGCCGCGAACAGGGCGTTGGTGGCAAACAGCACATTGGTCCGGCGCGGCCCGACTCTTCGCATGGCCGCAAAGAGCAAAAAGTCGCCAAGGACGATCCCGGTCAGCGAAGACAGGATGATATAGGGCCAGAATTCGCCGCCGATTGCCATCGGGCGGCCTGTGGCCAGCAACATGCCGGCCATGATGATCACAGCTGCGATCATCCGCAGCCGGTTGAAATGAAGCGAGCCGAGTTCTGTGGCCGGACGGTGCGAGAACAGGGCCGCCATGGTCCAGCTGAGGGCAGCCGCGAGCGCAAGCAGGGCCGCTGGGTTCAATCCGCCAAATGTCATGAAGGTCGCGACCGCCTGCTAGATAGTGATGGCGGTGTCGCCTGCTTGTCCCTGACGGTCGTTCAGGCGCGTGGCGCGTGCTTGCTGAGGATCCGCTGCAGGGTCCGGCGGTGCATGCGAAGCCGGCGCGCCGTTTCCGATACATTGCGCCCGCACTGTTCATAGACGCGCTGGATATGCTCCCAGCGGACGCGGTCTGCGCTCATCGGGTCCTGTGGCGGTGCCGGCATGCCCTCGCCGGAGTGCCGCAACGCCGCGGCGATGCTGTCCGGGTCGGCAGGTTTCGGCAGGTAATCCAGCGCCCCTGCCTTCACAGCGGCAACCGCCGTGGCGATATTGCCAAAGCCGGTCAGCATGACAATCTTGCATTCGGCACGTTTGGCGCGGAGCTCGGATACGAGGCTGAGGCCGCTTCCGTCCTCGAGCTTCATGTCGAGGATGGCATAGGCCGGTGCCGACTTGCGAACGCAATCTATGCCTTCGGAGACGGAACCTGCGTCCGTCACCTCGAAGCCGCGCGTTTCCATCGCGCGCCTGAGCCGGGTACGCAGCGGCGCGTCATCGTCCAGTATAAGTAATGAGTTGTCATTCAAAACAAACTCTCCTCGCGCGGGATTCAGCGGTTTTCCAGCGCATTTCGCGAAAGCTGGATCGTGACTTCGCCGCCTCCAGCCTTGCTGTTCCCATATAATATTGAGCCGCCAAGGGCCTCAATCAAGGTGCTGGCGATAAAAATCCCCAAACCGCGATGTGATCCCTTGTTTGCACGCGAGCTGTTCCACGGGGCGCCTATGCGTGCGAGAACGCCTGATGAGAAGCCCGGCCCGTCATCATGGATGGAGATCAGCACCTCTTCCAGCGAGCACCGAATCCGCACTGTGACACGTGATTTTGCGAAATCGCCGGCGTTACGGAGAAGGTCTTCGAGCGCGTGCAGCAGTTCCGGACCCGGGCGCACCAGCGGCATCGGCATGGCCGACCGCTCGTCGAGCGTGACAACAACTTCCTTGTCCAGATCACCTATACGATTGGCCACAATCTCGTCGATCACCGTCGATAATGGCACCGGCGTCTGCAGGTCGACCGTCTCTGTGGACTGATAATCGTCCAGCTCCCCCAGAATGACGCGGCAACGCTCGGTCTCGGCGCGGAGCAGGCTGACATCGTCATAGATCGGGTCGTCCTTGTGAATGGCTCCGGACATCTCGTGCGCAATCACGGTGATGGTATTCAGCGGCGAGCCAAGCCGGTGCGCCGCCGCCGTGGCAAGGGCGCCGAGCGCCACAGCCTGCTGTTCCTTGGCAAGAACAAGCCTTGCCTCGGACAGCGCCTCGTCAAGCCGCCGCGCGCGTGACGCCACCCACCAGGCATAAATGCCGATGAATCCTGACGACAGCACCATCGCCATCCACAGCCCGAGCAGGTAGAGGTTGGCCTCGGTGCCGTCGATATCCTCCAGCGGCAGCGGGTAATGGAACAGCGAGAGAAATGTCACGCAGCCGGCAACCAGCAGAATGAGGCCAATGGTCTCGCGCCGGCGCAGGATCGTCGCCGACACCACGACCGGCGACAGCAGCAGCACGGAAAACGGGTTAAGCAGCCCGCCGGTGAAAAAGAGCAGGGCCGACAGCTGGCAGACATCGAAGATCAGGGCGATGAAGCTCTGGTCACGCTCCTGGCGCATGATGAAGGTGCGCCGGGTCTGCCAGACATTCATCGCCACCGACAGGCCGATCACGAACAGCGCCGGGCCGATCGGAATCGGGATTTCAAGGACGATGAAGGTGAACAGCAGCGCCAGAAGCTGGCCGGTGAGCGCAAGCCAGCGGATGTTCAGGATCAGGCGCGCGTCGATCGCGCTTGGCGGGCTGCCGCGCCGCTCTCGCGGCTGCAGCATCGACCTGACGCCGGCGGCGCCGGCCATTAGTCGTCTGCCGGCTTTTGGCAGCGCCGCCATCTAGACCGCTTTACACATCGAGATTGGCCACCCGCAGGGCGTTCTTCTGGATGAATTCCCGCCGCTGGTCGACGGCCTCGCCCATCAGCGTCGAGAAGGCGTTGTCCGCATCCTCTTCCTGCTCGATCGAGACCTGAAGCAGGACCCGCTGCGTCGGGTCGAGGGTGGTCTCCCAGAGCTGTTCGGGATTCATCTCGCCAAGGCCCTTGTAGCGGGAAATCTGCGCACCCTTTCGGCCGGTCTGGAAAATCGCCTGCGACAGTCCCATCGGACCATTGATCGCCATCTCGTTGCTGCCGAGCCGCAGGCTCGCCGGACGCTCGTAAATGGCCTGCAGGTGGCTCGCCATCGCGTCGAGTTCCATGGCTTCCGGCGCGTTCAGCAGCCGGCGGTCGATGACATGGCGCTCGGTGATGCCGCGAAGCTGGCGGCTGACCACCAGCGCCGGCCCGTTGACCCCGTCCTCGACATCGGCCTGCCAGCCCTTTTCAAGCTCGTTCGCCTGCCCCTCCAGACGCCTTGCCAGATAGGCGGCGGCGTCGGCGTTGCCGAGGGTGGCGCCTGTCAGCAGTCCGGCAATGGCGGCCTGCTCGACCACGTCGCGGTTGCCGAGCCGGCGGCCGAGCTGGTCGACGAGGCGGCCTGCCATGGTCGCGCGTCCGGCATAATCCTGAAGCTCGGCGCCGGCGACCTGGGTGCCGTCGCTGAGGGTCAGCACCGCATCCTTCAGCCCGGCCTCCATCAGATAGCCGTCGAGTTCGTGCTGGTCTTTCAGATAAACCTCGGACTGGCCGCGCTTGGCGCGGAACAGCGGCGGCTGCGCGATATAGAGATAACCGGCCTCGATCAGCGGACGCATATGCCGGAAGAAGAAGGTCAGGAGAAGCGTGCGGATGTGGCTTCCGTCGACATCGGCATCCGTCATGATGATGATCTTGTGATAGCGCGCCTTCTCGGTCTCCATCTGGTCGTTCCCGACGCCTGCCCCGATGGCCGTGATCAGCGTGCCGATCTCGGCCGAGGACAGCATCTTGTCGGGGCGTGCCCGCTCGACATTCAGGATCTTGCCGCGAAGGGGAAGAATGGCCTGGTTGGCGCGGTCGCGACCCTGCTTGGCGGAACCGCCCGCCGAATCACCCTCGACAAGGAAGATTTCGGATTTGGCCGGATCGCGCTCCTGGCAATCCGCCAGCTTGCCGGGAAGGCTGGCGATTTCCATCACGCCCTTGCGGCGGGTCAGATCGCGCGCCTTGCGCGCCGCCTCGCGCGCCGCGGCGGCCTCGTAGGCCTTGGAGATGACCTTGCGGGCATCGGCCGGGTTTTCCTCGAACCACTGGTTGAGGCAGCTGGCGACGGCGCTGTCCACCACCGGCTTCACCTCTGACGAGACCAGCTTGTCCTTGGTCTGTGACGAGAATTTCGGATCAGGCACTTTCACCGAAACAATCGCCGTCAGGCCCTCGCGCGAATCCTCGCCGGTCAGCGCCACCTTCTCGCGCTTGGCGATGCCGGAGGACTGGGCATAGCTGTTCACGACCCGCGTCATCGCCGCCCGGAAGCCGGCAAGATGCGTGCCGCCGTCTCGCTGCGGGATGTTGTTGGTGAAACAGAGCGTGTTCTCGTGGAAGGAGTCGGTCCAGGCCATCGCCAGCTCGACCGTGATGTCGTCGCGCGTCGTCGTCAGCGTCACGGTATCATGAAGCGGGGTGCGCGACCGGTTCAGCCAGTTCACGAACTCTGTCAGGCCGCCGTCAAAGAAGAATTCGGACACCGGCCCGTCGGAGCTGCGCTCGTCGGCAAGTTTGATCCGTACCCCGGAATTCAGGAAGGCGAGCTCGCGAAGCCGGTGTTCCAGCGTGGCGAAATCGAATTCCACCGTCGAAAAGGTTTCCTTGGACGGCAGGAAGGTGACATGGGTTCCCTTCTTGCCGCCGGCATCTTCGATGTCGGCAAGCGCGCCCTCGGCCTCGCCATGGCGGAAACGCAGGTAATGCTTGCGCCCGTCCCGGTAAATGGTCAGGTCGAGCCATTCGGACAACGCATTCACCACCGATACGCCGACGCCGTGGAGGCCGCCGGAGACCTTGTAGGAATTGTTGTCGAACTTGCCGCCGGCATGAAGCTGGGTCATGATCACCTCGGCGGCGGACACGCCCTCTTCCGGGTGAATCTCGACCGGAATGCCGCGGCCGTTATCGGTGACCGAGACCGATCCGTCGGCGTTCAGGATCACCTCGACGATGTCGCAATGGCCGGCCAGCGCCTCGTCGATGGCGTTGTCCACCACCTCATAGACCATATGGTGAAGCCCCGAGCCGTCATCGGTATCGCCGATATACATGCCCGGGCGCTTGCGCACCGCATCAAGCCCTTTCAGGACCTTGATGGAATCCGCGCCATACTCCTCGCCGCCATCCTGCAGGGCCGGGGTATCGCCTGAAGTGTCGTTTCCGGTCATTGATCATCCTCCGGAGTGGTGATGCGGGCGGTCCCGTCGGGGGCCTCGATCCGCACCGGCTGGGCCTCGAGGCCCGTGAAATCATCTTCGTCCGTGCCGCTGAACCAGGTCTGGCCGCCGACAGCATCTACGGCATCGAACAGCGCGCCGCGCCGCGCCATGTCGAGATGCGCGACGACATCATCCAGCAGCAGCACCGGCGGACGCCTGAGCCGCCGTGCCTGAAGCCGCGCATGCGCCAGCACCACGGCAATGAGCAGCGCCTTCTGCTGGCCGGTCGAGGCAAGGCTGGCCGAAAGGCCGGACTGGCTGTTGCAGGCCGACATGTCGCTTGCATGCGGCCCGGCAAGTCCCGGGTCGCCTGCCGCGCGGCGGGCGCGGGCATCGGCAATGAACCTGTCCTCGGCGGCCAGTGCCGAACCTTCCTCGAGCCAGCTTTCCAGCGTGCCGTCGAGCCGCAGCGCAACGCCCGGAAACCCGAACCAGCCCTCTGCCGCCTCGGCATTGAGATCGCTGATCAGCGACTGCCGCGCCGCGGTCACGGCGACTGCCGATTCCGCAAGGCTTGCCTCGATGGCCGACAGCCAGGCCTCGTCACCGCGTCCCTCGGACAGAAGCGTCGTGCGTTCGCGAAGCATCTTCTCGTAGCGGCTCGTCCTGCCGATATGCGCCGGATCAAAGGCAATCACCAGCCTGTCGAGGAACCGGCGGCGCGCGCCCGGGCTGTCGATAAAAATGCCGTCCATGCGCGGCGTCAGCCAGGATACGGAGAACAGGCGGCCGACCTCGGCCTGCGACACGGTCTCTCCATCACGCCGCATCACCCGGCGCGGCCCGTCGCTGTCGGCGCGGACACCGGTGCCAAGCGTCACCGTTTCGCCGCCGCTCGTCACCCGCGCCGAGACGGCCCAGTCCGCACGCCCGGTGGTCTGGCGCGGCAGATGCTCGGCCTTTGCCCGTCGCAGGCCGCGACCCGGTGCAAGAAGGGAGACAGCTTCCATCAGGTTGGTCTTGCCGGACCCGTTCTCACCGAGAAGCAGAACCTTCGGCGCGTCGATCTCGAGGCGGCAGCCGTCATAATTCCGGAAATCCTGAATGGTCAACGAGGCAAGCCTTGTATGAACCTGCTCATCCGGCAATGCCCGCGTGATGTCCGTCAGCACCGCCAATGGCAACTCACACGCGCATCGGCATCAGCACGAACAGCGTGGCCTCGTCACCGGGGGTGCGAACCAGGCTAGGCGCGCCCTGGTCGGCCAGCGCGAACTCGATGACGTCGCTGTCGACCTGCGATGCGATATCGAGCAGGTAGCGGGCATTGAAGCCGATTTCCATCTCCGGCCCGTCATAGCTGACTTCCAGCGCCTCGTCGGCGCTCGACGCATCCGTGCTGCTTGCCGAGAGGCTGAGGCTTCCGGGCTGCAGCCGCATCTTCACCGACCGGGACTTTTCAGAGGAAATGGTCGAGACCCGGTCGACGGCAGCCGAGAAGCTGGCGGAATCGACCTGCATGATCCGGTCGTTGCCGCGCGGGATGACGCGGGTGTAGTCGGGAAAGGTGCCGTCGATCAGCTTTGTCTTCAGGCGAACCGTGCCGAAGCTGAACTCGGCGCGGGTGTCGGACAGCGACATGCCGATTTCACCGTCGAAATCATCCAGCAGCTTGCGAAGCTCGGTCACGGCCTTGCGCGGGACGATCACCGACGGCATCGACGAAGCGCCGGCGGGAAGCCCCTGGCGGGTCAGCGCCAGACGGTGGCCGTCGGTCGCCACGGCGCACAGGTCGCCCTGCTCGGACTTGTGAATATAGATGCCGTTCAGATAATAGCGCGTCTCTTCGGTGGAGATGGCGAACCGCGTCGCATCAATCATGTCGCGCATGTCGGCGGCGGTGACGGCAAAGGCATCAGGCATGTCGCCGACACTGATCGTCGGGAAATCCTCGACCGGCAATGTCGGAAGACGGAAGTTCGAGCGTCCGGCGCTGATCATGGCGTGGCCGTCGGCGACCGCGATCTCGACCTCGGCGCCATCGGGGAGCTTGCGGACGATGTCGTACAGAAGATGCGCCGACACCGTCGTGGTACCGGCTGTGCCGACCGCGCATTCGACCTGCGTCGCGATATCCATGTCCATGTCGGTGGCTGTCATCAGCAGCGCGCCGTCGGCGGCCTGCAGCACGACATTGGCCAGGATCGGAATGGTGTTGCGGCGTTCGACCACGGACTGGACCTGGCCGAGCGGCCGAAGGAGGCTGATCCGATCGATGGTGAGTTTCATGGGCTGTCTCTTCTCTGTTGACCGTCGGTCGGGCGCGTCAGGCGCCGGCGAACCCCGGTTAGCCACAAAATATAGCATGACTAATCGAAACAGGCATCAAAATATTGATCTCGCCACCTCTGTGGAGATGACCAGTGCGAATTCGTCAATTCATTGAATTATATGAAATTTCCAGCGTCAGCTGGAGAGGAGCGAGCGCAGAAGCTGAACATCCTCGTTGATGCTGTCATCCGTGTTGATCAGGCCTTCGATCGAACGCACCGCATGCATCACTGTCGTGTGGTCCCTGCCACCGAACCTGCGGCCGATTTCCGGGTAGGACAGCGAGGTCAGCGTCTTTGCCAGATACATGGCCACCTGGCGCGGGCGGGCGATATTTCGCGCCCGGCGTGCCGAGAACATTTCGGCGACACGGACGTCGTAATGGGCGGCAACCTGCTTCTGGATTTCGTCGATGCTGATCTGGCGGCTGCTGGCCCGCAACAGGTCCGACAGAAGCTCGGCAGCACTGTCGATGGTGATTTCCCGCCCGACGAGGCTGGCATGCGCAGCAATCCGCGTGAGCGCCCCTTCCAGTTCCCGCACATTGCTGGAAATCCGGTGAGCAAGGAATTCCAGCACCTTGTCCGGAACCGTGATGCGCGCCCGTTCGGCCTTTGACTGGAGAATGCCGAGGCGCAGCTCGTAGTCGGCAGGATGGATATCGGCGACCATGCCCCAGCCGAGGCGCGAGCGAAGGCGCTCCTCCATCCCTTCAAGATCGGTCGGCGACTTGTCGGCGGAGATGATCACCTGCCGGCCATCCTCGACGAGCGCGTTGAAGGTATGGAAAAATTCTTCCTGCGTTGAATCCTTGCCGCTGATGAACTGGACATCGTCGATCATCAGGACATCGACCGAGCGGAACTGCTCCTTGAACGACATGGTATCGCGGAAGCGCAGCGCCTGAACGAAGCGGTACATGAATTTCTCGGCCGACAGATAGACGACATTGCGGCTCGGGTCCTGTTCGCGGATGTGCCAGGCAATGGCGTGCATCAGATGGGTCTTGCCGAGGCCGACGCCGCCATAAAGGAACAGCGGGTTGAAGGCGACCGTCGCGGACTCGGCCGTCCGCCGCGCCACGGCGAAGGCCAGCTCATTGGGCTTGCCGACAACAAAATTGGCAAATGTATAACGAGGATCGAGCCCTGCCCCCAGCGCCTCGGCGCCAGGCTTTGCCCCGGAATTGGCCGGCGCCGGCTTCTGCTGCGACATACGCGGCGCGGACTGCGCGGCGACACGGACCTCGACCTTCCTCACCTCGCCGAACTCGGCAGCCGAGATCACGCGAAGCCGGTCGGCATACTGACTTGTCACCCGCTCGCGGGCGAGCGTCGAGTTGGCTTCAAGTGTAAGCGTCCCGTCCTCGAGACGGCTGACCCGAAGCGGTTTGATCCAGTTGCGCCAGGCCGCCTCGCCGATATCCTGGCGCATGCGACTGGTGACGCGCGCCCACGGATCGTCGGCATCACCCGATGAAGGCGGTGTCCGGTCCATATCCTGATGGTCTGCGCTGGCTTGGTCGAAGGAGGCTGTCGGCGTGCTGTCAGACGGGTATGTATGGTCTCTGCCTGACATGCAGCGTTCCTCCGGCATCGGGTGTTGTTGTCGTTCAAGACGGTCGACGATCGAGCGACCTTGGCTGGAGATTAGCGGCTCGCAATTGCGCGGCGCAAGATGCGCACCCCCTGCAAATTGAAAATAAACAGCCGCGCCGTGCAGATATTTTGATTGACAGCTTTGCCTGCCACTTCCATCGACCGGGACAGTAAATTGAGACAATTCAGTGCCCGAATCGGTTCAGGGTCAGACGGCGTCTCAATAGTGACATGCAAATGCACCGGAACTTCGCGGCCCGGGCGCATCGCCGTTTGCGGGATTCCAAAGAAAAAGGCCCGTCCGCAAACGGACAGGCCCTGGATATTCTACGATTCGGCTGTCGCCGGCGGGCGGGCAGCTCAGGCGGCAACCGCCTTCACGCGCGCAGCAAGACGCGATATCTTGCGCGAAGCCGTGTTGCGATGAAGCACACCGCGGCTCACGCCGCGCTGGATTTCCGGCTGTGCCACGCGAAGCGCTTCACGCGCCGCATCTGCGTCGCCCGAAGCGATCGCGGTCTCGACCTTCTTCATGAAGGTACGGATACGGCTCATACGGGCGCCATTGATGGCGGCGCGGCGCGCGTTACGACGAATGCGCTTCTTTGCAGAAGTATGATTGGCCATGGGACCATCCTTGCTGAATTCCGTTGGAGCGCGGGTTATAGGGCGATTTCTGCCGTCCCGTCAAGCCATTTCGCCATCCTGCGAATGCGGCTGCGCAGGCGGCCATCGGCGGTCTAGTTCGGGCTCAGCCTGATGCGCCACAGCCGGCCGACCGACGTGTCCACCTGTCCCAGCGTCAGGCTCTCCGAACCACGGTTCCAGCTGCCGCCGCCGCCCTGCCATCCAAGGCTGGCCAGCGCAGAATCATAATAGGCCAGAATCGCAGCCTCGCTGTCCGTCGCCGCGGCAAAGACCAGCACGATCCGGCCGCTCGGCGAATCAAAGGCGAAGCCGAGTTCCGGCTCAATGGTCATCCCGTCCATGATCGGCAGATCGCCCACCCAGCGTTGCTGCGGCGTGTCGGCATGGGCCGGCGCCATGGCAAGAAGCGACAGCGCGAACAGGGTGCGAAGGGCGTGCATCATGATAGCTGGCATGGGCTTTGCCGACGGCGCGGCATCCTGTTGAAGGCGGTGGTGACTCATGCCGACAGGCTACCTCAGCGCTGGCAGGCGGGACAGTAAAAACTGCTGCGGCCCGACTGGGTAATGGCCTTGATCCCACTGCCGCACTGGTGGCATGCCTCGCCCTCGCGGCCATAGACCGACAGCCGTTGCACGAAGTAGCCGATCTCGCCCCCGGGCTGCACATGGTCGCGAAGGCTGGTGCCGCCATCCTCGATGGCGCGCTGCAGCACCGACCTGATAGCCGCGACGAGACGCTCGGCCCGGCCGCCGCGAATTGTGCCGGCCCGCCGGCGTGGCGACAGGCCCGCACCGAACAGGGCCTCGCATGCATATATATTGCCGATGCCGGCGACGATCTGCTGGTTGAGCAGCGCCGTCTTGATCGGACCCGTGCGCCTGTCGAGTGCCGCCGTCAGGCTGGTGGCGGAAAAACCGTTGCCAAGCGGCTCCGGCCCCATATCGGCAAGCATCGGATGGGTCTCGCCCTCGAAAAGGTCGATCCAGCCGAACCTCCGGGGGTCGTTGAACACGATCCATTGAGGGCGGGCGCCGCCCTGCATCTCGAGGATCATATGGTCGTGCAGGCCGGTCTCCGGCTTTTCGTCATGGATGCGCACCGACCCCGACATTCCCAGATGCATCAGCATGGTCTCGCCGCCGTCGAGCGGGAGCAGCAGGAACTTGCCACGACGGCTCAGCGGCCCGACCTGCCGGCCGGTCAGCCTTTCGCCAAGGCGCGGCGGCAATGGCCAGCGCAGGTCCGGACGCCCTATATAGGCATCGCTGATCTGCCGGTCCTCCATCGCGGGCACCAGCGCCCGGCGAACCGTTTCAACCTCGGGAAGTTCAGGCATGACACGGCCCCCTGTGGCGAGACGCAGCGAGGCAAAAGATGCGCGACATTAGATATCTGGCCCTTCCGGCGGTTTTTCGTGTATCACTTTGGGTCATCCGGCCCCGGCCCGCGGCTTTGCGGTCCCGATGCCAGCATAGCCTGAAAAACCGCAGGTAAAAGACCGTAGGCAAACATCGACATGAACAGAACTCCGGACAGCGCCCGCAACGTGCCTGCCTTTGACGGCAGTGACGAGGATATCGATTTCGGCTTCCGCACCGTGCGGCGGGCGGACAAGTCCGGCCTTGTGCGCGATGTCTTTGATTCGGTGGCGTCGCGCTACGACCTGATGAACGATCTTATGAGCGGCGGCGTCCACCGGCTGTGGAAGACGGCGATGATCGACTGGATGGCACCGCAGCCCCACCAGACACTGGTCGATCTCGCCGGCGGCACCGGCGATATCAGCCTTCGCTTCCTGCGCGCGGGCGGCGGCAAGGCGGTGATCACCGACATCAACGAGGCGATGCTGTCCGCCGGTCGCCAGCGTAAGGAATTCAACAGCCTTGGCGGGCGGGTCAGCTGGTGCGTCGGCAACGCCGAGTCCCTGCCCTTTACCTCGGCCAGCGCCGACCGGATCACCATTGCCTTCGGGCTGCGCAACGTCACCGACCGCGAGGCGGCGATCGCCGAGGCGCATCGTGTGCTGAAACCCGGCGGCCGCTTCCTGTGTCTGGAATTCTCGCAGGTGAACAGCGCCGTCCTGGCGCGCGCCTATGATGCCTGGTCCTTCAATGTGCTGCCGCGGCTGGGTCAGATGGTGGCCGGCGATGCCGACAGCTATCGTTATCTGGTGGAATCCATCCGCACATTCCCGACACCCGAGGTGCTTGCCGATATGTTTGCCGGAGCAGGCTTTGCGCAGGTACGGGTGCGCCGCCTGTCGGCCGGCATCGCCTGCATCCATTCGGGATGGAAGCTCGACTGATGCGTGTCTCGGCCTTGCAGATGATGCTCGCCATGTTCCGGCTGCCGGTGATCGCCTGGCATCTCGGGCGGGCCGGCGCGCTTGGCCATATCGCGAAGATCACCCTTCTTCCGGGCTGGATGCGGCATCTGTGCGGCAGCCTCGACAGGATGGTGCGTTCCGGCAACGCGCGGCGTGATGCCGGCGGTGCGCTGGCCGAGGCGCTGATCCGCCTTGGGCCGGGGTTCATCAAGTTCGGCCAGGCGCTGTCGACACGGGCCGACCTCATCGGGCCGGAAATGGGACATGCGCTGAGCCTTCTGCAGGACCGGCTCCCGGCTTTTCCGGGGGCGCTGGCACGCCGCCGCATCGAAGCGGAATCCGGCATGCCGGTATCGGATCTCTTCCGCCGTTTCGATGACGAGGCCGTGGCGGCGGCATCGATTGCCCAGGTTCATTACGCCGAGCTTGCCGACGGCCGGAGTGTGGCGGTGAAGCTGCTGCGGCCGGGAATCCACCGCCGCATGCAGGCCGACACAACCCTGTTCTATGCGCTGGCAAGCCTGCTGGAATGGATGGCGCCGAACCTGCGGCGGCTGAAGCTCGTCACCGCTGTCGACCAGTTCACCCAGATCTCCGCGATGGAGCTCGATTTGCGGCTCGAGGCCGCCGCCGCCGGCAAGCTGGCGGAGAACATGGCCGACGATGCCGGCATCGCCGTGCCGTGGGTCGATCTCGAGCACACCACCTCCGGCATGCTCGTCATCGAGTGGGTCGAGGGAATCCGCATTGATGATGTCGAGGCGCTGAGTGCCGCCGGACATGATATCGGCAAGATTACCGAAGCGGCGGCCCGGACCTTTTTCAACCAGGTCTTCCGCGATGGCTTCTTCCATGCCGACATGCATCCGGGGAATATTTTCGTGGCGGCCGACGGCACGCTGGTGCCGATCGATTTCGGCATCATGGGTCATCTCGATTTCGGCGAACGGCTGTTTCTGGCCCGTCTGCTGACGGCGATGCTCGACCGCGACTATGACGCGGTGGCCAAGCTCCACGCCGATGCCGGCATGCTTGGTGATCATGTGCCGCTGGCGCAGTTCGCCCAGTCGATCCGCGCCGTCGCCGACCCGGTCATGGGCAAGGCGCTCGGCGAAGTATCGCTCGGCACGGTGCTTGGCCAGGTCCTGCAGCTTTCGACACGGTTCGAGATCGCCGTCCAGCCGCAATATAATCTTCTCCAGAAGACCATGATGATGGCCGAAGGGGTGGCGCGCCAGCTGAACCCGCAGGCGGATATGTGGAGCCTGGCGCGACCGCTGGCAAGCGACTGGATGCGCGATCATCTCAATTTCGCGCGCCGTGCCGAAACACTGGTCGAGGACCTGATGATGCTGGCCGCGCGGCTTCCCCGGATTCTCGATGCGCTGGAAGAACGCCGCGATGACGAGGCGCCGCAACAGGCACGACAGGGCGGAGCGCTTGCCATTTCACTTCTTGCGCTCGGTCTTGCCCTTCTGGCCCTGTTTATCTAGACTGTAATTCACATTTATTCACAAATGTTCAAGGAATTCATTTTCTATGAATATTTCTGATCTTTCAGCAATCATCACCGCACTTGGCGGGCGGCAGGCGCTGCAGGATCTTCTTGGCGTCGGGCCAAGCGCTGTCAGCAACTATCTGGCAAAGGGCGCGCTGCCGCGGCGGGCGCACGGCCCTGTCTGCGAGGCCCTTCGCGCCCGCGGCTACCAGATCGATCCGGCAAGCCTTGCGATCACGGGCGAACGCGCCGTTGCGAACCTGTCCGGCACATTGCCCGGCCGGAAACGGGTGCTTCTTGTGGTCGGTGGCGGCATCGCCGCCTACAAGGCGCTGGAAGTGGCGCGGCGCCTTCAGGACCATAATGTCAGTGTGACCGGGGTCATGACCCGGTCCGCATGCGAATTCATCACTCCGCTGAGCCTGTCGGCGCTGACTGGCGAGAAAGTCTATACCGAGCTGTTCTCGCTGACCGACGAGGCCGAGATGGGTCATATCAGGCTGGCCCGCGAGGCGGATCTCGTGCTGGTCGTGCCGGCAACCGCGAACCTGATTGCGCGCGCCGCAGGCGGGTTTGCCGATGACCTGGCGACGACCATCCTGCTGGCGACCACCTCGCCGGTGATGATGGCGCCGGCGATGAATCACGCGATGTGGGGGCATCCGGCGACACAGGAAAATCTGGCGCGGCTCAGGGCTCGCGGAATCACGACGGCAGGGCCCGCCGACGGCAATATGGCCTGCGGCGAGGAAGGCACCGGCAGGCTTGCCGAGGTGCCGGACATTGTCGAGGCGGCGCTGCGCACGCTGAATGTCGTGCCGGGTCCGCTGTCCGGCCGGCACGCGCTGGTCACATCCGGTCCCACGGTCGAGCCGATCGATCCGGTGCGCTTCATCGCCAACAGGTCATCCGGCAAGCAGGGCCATGCCATCGCCGCCGAACTTGCAAGCCGCGGCGCACGCGTGACGCTTGTCAGCGGACCAGTCACCCTGCCGTCGCCTCCGGCGGTCGAGCTTGTCGAGGTTGAAACGGCGCGGCAGATGCTGGAGGCCTGCGAAGCGGCCCTGCCGGCCGAGATCGCCGTCTGCGCCGCCGCCGTCGCCGACTGGCATGTGAAGGATGCCGGCACCGCAAAGCTGAAGAAACAGGATGGCGGGCCACCGCCGCCTATCGAGCTGGCGGAAAACCCCGACATCCTCAGGCGGCTCTCGTCCCATGAGGCACGGCCTGATCTTGTTGTCGGCTTTGCCGCGGAAACCGGTAATCTTCGCGAGAATGCCGCCGCCAAGCTGACGCGCAAGGGATGCGACTGGATCGTCGCCAATGATGTGGGCGGCGGCAGCGTGTTCGGCAGCGACAGCAACAGCGCCCTGCTTCTGACCGGCAACGAAATCGAGGAATGGCCGCAGATGCCGAAGTCGGAGCTGGCGACGCGGCTTGTCGACAGAATCGGGGAGCATTTCGCATGACCGCGCATGACGGGCCGGAAATCCGGGTACAGAAACTGCCCCATTTCGACGGGCTGGCGCTACCTTCATATGCCACGGCCGGGGCCGCCGGCATGGATGTCGAAGCGGCCGTCGAGGCCGATATGGTGCTCGCGCCGGGCCGGCGCGCGGCCGTTCCGACCGGCCTCGCCATGGCCATTCCGGCAGGGTTCGAGATACAGGTGCGGCCCCGTTCCGGCCTCGCGCTGAAACATGGGGTGACCGTGGCGAACGCCCCCGGCACGATCGACAGTGACTATCGCGGCGAGGTCAAAATCATGCTGATCAACCTTGGCGAAGATGATTTCACCATCACGCGGGGCATGCGCATCGCACAGCTTGTCGTCGCGCCGGTCAGCCTTGCCGTACTGGCGGTCGCCGATACGCTCGAGACCACGGACCGCGGCAGCGGCGGTTTCGGATCCACCGGAGTCTAGCATCATGCTCAGTGACGAAAATCTTGAACGCTATGCCCGCCAGGCGATCATGCCCGATATCGGCGAGGAGGGTCAGGAACGGCTTCTGGAGAGCCGCATGCTTGTCGTCGGGGCAGGCGGTCTCGGCTCGCCGGCCATCTTCTATCTGGCCGCCGCCGGTGTCGGCAACCTGACCGTCATGGATGGCGAATCCGTCGACCTGACCAATCTGAACCGGCAGATCCTTCACACCACCGACAGCATCGGCAGTCCGAAGGTGACGCAGGCGGCCGCCGCGGTCGCCGCGCTCAATCCCGGGGTCAATGTCACGCCGCTCGCCGAACGGCTGGAGGATGACAATGTCGAGGCGCTGCTGGCGGCGCATGACGTGGTGATCGACTGTTCCGACAATGTCGATACGCGCTACAGGCTCGGCGATGCGGCGCACCGTACCGGCACGCCGCTGGTCTTTGGCGGGGCGGTCCGGACCGAGGGGCAGCTGTCCGTCTTTCACAGCGGGGCCGGCGCGGAAGAGGATTCGCCATGTTACCGCTGTGTGTTTCCCGACATGCCGGACGCGATGCAGGCCCCGGGATGTTCGGAGGCCGGCATCCTTGGCCCGGTCACCGGTGTGATCGGCACCATGCAGGCGCTGGCGGCGGTCAGGCTGGTGCTCGGGATCGGCGGCAGGCAGACAGGCAAGCTGCTTCTGTTTGACGGTCGCTATGGCAGTTTCATGGAGATCAGCACGTCACGGCGTGCCGGTTGCGCGTGCTGCGGCGCCTAGAGCATCGCCTCGATCACCCGGTCACGCGGTGCATGGCCGTCCCAGAATGTCTGGATATTGATGATCACCTTGTCGCCCATCTCGAGACGTCCCTCGATGGTGGCCGAGCCGATATGCGGCAGCAGCACCACGTTCGGAAGATCAAGCAGCGCCTTTGTGATGTTCGGCTCGTCGGCATAGACATCGAGACCGGCACCGGCGATATGGCGCGATGCCAGCAATTCGGCAAGCGCCTCCTCGTCGACAACCTCGCCGCGCGAGGTGTTCACCAGATAGGCCGACGGCTGCATCATCTCAAGCCGCTCGCGGGTCAGCAGCTTTTGCGTTGCCGGCGTGTGCGGGCAGTTCACCGAGACGATATCGACACGGCTGAGCATCTGGTCCAGCGACTCCCAGTATGTCGCCTCGAGCTCGGCCTCGGTCTCCGGGTGGACAGGCTTGCGGTTGTGATAATGGATGCTGAGTCCGAAGCCGCGCGCCCGGCGCGCCACCGCACAGCCGATCCGGCCCATGCCGATGATGCCGAGCCGCTTGCCATTGATCCGGTGGCCAAGCATGCCGGTCGGCGCCCAGCCGGTCCATTCGCCGGTCCTCGTCACCTTGTCGCCCTCGGCGATGCGGCGCGGCACGGCCAGCATCAGCGCCATCGCGACGTCGGCCGTATCTTCGGTCAGGACTCCCGGCGTGTTGGTAACGGTGATGCCGCGCGCCTTGGCGGCGGCAAGGTCGATATGGTCCACGCCCGTTCCGAAAGAAGCGATCAGCTTCAGCTGGTCGCCGGCCACCGCGATCAGGTCGGCATCGATCCTGTCGGTCACGGTGGGAACGAGGACGTCGGCCTCTTTCACCATGGCGACGAGTTCCTCGTTGGTACGCGGGGTATCGGTATCATTGAGCCTGGCGTCGAACAGCTCTCTCATCCGTGTCTCGGTTGAGTCGGGCAATTTACGGGTCAGATGGACGACTGGCTTTTTCTGATTCATTCTTTCCGCTCATATTTGGTCGCGGTCCGGCCTCTATGGCGTGGCCGGCGAAAACATAATATCCTGACGGCATGAGACACAAGTTTCCCGTGTCTGTCTGCATCAGAACACCGGGCGACATTACCAGAACTGGGCTGCAATGAGAAAACTATTTCACGGTGCGACAACCTGCCTCCTGCTTGCCCTCCTCGCCGGCATGACACCGGCGGCGACCGTTCCGGCGGCGGCATCGGACAGCGCCGGTAATAATGGAGAGGTGAAGGTGACCGTGCGCGGAAGCGGCTATCAGGTGCCGCGCTTCGTCGCCCTGAAATCAGACGAGGTGAATATGCGGGCCGGCCCGGGCACCGAATATCCGGTGCTGTGGCAATACCGCAAGGAAGGCCTTCCGCTCCGGGTAGAACGCGAATTCGGCATCTGGCGCAAGGTTGTGGACCATGAGAACACCACCGGCTGGATGCACCAGTCTGTCGTGTCGCTGAAACGCAATGCCCTCGTCACGGCCAGCTCGGCAAAAATCCATGCCGCGCCGGATGACGGCTCGCCTCTGGTCGCTGTGGCCGAGCGCAACGCCCTTCTGGAGCTGCAGTCCTGCCCGACCCAATGGTGCAAGGTCGCGTCCGGCGACATCCGCGGATGGGTGGCGCGCACCGCAATCTGGGGGCTTCTCGACGGCGAGGTCCTGAACTGACCCGCACCGGGCTCACCTGTCTGCGGACATAAAAAAGGCGCCCCGGAAAACCGGAGCGCCTTTTCTGCATGGTGACAGCGCGAAAGGGACGAGACGCGCTGTCATTCCATTCTGTCTGGTCAGGCGACGTCGAACCTGTCGAGGTTCATCACCTTCGTCCATGCGGCGACAAAGTCACCGACGAACCGCGCCTCGCCTCCGGCACCGGCATAGACTTCCGCCAGGCCACGAAGCTGCGAGTTCGAACCGAAGACGAGATCGACACGTGTGCCGGTCCACTTCAGGTCGCCGCTCACACGGTCACGGCCCTCGAACACATCTTCGGCTGCCGATGCGGGCTTCCATTCGGTACCCATATCCAGCAGGTTGACGAAGAAATCGTTGCTGAGCGTTCCCGGGCGGTCGGTGAGAACACCATGGCTCGCCTGATCGGTGTTGGCATCGAGCGCGCGCATGCCGCCGACAAGCACGGTCATCTCAGGTGCCGACAGGGTCATCAGCTGCGCCTTGTCAAGAAGCAGCTCTTCAGCCGATACCGAGAAGTCAGCCTGCAGATAGTTGCGGAAACCGTCGGCGAGCGGCTCGAGAACACCGAAGGACTCGATGTCTGTCTGCTCCTGCGCGGCATCGGTGCGGCCCGCGGTAAACGGTACCGACACGTCATGGCCGCCGGCCTTGGCTGCCGCCTCGACGGCTGCGCAGCCGCCAAGCACGATCAGGTCGGCCATCGACACTTTCTTGCCACCCGATTGCGCGCCGTTGAAGTCCGACCGGACACCCTCGAGTGCCGCCAGAACCTTTTCCAGCTGCGCCGGCTGGTTCACTTCCCAGTCACGCTGCGGCGCCAGGCGGATGCGCGCGCCATTGGCACCGCCCCGCTTGTCCGAACCGCGGAAGGTCGAAGCGGATGCCCATGCGGCGCCGACAAGCTCGGACACCGACAGGCCGGTCGCCATGATGCTGGCCTTGAGCGACGCTGCATCAGCATCGTCGATCAGCGCATGGTCCACAGCCGGAACCGGATCCTGCCAGATCAGATCCTCGGCGGGCACCTCGGCACCCACATAGCGGGACTTCGGCCCCATGTCGCGGTGGGTCAGCTTGAACCAGGCGCGGGCAAAGGCATCGGCGAACTCGTCGAGATTCGCATGGAACCGCTTCGAGATTTCGAGATAGGACGGGTCCGTGCGAAGCGCGATGTCGGTTGTCGCCATCATCGGCGCGTGGCGACGGGATTCGTCATGCGCGTCGGGCACAAGGTCGCCGGCGGAGGCATCGGTAGGCTTCCACTGGTTGGCGCCCGCCGGGCTCTTCGTCAGCTCCCACTCATAGCCGAACAGCATGTCGAAATAGCCGTTGTCCCACTTGATCGGGTTCGGCGTCCAGGCACCCTCGAGGCCGCTGGTAATGGTATCCACGCCCTTGCCGCTGCCAAAATCGCTGTGCCAGCCAAGGCCCTGTTCCTGAATGCTTGCGCCCTCAGGCTCCGGACCGACGAGACCGGCATCACCGGCACCATGCGTCTTGCCGAAGGTGTGACCACCGGCGACGAGCGCGACGGTTTCCTCGTCATTCATCGCCATGCGGGCGAAGGTCTCGCGAATGTCGCGGGCCGAAGCCATCGGGTCCGGATTGCCGTTCGGCCCTTCCGGATTGACATAGATCAGGCCCATCTGCACGGCGGCAAGCGGGTTTTCGAGATCACGGTCGCCGCTGTAACGCTTGTCGCCGAGCCAGGTGTCCTCGGTGCCCCAGTAGATGTCCTCTTCCGGCTCCCAGATGTCCTCGCGGCCACCGGAGAAACCGAAGGTCTTGAAGCCCATCGATTCCAGAGCGCAGTTGCCGGTGAAGATCATCAGGTCGGCCCAGGACAGCGCCTCGCCATATTTCTGCTTGATCGGCCAGAGCAGGCGGCGTGCCTTGTCGAGGTTGGTGTTGTCGGGCCAGCTGTTGAGCGGCGCGAAACGCAGCGTTCCTGCCCCGGCGCCGCCACGGCCGTCACCGGTACGGTAGGTACCGGCGCTGTGCCATGCCATGCGGATGAAGAACGGGCCGTAATGGCCATAGTCTGCCGGCCACCATTCCTGCGAATCCGTCATCAGCGCGAAAAGGTCCTTGCGAAGCTCTTCCAGATCAACGGTCTTGAACGCCTCTGCATAATTGAAGGCCGGGCCCATCGGGTTCGACAGCGCCGAGTTCTGGTGCAGAATCTTCAGGTTCAGCTGCTTCGGCCACCAGTCACGGTTGGAGCGCACGCCAAAGGTCGTGTGCTTGATCCCCCCGTGCATCACGGGGCATTTGTTCTGTTCGTTCATCTTCGTCTCCGGTTCATCATATGATGTTGTGACAACAGCTGCTTGGCACAGCGACCACGGGGCCGGAACGGCCCATGCAAATCATTCCGAAATGCTATGGTCGGCGGACCATCAGGTCAAGCTGTTTGGAATGATTTTAAACTGACAAGATTGTCACAGCTGCTAAGCCGCAGCGTGGACAGCGCTGGCAGCAACGATGCATGTGCGACTGCCGAATCAGCCGCCTTTGGACGTGATATGAATCAGCACATCGACCGACGCGATGTCGTGCCCGTTGGGCGCATCCGGAAGGTCGGCAAGCAGCACCCGGTCAGCCGGAATATCGATCAGACGGTCGGTGTCCGCATCATAGAAATGATGATGGTGCGACGTGTTGGTATCAAAGACACTGTGCTCGTTATGAACCGTGACCCGCCGCAGCAGGCCGGCATCGGTAAACTGGTTCAGCGTATTATAGACGGTGCCGCCGGCCATCTGCATGCCGGCATCACGGATTTCGCGGGCAAGACTATCGGCGGAAACATGGCGATGACGTCCGTCTAGCAGCAGTCCGGCAATGGCCAGCCGTTGCTTCGTCGGACGGAGTCCGGCGTCTCTTAGCCGCTGTACGAGACGTGCGCCCTCTGTCGCGGCCGGGATGTTTCCGTCGATTTCGCCCATAGCGTCTCGAAAATGCGGCCTTGCCGCCATATTGTCAATAATCCCTTGGCCTGAGGGGCCGTTTCGTGTTTTTTTGTGGGGGCCTGAAGACCGGCCCTGCGATGGTCGGGCGCGCGTCTGTCGGGCTGTGAAATTACATCGTCAAGGGGCCCTGTCGGCAATGCCGCACACCCGCCCCCCGCAACAATTCTGGGGACACCAACATGCCACCACTGCAGCAGACTGCCTTCAGCTATGATGACCTAATTGCCTGTGCGAAAGGCGAGCTGTTCGGCCCCGGAAACCCCCAGTTGCCGATGCCGCCAATGCTGATGTGCGACCGGATCACGGAAATCTCGGGTGATGGCGGACCGCATGGCAAGGGACATATTGTTTCTGAATTCGACCTGAAACCCGACCTGTGGTTCTTCCCCTGTCATTTCGAGGGCGATCCGGTGATGCCGGGATGCCTTGGCATGGACGCGCTCTGGCAGCTTGTCGGCTTTTTCCTCGGATGGTCCGGCGGTGAAGGCCGCGGCCGCGCGCTGTCCGTCGGCGAGGTAAAGTTCACCGGCCAGATCCTGCCGACAAACAAGCTCGTCCGCTACGAGATCGAGATGAAGCGGGTGATCATGCGCCGCCTGGTGATGGGAATCGCCGATGGCCGCGTTATCTGCGACGGCGAGACCGTCTTCGAGGCCAACGACATCCGCGTCGGCCTGTTCCAGCCCGAGGAGGCATAATCATGCGCAGGGTCGCCATTACCGGTATCGGGATCGTCTCGTCGATTGGCAACAATGTCGCCGAGGTGACGGATTCCCTGCGCGAGGGCAGGTCCGGCATCGTCGCCGCGCCGGAATATGCCGAACTCGGCTTCCGCAGCCAGATTCACGGCACCATCAAGATGGATATCGCCGAGCATATCGACCGCAAGCAGCTTCGCTTCATGGGTGACGGCGCGGCCTATGCCGTGCTGGCCATGGAACAGGCCATCGCCGATTCCGGACTGACCGAGGAGCAGGTCTCGAACCCGCGCACCGGCTTGATCGCCGGGTCCGGGGGACCGTCCACGGCCAACATGATGCAGGCCTTCGACACCACCCGCGAAAAGGGCCCGAAGCGCGTCGGCCCCTATATGGTGCCGCGCTGCATGTCGTCGACCGTGTCGGCCTGTATCGCCACCTTCTTCAAGATCAAGGGGGTGAACTACTCCATCACTTCGGCCTGCTCGACATCGGCGCACTGCATTTCATCGGCGGTGGACGCCATCCGCAATGGCAGCCAGGACATTGTCTTCGCCGGCGGCGGCGAGGAGCTTCACTGGACCCTGTCGGTGCTGTTCGACGCGATGGGGGCGATGTCCTCCAAATATAACGACACGCCCGAACGCGCCTCGCGCGCCTATGACGCCGACCGTGACGGCTTTGTCATCGCCGGTGGCGGCGGCATGGTCGTGGTCGAGGATATGGAGCACGCGCTGGCGCGCGGCGCCACCATCCATGCCGAAATTGTCGGCTATGGCGCCAATTCGGACGGCCATGACATGGTCGCCCCGTCCGGCGAGGGCGCGGTCCGCTGCATGGAGCTGGCGCTTGCCGGCTTTGACGGGAACGCGCTGACGGACAAGGTCGACTATATCAATGCCCACGGCACATCGACCCCGGTCGGCGACGTCAAGGAGCTGGATGCGGTGCGCGAGGTGTTCGGCCCGCGCGGCTATCTGCCGACGGTGACCTCGACCAAGTCGCTCACCGGGCATTCGCTTGGCGCGACCGGCGTCCAGGAAGCCATCTACACCATGATCATGATGAAGGAAGGCTTCATCGCCGGATCGGCCAATATCGAAAATCCCGACCCGGCCATCGGCGACATCCCGGTCCCGTCGAGCCGTGTCGACAATGCCGAAATCACACTGGCGCTGTCGAACTCCTTCGGCTTCGGCGGCACCAACGCCACGCTGGCGCTGAGGAAGGTCTGACATGACGGCGGGGCTTCTTGCCGGCAAGCGGGGCCTGGTCATGGGCGTCGCGAATGAACGCTCCAGCGCCTGGGGCATCGCCGCCGCCGCCGCCGAGGCCGGCGCCGAGCTTGCCTTCACCTATCAGATGGAGGGGTTTGGCAAGCGGCTGCGTCCGCTGGCGGAATCGGTCGGCTCCGAACTGATGGTGGAATGCGATGTCGCGCATGAGGGTGCGGTGGGCAAGGCCTTTGACTGGCTTGCCGGCCACTGGTCATCCGTCGATTTCGTCGTTCACGCGCTGGCATTTTCCGACAAGAACGAGCTGAAGGGCGGTTATCTGAACACCAGCCGCCAGAACTTCAACGAGACGATGATGATCTCGGCCTTTTCCTTTACCGAGGTGGCGCAGGCGGCACGCCAGATGATGCCGGATGGCGGCTCGCTGGTGACGCTGAGCTATATCGGCGCGCAGCGGATTTCACCGAACTACAATGTCATGGGCGTGGCCAAGGCGGCGCTCGAGGCGTCGGTGCGCTATCTTGCCGTCGATCTCGGCGGGCAGAACATCCGGGTGAACGCGCTGTCGGCAGGTCCGATGAAGACGCTTGCCGGCGCCGCGATTACCGGCGCGCGCCACATCTACCGCTATGCCGAGACGGCGGCCCCGCTCGGCCGCAACCCCGACATCAATGAAGTCGGGCGCTCCGGCCTCTATCTTGTCTCTGACCTGTCCTCGGGCGTGACCGGCGAGGTCCATTTCGTCGATGGCGGCTTCAACACCATCGCCACGCCGCCGGAAGACACCGAATAGCAGCCATATATTCCGGCCGTTACCGAAAAGCGGCATGAAAAAAGGGGCGGCCGAAGCCGCCCCTTTTCATATCTGGTGCCTGAAAGGCTTACTCGGCCTCTTCCGCCTCGAGGTCGGCGCCGGTCTCCTGATCGACGCGCTTCATCGACAGCTTCACCTTGCCACGGTCGTCAAAGCCGATGACCTTGACCTTGACCATGTCGCCTTCCTTGCAGATGTCGGTGGTCTTCTCGGTCCGGCCGTTCTGCAGCTCGGAAATATGGACGAGGCCGTCCTTCGCGCCGAGGAAGTTGACGAAGGCGCCGAAATCGACGGTCTTCACAACCTTGCCGTTATAGATCACAC
The DNA here is from genome assembly GCA_011522725.1 of Rhodospirillaceae bacterium. Lineage (GTDB taxonomy): Bacteria > Pseudomonadota > Alphaproteobacteria > Puniceispirillales > Puniceispirillaceae > UBA8309. The sequence goes on from WTIL01000013.1 coordinate 29,496, forward strand.
CAAGCTCGGGCTCGGCGACGATGTCCTTGATGCGGGCGACAGCCGCCTCGCCGGACGCGCCGGTCACGGCCGCCACCTTGACGGTGCCGTCGTCATCGATGTCGATCTTCGCACCGGTGGTCTCGCAGATCTCGCGGATGATCTTGCCGCCCGGGCCGATGATGTCACGGATCTTGTCGACCGGAATCGACATGGTCGTGATCTTCGGCGCGCTGTCGGCAAGCCCGTCGCGGGCCGAGGTCAGCGCCTTGGCCATCTCGCCAAGGATATGAAGACGTCCGTCTTTCGCCTGGTCGAGCGCGATCTGCATGATTTCCGGCGTGATCGAGGTGATCTTGATGTCCATCTGCAGCGAGGTCACACCGGCTTCGGAACCGGCCACCTTGAAGTCCATGTCGCCGAGATGATCCTCGTCACCGAGAATGTCCGACAGCACGGCGAAGGAATCGCCTTCCTTGATCAGGCCCATCGCGATGCCGGCCACCGGACGATCCAGCGGAACACCGGCATCCATCAGCGCCAGCGAGCCGCCACAGACGGTCGCCATCGAGGACGAGCCGTTCGACTCGGTGATCTCGGAGACAAGGCGGATGGTGTAGGGGAAGTCCTCTTTCTTCGGCAGCAGCGGACGAAGCGCACGCCATGCGAGCTTGCCATGGCCGATCTCGCGGCGACCCGGCGAGCCGACACGGCCAGCCTCACCGACCGAGTAGGGCGGGAAGTTGTAGTGCAGCATGAAGTTCGAACGGCTCTCGCCGACGAGGGCGTCGATGATCTGCTCGTCCTGGCCGGTGCCGAGTGTGGCGACAACCATCGCCTGGGTCTCGCCGCGGGTGAACAGCGACGAGCCGTGGGCGCGCGGCAGGAATCCTGCCTCGGCAACGATCTGGCGGACCGTCTTGGTGTCGCGCCCGTCGATACGCTGGCCGGTCTCGAGGATCGAGCCGCGAACGACATCGGCCTCTTTCGCCTTGATCAGGCTGCCGACCAGAACACCGTCGTAATCCTCGCCCAGCTTTTCCTTGGCCGCCGCGCGGACCTCGCCGAGAGCCGCCTGGCGCTCGGTCTTGTCGGCAATCTGGTAAGCGGCGACGAACTGGTCGCTGAAACCGTCGATGACGGCCTTGATCTCGCCTGCCTCGGCCGGCTCCTCGGGAAGGGCGCGCGGCTCCTTGGCGCAGGATTCGGCAAGGTCGATGATCGCGTCGATCACCGGCTTCATCGCGTCATGGCCGAAGGTCACGGCGCCGAGCATCACTTCCTCGGACAGTTCCTGTGCCTCGGACTCGACCATCAGCACGCCTTCATGCGTGCCGGCGAGGACCAGGTCCAGCGCGGTCTCGTCCATCTGCGCGACGGTCGGGTTGAGGACATATTCGCCATCGATCCAGCCGACGCGAGCGGCGGCAATCGGGCCGAAGAACGGAACACCCGACAGGCACAGGGCCGCCGAGGCGCCGATCATCGCGGCGATGTCGGGATTGTTCTCCATGTCATGGGCCAGAACGGTACAGATGACCTGCGTCTCGCACTTGAAGGAGGAGGGGAAGAGCGGCCGGATCGGACGGTCGATCAGGCGGCTGACAAGGGTCTCGTTCTCGGAGGGACGGCCCTCGCGCTTGAAGAAGCCGCCCGGGATCTTGCCGGCGGCGAACGCCTTTTCCTGATAGTTGACCGTCAGCGGGAAGAAATCCTGGCCCGGCTTCGGGCTGTGCGCCGCGACGGCGGTACAAAGAACGGTGGTCTCGCCGAGGCTGACCATCACCGCGCCATCTGCCTGACGGGCCACCTTGCCGGTCTCGAGGACGAGCGGGGTGCCGTTCCAGTCAAGCTCTTTGCGGAATATCTTGAACATCGATATCTGTCTCTTTTCTCATCATGATGCCGGGTCAACCCTCAGACAAACCCGCAGACGCGGCCCATTGGCCCTGTCCGCCGGCAACAAGAGGATGTCTGGTGATGTTTTTGGGGGGTATGTCGACCGTCGCTCGGTCTGCGGTTCCGGTCGGTTGGGCCCCCGCGCCATCATCTGTCGGGCCCCGGCTTTTTTCCTGTTCTCTTGTTTCGGCGCTGTTGTGGCATGTAAGTCCCTAAAAAGCAAATGCTAAAAGCAGATGCCGAAGGCGGCGCCCGGTCCAAGGATCAGGATCGGGATCGGGCATCGGGATAGGGGGCCCGAAACGACGACGGCCCGGCAGCTGATGCCACCGGGCCGTTCGCATATTCGAAAATCGCTGCCGGGCAGCGCCGGATCAGCGGCGCAGTCCCAGACGGGCGATCAGATCCTTGTAGGCCTGCTCGTCGCCGGCCTTGATGTAGTCCAGAAGATTGCGGCGCTGGCCGACCATCGACAGCAGGCCCCGGCGCGAACCGAAATCCTTCTTGTGTGTCTTCAGATGCTCGGTCAGGTTCACGATCCGCTCGGTCAGGATAGCCACCTGAACGGCGGCGGAACCGGAATCGCTCTCCGACTTGCCGAATTCCTTGATCAGCTCGGCAGTACGTTCGCTGGTAATCGACATCGAAACCTCCTTCGGTCTCTCCACCAGGGCGGGCCCGGATGGATCAAAGATTAAAAACACGCAGCGGATGCAGCTGTCCGGCCTTTACAGAGACCAGCGCCACGGGAACGCTGCCGGCGATCGCCACCCCGGTTCCGGCCGCGACGACTTCCGCAAAACGCGCCTCTGCCGCGGGGCTGAGCGCAGGAAGGGTCTGGCCATGACGGAGTTTTGCCGCCTCGCCCGCTGAAACAGGTAACGCCGGGATGTCGTCCAGCGCACTTGTCACGGGCTTCAAATGCTCGAAAGCGGCGGCACTATGCTCCAGCTTTTCCAGAAAAGCCAGTGAAATCGCGTCACTTTCATCAAACGGGCCGACCGACAGGCGCCGCAGACGGCTGACATGGCCGACCGTCCCCAGCGCGACGGCGAGATCACGCGCCAGCGACCGGATATAGGTGCCCTTGCCGCAGGCCACGAAAAAGGTGGCGCTGCCCGCATCAGCGTCGCGCAATTCCAGCCTGTCGACCACCACCGGTCGTGATTCCAGCTCGGGAAGGCTGTCCAGCCCGTCGGCCACCGCCTTGCGCGCGATGTCATAGGCACGCCTGCCATCCACCTTGATGGCGGAGAAGATGGGCGGCCGCTGGTCGATCTCGCCGGTAAAGCCGGGCAAGGCGGCCTCGATCGCGGCGCGCTCGGGCCGGTTGTCCGACGTGGCGATCACCTCTCCCTCGCGGTCGTCGGTGCTTGTCTGGCTGCCGAACTGCAGGGTGAATTCATATGATTTCGCGCCATGCATGGCGAAGGAGACCGTCTTTGTCGCCTCGCCGAGCGCGATGGGAAGGATTCCTGTCGCCAGTGGGTCGAGGGTGCCGCCATGGCCCGCCTTGACAGCGTTGAAAACGCGGCGCACGATGCCGACGGCACGCGACGAGCTCAGCTCCTCGGGCTTGTCGAGAATCACCCAGCCATGAACGGGATTGCCCTTGCGCGATGCCATGCGGCGGCGGTCAGTCTTCGGTGCGGATGCTGTTGAACACGACGTTCAACCGTGCCGCGGTCTCGAAGGTCTCGTCGAGGATGAATTTCAGCCGTGGCACACGGCGGAGATGGACCCGCGCCGCCACCTCGCGCTGCAGGACCGGCGCCAGCCTGTTCAGCGCCGGCAGCACATTCTCGCTGTTCTGCCCGCCAAGCGGCATGGTGTAGACGCGCGCGTTGGAAAGATCGGGGCTCACCGAAATCTCGGAGACGGTCACCGACACACCCTCGAGATCGGGATCGAAGAAACTGTCCCGGCTGAGAATTTCAGACAGCGCATGGCGTATCGTCTCGCCGACGCGCAGCTGGCGCTGCGTTGGCGGTTTCGCCGCAAATCGCTTGGTTTTTCCAGCCATGGCGTCCTCATACCCGCAAAAGAGGCGTGACAGGTCGCTGTTCGGGATTGGCCGAGGGCCCGGATCAGTCGAGGGTCCGGGCGACCTCGCGAATCTCGAAACATTCGATCATGTCGCCTTCCTGGATGTCCGAGTAATTCTCGAAACCCATGCCGCACTCGAAGCCCTCGCGAACTTCCTTCACCTCGTCCTTGAAGCGACGCAATGTCTTCAGCGAGCCCTCGTGGATCACCACATTGTCGCGAAGCAGGCGAACGCTGCAGCCGCGCTTGATGATGCCCTCGGTGACCATGCAACCGGCGACCTTGCCGATCTTGGACACGCCGAACACCTGGCGGATCTCGGCGTAGCCGATGAACTCCTCCTGCGTGTCCGGGCTGAGAAGGCCGCCCATCGCGGATTTCACCTCGTCGATCAGTTCATAGATGATCGAGTGGTAGCGGATTTCCATGCCGTCGCGCTTGGCAAGGTCGCGCGCCTGCGGAATGGCGCGCACATTGAAGCCGACGACAAGCGCGTTCGACGCGGCGGCGAGCGAGATGTCGGATTCGCTGATCGCGCCGACACCGGCGGACAGGATTCGCACCTTCACCTGATCGGTGCCGAGCTTCTCGAGCGCCACACGAATGGCCTCGAGCGAGCCGTGAACATCGGTCTTGATAACCATCGGAAGCTCTTCGGCCTCGCCGGCGGCGATCGCCGAAAGCATCTGCTCGACAGAGCCGCGCGCGCCGCGGGCGGCCTCGCGATCCTTGATCTGGCGCGTCCTGTATTCGGCGATCTCGCGGGCCCGGGCCTCGGATTCGACAACGACACAGTTGTCGCCTGCCATCGGAGTGCCGTTGAGGCCGAGAATCTCGACCGGCCGGCCGGGGCCTGCCTCGGTCAGCTTCTGGCCACGGTCGTCGAGGAGCGCGCGCACACGGCCGCTCTCGGCGCCGACGACCAGGATATCGCCCTGCTTCAGGGTGCCGCGCTGGACGAGAACCGTTGCCACGGAACCGCGGCCGCGCTCGACCTTGGCTTCGACAACGACACCGTCGGCGGCGCGGTCCGGGTTGGCCTTGAGCTCGAGAAGCTCGGACTGAAGCATGATGGCTTCTTCCAGCCTGTCGAGGCCCTGCCCCGTCAGTGCGGATACATCGACACAGAGAACGTCACCGCCGAAATCTTCGGTGATGATTTCCTGCTGCAGCAGGTCGTTGCGAACGCGCTGCGGGTCGGCGTCGGGCTTGTCGCATTTGTTGACAGCGACAATCACCGGACAACCAGCCGCCTTGGCATGGTTGATCGCTTCGACCGTCTGCGCCATGACCGAATCGTCGGCGGCGACAACGAGAATGACGATGTCGGTGATGTCGGCACCGCGCGAACGCATCTCGGTAAAGGCCTCGTGGCCCGGCGTATCGATAAAGGTGATGGTGTTGCCGGCCTGCGTGCTGATCTGGTACGCGCCGATATGCTGCGTGATGCCGCCGGATTCGCCGGCCGCCACATCGGTGCGGCGGATCGCGTCGAGAAGGCTTGTCTTGCCGTGGTCGACATGGCCCATGACGGTGACGACCGGTGGCCGCGACTTCAGGCTGGCCGCATCATCCTCGGCGCCCTCGAGACCAATTTCGACATCCGATTCCGACACACGCTGCGCGCGGTGGCCAAGCTCCTGCACGATCAGCTCGGCGGTCTCGCCGTCGATGGTCTGGGTAGCCGTCGCCATGACGCCGAGCTTCATCAGCTCCTTGACGACATCGGCTGTACGTTCCGCCATCCGGTTGGCCAGCTCGCCGACGGTCAGCGTGTCGGGCACGATCACGTCGCGGACCTGCTTGACCTGCGGCTGCTGGTCCTCGCGCATGCGGGCCTTTTCCCGCTGGCGGCGAACCGACGCCAGCGAGCGCTGGCGGCGCTGGTCGTCACCGGACAGCGCCTGGGTAATGGTCATCTTGCCGGACTGGCGACGGCCGGGGCCGTCACGGCGGGCCGGGGCCGGGCGGCGTGACGGGGTGTCGTCGGCCTGACGACGGCGGCGTGAATGCAGGTCCGCACCGTCATTCGACGGAGCCGGAGCAGACGGCGCCGTCTGGCGCGCCTCGGAATGCTTGCGCGCCTCTTCATCGCGGCGGCGCTCTTCCTCGGCTTCGATTTCCTTCAGTTCGGCGAGCTCGGCGGCGCGGCGCGCCTCGGCCGGGCTGAGCGGCTCTGCCGCCGCATCGGCTTCCGGCCCGGCAGCCGGGGCCTCGGCAGCATCGACCGGCGCTTCGGCGGCGGCGTCAGCCGGTGCGTCGGCCTCCGGCTTTTTCATCCCTTCCTGAAGAGCACGAACGCGGGCGGCGCGCTCCTGCGCGGTAAGCCTGTCCTCGGCGCCTGCCTCCGGTGCGGGGGCCGGAGCCGCCTCTGGTGCTGCCTGCGGCGCGGCCGCAGGTTCGGCCTTCTGTGTCGCGGCACGATGCGGCGCGGCGGGCGCGCGCTTGCGGCGCACCTCGACCTGCACGGTACGTCTGCCGGCGCCGCCGGGTGTTGCCCGCAGCTGGCCGGCCTCGAGACCGCCGAGTGTCAGCCTGCTGCCAGACAGGCTGAGCTTCTTGGATTTGCCGCTATCGTCGCTCATCATGAACCCTTTCCGGACAATGGGCGCAAACCACCCCCATTGCCAATGTGCGCAAGGTGATACACCGGTATCACCCAGCCTGACAAGACGAAGACCGCGAAAAGGCCTCCAGTCTCAGCAGTTCCCGGCGCAGATTTTCCGCCGTTTTCGCGACCCCGCCCCGCCGCACCGCGGCAAAGGCCAGACTGTCACGTCCAAATACCCGGCCAAGCTCGGTCGCATCCAGCTCCCGGCTTGTCCAGTCAACATCGAGACGGCTTTCCAGCCGCCGCATTTCACGATCCGAGGCGTCGGGCGCCGCCAGCAGCCCGGCGAAGCTCTCGCCTTCCGCAGCCAGCTTGCCGGAACCACCGACAAGATCGCCCGCACGCCGGGCCAGCCCGGCAGACGACAAGGCTCTCTGCCGAAGCATCTGCGCGATCTGCAGGATATCCTCCTCGACCTCGCGGAAGCCGGCGCCGATGCGCCGCGTCAGGAGGTTCCTTGCAGCGACGCGACGAAGGCTTTCAGCATTATTCTCGATCCAGACCCCGCGGCCCGGGAGCTTGCAGGCAAGGTCGGCGACGGCATGGCCGTCCGGCCCCGCAACAAAGCGGATCAGCTGCTCACGCGGCAGGTTCTGCCCGGACAGGATGCAGGTTCGATCCGTCATGCGGCGCTCCGACCATGACCCTTAGCTCGCCGCCGGCTCGTCGCCGGAGGCTGCTTCGGAGACTGCTTCCGGGGCCGCTTCGGTGGCCGCATCACCCTCGGCTGCATCGGATGCCTCGCCCGCTTCCGGCTCGTCATCGAACCAGTGGGCGCGCGCCGCCATGATGATGTCGCCTGCCTCGGTGTCGTCCTCAAGACCATGCTCGGACAACAGCGCAACAAGCTCGTCGCTGTCGAGATCGGCAAGATCATCAAGCGAAAGCACCTCATTCTCGGCGAGCTTAAGCATCATGCCGAGGCTGATATATTCGAAATTGCGGAGATCGTCGGCAACCTTGAGATTGTCGAGAGCCTCGTTGATCCGCTGTGCCTCGCGCTCGACGAACTCAACCGCCCGCGCCTGCAATTCCTCGGCGATGCCTTCGTCGAAACCCTGAATGGTGGCCAGCTCCTCGATCGGTGTCTCGGCAATCTCTTCAGGGAGGACAAAACCCTCTGCAACCAGCAGGTGGGCGATCACATCATCGATGTTGAGCGCCTCGATGAAGCGGGTCGAGCGGGTCCGGAACTCTTCCTGACGGCGCTCGGATTCCTCTGCCTCGGTCAGGATGTCGATGTACCAGCCGGACAGCTGCGACGCCAGGCGCACATTCTGGCCGCGACGGCCGATGGCAAGGCTCAGCTGGTCGTCCGGAACGACGACTTCCATCCTGCCGGCAACCTCGTCCATCACCACCTTGGCGACTTCGGCCGGGGCCAGCGCGTTCACAACGAACGAGGCGGGATCCTCGATATAGGGAATGATCTCGACCTTCTCGCCCTGAAGTTCGCCGACAACGGCCTGCACGCGGCTTCCGCGCATGCCGACGCAGGCGCCGACCGGATCGATTCCGGGGTCATTCGACAGGACGGCGATCTTGGCGCGGCTTCCGGCCTCGCGGGCGACACCCTTGATCTCGATAATGCCGTCATAGATTTCGGGCACTTCCTGGGTAAAGAGCTTTGCCATGAACTCGTTGCAGGCGCGCGACAGGAAAATCTGCGGACCACGCTGCTCTTCACGGACATCGATGATATAGGCACGCACCCGGTCGCCCTGGCGCAGGTTCTCGCGCGGGATCATCTCCTCACGGCGGATCACCGCCTCGGCACGACCAAGGTCGACCGTGATCGAATAGCTTTCCGCACGTTTCACCGTACCGACAACAATCTCTCCGACACGGTCCTTGTATTCCTCGTACTGACGGGCACGCTCGGCGTCGCGCACCTTTTGCGAGATCACCTGCTTTGCGGTCTGGGCCGCGATCCGGCCAAATTCGATCGGCGGCAGCGGCTGGCGCCAGAATTCACCAAGCGCGAGCGGCGGCTCCTGTTTCGCGCCGTCGGCAACGCTCATCTGCGTGGCGTCGTCCTCGACTTCCTCGACCACTTCGATCCAGCGCTCCAGCGTGATCGAGCCGGTCTTGCGGTCGATCATCGCGCGAATGTCACGGTCGAGACCGTATTTCGCACGGCCGGCTTTCTGGATCGCCTCTTCCATGGCGACCATCACCTCTTCGCGCTCGATCGATTTTTCGCGCGCCACCACATCGGCGACCTGGATCAGTTCCAGTCCTGGGATCGAAGATGTATCCATGTCTCTCTACCTGCTCTGTCTGCTGGTTAGGTTATATTCATGCGGCCCGTTCAGTGCCGTGCGGCCCCCTCGCGGGCCAGAATTTCAATCGGGTCGATACGCGCCGCCTCGATCTCGTCGAAGGCGAACTCAAACCGCCCGAAGGATGTCTCGAGCACCACACGGCCATCCGCGTCGAGCCCGCCAAGGCGCCCGTTGAAACGCTTGCGCCCGTCGAGCATGAAGCGCAGCGTGATTTTCGCCAGCTCGCCGCTGAACCTCTCATAATCCTCGATCCGGGTCAGCGGACGGTCGATTCCGGGAGAACTGACCTCCAGCGTATAGGCGTCCGATATCGGATCCTCGACATCGAGAAGCGCGGCAACATGCCGGCTCAGCGTCTCGCAATCCTCGACCGTCATCTCTCGTTCCGCGACCGGCTCGGCCATGATCTGCAGCTGGCTGCGGCCACCCTTGGCACCGGAATAGCGGACCCGAACAAGCCGGAAACCGAGATCGGTTACCGCGCCTTCGATAATCTGGCTGATCCGTGATTCTACCACTTGTGTGTCCGCCACCCTTGTCTGGCCTGCCGGCAATTCCACCCATTGACGGAAATCGCCCAATAAA
>WTIL01000013.1:39000-48783 GCA_011522725.1 Rhodospirillaceae bacterium
GAAATCGCCCAATAAAAAAGCGGGCCAGCGGCCCGCCATCGTGATCGACAGCTTGTTTGTTGGTCCCTGTATAGTCCGCCAGACCGGTGAAGGCAAGCAGGAACAGGTGATGGCCCGGCCGTCACCCGTCGCAGCGCTCGAACAGGAACCAGTTCGGCACCCGGTCCTCGCGCTCGGCTTTTTGCATGTAGCGGGTGGGAACCAGGCCTTCGGGGCGGCTGCGCCAGTCGGCCGGCCGCCGCGCCGTCCAGGAAAAGGCGGTGTGCGAGATCGCCGCCTGAAGAAGCCAGCCCTTGGCCACCGGATGATCGCTTGCCAGAACCAGCATGCCGCCGGGCCTGATCAGCCGCGCCAGCTCGTCGAGAACGGCAGGCTGCAGGATACGCCGCGCCGCATGACGGTTCTTCGGCCAGGGGTCGGGAAACAGCACATAGGCGCCGGCCAGCGCCCCGTCGGCCATGCCGCCAAGGATCAGACGCACATCATCATCCCAGATACGGATGTTGTCGATGCCGCCATCCTCGATGTGGCGGAGCAGGCTGGCGACACCATTGACGAACGGCTCGGCACCGATGAAGCCCGCCTCGGGACGCGCCGCGGCGATGGCGGCAAGGTTCTCGCCGCCGCCAAAGCCGATTTCGAGAAACAGGTCGTCGGGCGCCCCGTCGAATTGCGACGCCGGGGACGCGCCCGGATCGAGACGGAGTTCGGGAAGGCGCGTGTCCAGAAGCTGCTGCATGGTGACCCGCAGCTTCCGGCCACGCCGTCTGCCGTAGAAATGCGGCGTCTCCGCCCTTGTCATCGGCAAATCCTCAAAACACCACCTTGGCAACACCGGCAGCTGCCGGCGTCAGGCTCAGACCGCGGCAGCCAGCTTGTCGGCCAGGTCGACAGCTTCCCAGCTGAAACTTCCCGGGCCGGCTTCGCCGGCGACACGGCCGAAGTGGCCATAGGCCGCGCTGGGCGCATAGATCGGCTTGTTCAGGCCGAGATGCTCGCGAATGTTGCGCGGGGTCAGCGGCATGCATTCGGCGATCGCAGCCTCGAGGCTGGCATTGTCGACGGTGCCGGTGCCATGCGTGTCGGCATAGACGGATACCGGCTCGGCAACACCGATGGCATAGGCGATCTGTATGGTGCAGCGCTCGGCCAGGCCGGCGGCGACGACATTCTTGGCGAGATAACGCGCGGCATAGGCCGCCGAACGGTCGACCTTCGTCGGGTCCTTGCCGGAGAAGGCGCCACCGCCATGCGGCGCGGCACCGCCATAGGTGTCGACGATGATCTTGCGGCCGGTCAGTCCGGCGTCGCCGTCAGGGCCGCCAATCACGAAGTTGCCGGTCGGATTGACCAGCAGGTCTTCCTCGCCGACCATCCAGCCGTCCGGAAGCACGTCGGCGATCAGCGGTGTCACGAGCTTGCGAATGTCGGACTGGGTCGCGGCTTCGGCATGCTGTGTCGAGAGAACCACCTTGTGGGCGCCCGTCGGCTTGCCGTCATCGCCATATACAAGTGTGATCTGGCTTTTGGAGTCCGGCCCCAGAATGGTGTCGGCATCCGCCTTTCTGACTTCGGCAAGGCGCTTCAGGATCTGGTGCGAATAATGGATCGCGGCAGGCATCAGCACATCGGTCTCGCGGCAGGCATAGCCGAACATCAGGCCCTGGTCGCCGGCGCCCTCGTCCTTGTTGTCGCCACTGTCGACACCCATCGCGATGTCGGTGGACTGCTTGTGCAGGTAATTCTGGAATTCGAGATGGGCGTGGTGGAACTCGTCCTGCTCATAGCCGATATCGGCAATGGCGCCGCGGACCGCGCTCTCGATGGAATCCATGATGCCCGGCATCTTGTCCTCGGAGGCGCGCACTTCACCGCCGATGATCACACGGTTGGTGGTGGCGAAGGTCTCGCAGGCAACACGGGCTTCCGGCTCCTGGGCAAGGAACAGGTCGAGGACGGTGTCCGACACCCGGTCGCACAGCTTGTCAGGATGTCCTTCGGACACCGATTCCGAGGTAAAGAGGTAAGGCATTAATCTCTCCGGTGTGGATCAATATGTATTTCAGGGTTTCAAATGCCTTATCGATTGTTTGCGGTCAAGGCGGATATTGAAAAGCGCCAGCAACAGAAGAAGGGCCATGAACGGCCATTCCCGCCAGCCGGCATATGCTGTCGGGGGAAGCGACGCCGGCACGGCCACATCGATGAAGCCTGTTTCGCCAAGGCCAATGCGGCCAAGATCACGGCCCGACGGGCCAAAGGCTGCCGTCACGCCCGTATTGGCCACGCGGATCATCGGAATGCCTTCCTCGACGGCACGCATGCGCGCCTGCTCCAGATGCTGCCAGGGCCCGGGCGTGTCGCCGAACCAGGCGTCGTTCGTCAGGTTGACCAGCATCTCGGGTCGCGGGCCCGGACCGCCCGCCACTCCCGGAAACAGCGTTTCATAACAGATCAGGACCTGGATCAGGCCGAAATGCGGCAGTGTTATCAGCTGCTCGCCCGTGCCGGCCGAGAAATCGACCGGACCGGCAATGGCATCGACGAAGGGCAGGATGCCGCGAAGGGGAACGAATTCGCCAAAGGGGACAAGGCGGCGCTTGTCATAGATCGCTTCGATGGTGCCGTCGGCACGCATCAGGACAGCTGAATTGAACAGCCTCTTCTGCGCATCAAAACGCGGCACGCCGGTGATCAGCCATCCATCAAAGGGGAGCGCTTCCCAGGCCGCTGTCTGCAGGATCTCCGGCTCGCGGTCGAGGAGCCCGGCAAAGGATGTTTCCGGCCAGATCACAAGCTGCGGCACGGGTGTCTGCCTGCGCGACAGGGTCTGCAGCCTTTCAAGATGCGAGGGCCGGAGGGACCGGTCCCATTTTTCATGTTGCGGCACAGCAGGCTGCACCAGACGAGCCACCTTGAAAGGGGTTGAAGGCGGCGTCGGGGTTTCGGCAAGGCGCCCCCATCCATAGGCCGCCAGCACCGGCAGAAGGGTGGCAAGGCAGATCGCAGGCTTTCGCTGGCCGGCAATCCAGAATGCCGGCGCCAGCCCGGCCGCCAGTGCCAGAAGCGTCAACCCGTAGAGCCCGACAAGGCTGGCCGATTGCAGCAAGGGCAGGTTCGCGGAGAACAGGTACCCCGGCGCGTTCCAGGGAAAGCCGGTAGCGACATGGCCACGCGCCCACTCGCAAAGGGCGAGAAACAGCAGCAACCAGCCAAGCCTTGCCCCCGTGCTGCGGCCAAGCCGGTGCGCCAGCGCAGCGGCAGGCACCCAGAAGGATGCCAGGATCAGCGGGATGCCGATCAGCGGCAAAGGCAGCAGCGGCCAGTAATTGGTGTCGCCCGTCACCAGCGAAAGTGAGATCCACCAGACCGAGGCAAGGAACCAGCCAAACCCGGTCAGGCCGCCTGCCAGAGCCGCCCGGCGCATGGTCGCGGCATTGGCGATGATCAGCGCCGGCCAAGACAGCAGCGCAATCAGCGGCACGACACCAAAGGGAGGGAGGGTCAGCGAAGCGCCGGCGCCGGCAAGGCAACATGCCGCCATCGCCGGCCAGCGGCGGCTGTCGCCATCAGCCACCGGACGGCTGCGCCTGGCGAGGGGCGCCGCGAACCTTGAGAAGCGACAGGCGGCGCGGGTCACCCTCAATCACCTCGAACTGCACCCCGGTCGGATGACGCACAACCTCGCCACGTCCCGGCACCCGTCCGGCGACGGCGCAGACAAGGCCGCCGACGGTATCGATCTCGTCGCGATCGTCGTCTTCGAGAAGCCTTCCGGTCAGGATCTCGAGCGCCTCGACCTCGAGCCGGGCCTCGGCGAGAATGGTGCCATCGTCGTTGACGGTGATCTTCGGCTGGACCGCCTCGTCATGCTCGTCCTCGATCTCGCCGACGATTTCCTCGACAAGGTCCTCGATTGTAATGAGCCCGTCGACCCCGCCGAACTCGTCCACGACAAGGGCGAGATGCCGGCGGCGAAGTCGCATTTCGTGAAGAAGGTCAAGCAGCCGGATCGTCGGCGCGACGAACAGCGCCGGCCGCAACAGGGTGCTGACATCGGGCGCCCTGCCGGCATGCAGGTGGGCGAAGACGTCCTTGATATGGATGATGCCGGCAATGTCGTCCAGCGTGTCGCGCCGGACCGGAAGCCGGCTGTGGTTCGCCGCCGTCATCTGGGCAATGATCTCGGAAAAGCTCTCGGACATGCCGACCGAGACGATATCGGCGCGCGGGATCATCACATCCGAGGCGTTCAGGTCACGCAGCCCGAGGATGTTGCGCAGCAGAGTGCCTTCATGCGCGTCGAAACTGGCGCGGTCGGCGCTGCTGTCGGCAAGCAGTGTTTCAAGCTCGTCCCGCCGCGAAGAGGACGGTTTCAGCGCCGGAAACACCATGCCGAGAAGTTTGCGGATCATCACCCGGCCTCCGCTCTATCCACGTGAGGAACGGTGCCGGCATAGGGATCGGCAATTCCAAGTTTCGCCAGTACGGCAATCTCGCCGGACTCCATCGCCTCGGCCTCGGCCTCTTCGTTATGATCATGGCCCATCAGGTGCAACAGCCCGTGTACCCACAGATGGACGAGATGGTCATTGAGGGATTTCCCGTCGCGCACGGATTCGGAACAGACTGTCTCGAAAGCGATGGCGATCTCGCCGGCGGCAAGGCGGCCCTCGCCATCAGCCTCGCTCTCGCCGCTTGGAAAGGACAGGACGTTGGTTGGCTTGTCCTTGCCCCGGAACCGTCCGTTCAGGCCGGCGATCCGGCGATCATCGCAGAACAGCCCGCCAACATTCAGGGGCGGCAAGTCGAACATGTCGCAGGTAGCATCGGTGGCCGCGCGCAGCCTGTCGCCGGCGGCGGCGATTTCATCAGCCGGCCAGATGGTCCGGTCGATGATCATTTCCAGATGGCTTCCGCCATCGGTGTACCAGTCTTCCGACGCGTAATGATCGTCGTCGTCCGGACTGTCAGGCTCCAGGGGCATTTCACTCATGCCGGTATTGTTGCACATCGCATGCGGGTCTCTCGGCGTGTTCGCCAGCTGTCATTTGGACTGATTTTGGCGTGGCTGTCCAGTCGCTAGCGCTATCTAGGAGCCGGATTCGTACGCCGCAAGGATTCGCGCGACGACCGGATGTCGCACAACATCCTTTCCCGACAGGTGAATGATGCCGATGCCCTCGACGTCATCCAGCCGCTGCACGGCGTCGGCAAGCCCCGACGGATGGCCGTCCGGGAGGTCGATCTGGCTGAGATCGCCGGTAATCACCATGCGCGAATCCTGACCAAGACGCGTCAGCACCATCTTCATCTGAACAGGTGTCGTGTTCTGCGCCTCGTCGATGATGACATAGGACGAGCTCAGCGTACGGCCGCGCATGAAAGCCAGCGGCGCGATCTCGATCTCGCCGCTGACGAGCATCCTGTCGACCTTGTCGGCCGGCATCATGTCGTAGAGCGCGTCATAGAGCGGCCGCAGATAGGGGTCGACCTTTTCCTTCATGTCGCCCGGCAGGAAGCCCAGCCGTTCACCAGCCTCGACCGCCGGACGCGACAGCACGATCCGCTCGACCTCGCGCTTCTTCAGCGACTCGACCGCCTTGGCGACAGCGAGATAGGTCTTGCCGGTGCCGGCAGGGCCGAGCCCGAACACCACCTCGTTGCTGCGAAGAAGTTTCAGATAGGCCGTCTGCCCCGGTGTCTTGGCGATGATTTTCTTTTTCCAGGTCTCCAGACCCTGGCCGGATGAGGGGGCCGCGTCGCCCGCCTCCACCCAGCGCACCGCGTCGCGGATGAGCGAGCTGTCGGCCGGCACGTCAGCGCCCTCCTCGCCAAGCCGGCGGTAGATATCCTCCAGCGCGCGCTGCGCCTTTTTGGCCTCTGCCGCAGGTCCGGTGATGGTGATGCTGTTGCCGAAACTGTCGAGCGACACATCGAGCGCCTGCTCCAGCTGCGCGAGATTGGCATTATGCTCGCCGGTCAGCAGGGCAAGCGTGCCGTTATCCTCGAATTCCATGCGAATGGAGGTGGGTTTCGGACTCTTCACGCCATTCCTCCGGTCACAGGACGGATCCGACGATGCTGTTCTGCTTCGCCTCGGCGACCTCGCAGCTGACGATGCGGCCGACAAGGGACTCATCGCCCGCCATGTTCACAGCCTGCATATAGGGGCTGCGGCCCGCCACCTGGCCCGGCCGGCCGCCGGCACGTTCGACAAGAACATCCATGCGCGCGCCGAGCGTCGACTGGTTGAACGCATATTGCTGCGCGTTCAGCAGCTGCTGCAGCGCCTCGAGCCGGTCAGACTTGACGTCTTCGGGAACCTGAAGGTCCTCGCCGGCTGCCGGGGTGCCGGGGCGCGGGCTGTATTTGAAGGAATAGGCCGAGGCATAGCCGACCCTGTCCACGAGCGACAGCGTGTCGGCGAAATCCCGGTCGCTCTCGCCGGGGAAGCCGACGATGAAATCCCCCGACAGGGCGAGGTCCGGCCGCACGTCACGCAGGCGATCGATGATCCTGAAATAGGCGTCGCGGTCGTGCCGGCGGTTCATCGCGTCGAGGACATGGTTCGAGCCGGACTGCACCGGAAGGTGAAGATAGGGCATCAAAGCCGGTATATCGCGGTGCGCCAGGATCAGGTCCTCGTCCATATCGAGCGGATGGGACGTGGTGTAGCGGATGCGATGGAGGCCGTCGATCTCGGCAAGCTCGCGGATCAGCCGCGCAAGGCTCCAGCTGCCGCCGTCCGGCGCTTCACCGTGATAGGCGTTCACATTCTGCCCGAGAAGGGTCAGCTCGCAGGTGCCGGATGCCACAAGGCGGCGCGCCTCTTCAATCACGCCCTGCGCCGGCCGCGAGAATTCCGCGCCGCGTGTGTAAGGCACCACGCAGAAGGCACAGAACTTGTCGCATCCTTCCTGCACCGAAAGAAAGGCCGCGGGCCCGCGCGGCGCATGCTCGCCGGGCAGCTGGTCGAACTTGATTTCCTCGGGGAATTCGGTGTCGATGGCGCGAGCGCGGGCGGCCGGATCGGCGCGGCTCACAAGCTCCGGCAGCCGGTGATAAGTCTGCGGCCCGACAACGATATCGACCCATGGCGCCCGGCGGGTGATTTCCTCGCCCTCTGCCTGGGCGACGCAGCCTGCAACAGCGATGGTGACGTTGCGTCCCTGCTGGTCGCGGGCATGTTCCTTCATCATCCTGAGACGGCCGAGTTCGGAGAAAACCTTCTCCGACGCCTTCTCGCGGATATGGCATGTGTTGAGGATGACCATGTCCGCCCCGTCCGCCTGTGATGTCGGCGCATAGCCGAGCGGCGCCAGAACATCTGTCATGCGATCGGAATCATAGACATTCATCTGGCACCCGTAGGTCTTGATGAACAGCTTTTTGGTCACAATCGCAGCCTTCCCGGAGGGGTTGATAACGCCGGTTGTTCTAGGCCGGACAGCAGGACGGGTCAAGCACCCGCCTCTGGCGGCAGGGCGGCAAAGCAGCGCGTTTACAAGGTGCGGCGCATGACAAGAGCATCGACCAGCTCGCGGTCCCGGCGATAATAACCCGGACGACGCCCGACCTCGCGGAAATCGAGCCGTTCATAAAGTGCCCGGGCCGGCGCATTGTCGACGGCGACCTCGAGGCTGATCTCCTCGACGCCTTCACCTGCGAGCTCGGCAAGCGCGAACAGCAGAAGCCGTGTCGCCACACCGCGCCGCAACAGCTCCGGCGCCACCGCCACCGAAACGATATCGGCGCTCCCCCCGCCAGCGAGAACAATCACGTAGCCCATCGGGTCGGCGCTGGAATCCGGAACGGCGACGAACCCCCGGAAGGCAGGGCGAGATGCCAGTTCCTGAAGATTGCGAAGGTTGAGCGGATTGGGAAGCTGCTCCGCCTCGATGGCGGCAATGGCGGAAAGGTGCCGGGATTCCAGAGGCACCGTGATCACGATTTCGACGGTCCCAGAAAGGCCGGCGCGACATAGAGCGGAAGCAATGGCTCTTGGTCGAGGCCATTTGAAATCCGGGTCTCTGCAAGGCGCGCAACCTGCAGCGAATCGATCGGCGGTGCCGACAGATCCGGCCGCAGTCCGGCATCGTCAAGAGCCTCGGCGAGGGGGCCGGCCCCGGCACCGATCACCATCGCGCCGTGCCATGCGCCGGCAAGCGGTGTGTGATCCTCGGGATCAATCTCGATGATTCCGGACAGCGGGTCTGCGGCGGCTGTGAACAGCTGCGCAAAAAAGCTGCCGCGCCGTGTGTCCGCGGTGGCGATGATATGCCCGCCATCGGCGCGAGGAGACGCGGCATGAGCCGCCGCCGCAAGACAGGAGACGCCCGTTCCGGAAGCGCCCGTCGCGAGGGAGAACCCTTTTGCCGCGGCCAGTGCGACCCTGAGACCCGTGAATGAGCCGGGACCACGTCCGGCGGCGACATGGGTGATCTCATCCGGCACGACACCTGCCTCGGCAAGTGCGGCACGGGCAAGCTCGCTGATGAGTGCCGCATGGCCATGGCGAGCCTCATGCAGATGCTGGATGCCCGGCATTCCCGTCCGCACCACGGCGGCCGAGGCCCGGTCGGCACTTGATTCGAGCGCCAGAATCACAAAATTGTCCCGTCTGTCCGGCATCCTGCCTGCCTGCCTGTCCTTCAAATTCAGCCCGAACATCAACTGGCTCTGGCACGTCCTTGCCTAGCACAGTATGATCGCGCCATCATCCACCTGTGAACGGCAAGCAGATGTTCAAGTTTCCATTCCGGCGCCGCGCCACCATTCTGGGCCTTGTCACGGCAGCGCTGCTTGCCGGACATGCGGCGCGCAGCCTCGCCGCCGACTATGCCACCATCCTGATGTATCACAGGTTTGGCGAGGACAGGTATCCGAGCACGAATGTGACGCTCGAACAGTTCGAGGAGCATCTCGAGATCCTCGCGTCCGGCCCGTATAACGTAATGCCGCTCGATGAAGTGGTGGAGCATCTGCAGGCCGGCAAGCCGCTTCCCGACCGTTCGGTCGCCATCACCATCGACGACGCCTATCTCTCGGTTTTCGAGGAAGCGTTTCCGCGTCTGAAGGAGCGGGGCTTCACCGCGACCCTGTTCATTGCCACACGTCCCGTGGACAGGAACCTTCCCGGCTATATGGACTGGGACCAGATTCGTGAATGGCAGGCGGCCGGGTTCGGTGTCGGCAGCCAGACCCAGACACATCCGCATATGCACCAGATCCCGATCGAGGACAGCCGCCGGGAACTGGAGGTGTCGAACGAGCGGTTTCTTGCCGAGCTGGGCCTTAGGCCAACGCTGTTCGCCTATCCTTACGGCGAATATAACCGTGCCGTTCTGGAACTGGTCAGGGACACGGGGTTCGAAGCGGCCTTCGGCCAGAATTCGGGCGTCGCCCACGGGTATAACGGGTTTTTCGAACTGCCGCGATTCGCCCTGAACGAGCAATATGGCGATCGCAACCGTCTGGAAACCGCCATCAACGGCCTGCCACTGAAGGTGAACCAGATCGTGCCTGAAGATGTTGTTCTGACGACGAACCCGCCGCTTTACGGTTTCACGCTTTCCGCGGATATGGACCAGGAGCGCCAGCTCCGCTGCTTCAACAGCAAATATGGCAAGCTCGACGTGGCCATCATCGGCCGCCGTGCCGAAATCAGGATGCCGGGACCGCTGGTTGGCAAGCGTCCGCGGGTGAACTGCACCATGCCGGGGCCGGAAGGCCGCTGGCGCTGGTTCGGACGTCAGTTCCTGCCTGAATAGAGTGGCGAAG
>WTIL01000013.1:48883-63120 GCA_011522725.1 Rhodospirillaceae bacterium
TGGCGAAGTAACAGGCTAGCGTAGTTTCGCGGTTTCGAACCTGCCGAAATCATTGGTGCGGATCAGCGTCCGCAGCTTGTCCACGTAGGCGGTGCCGATTTCGGCATAACCGTCCAGATGGCTGGCCAGCTGGAACCCGAGGTCGGCACGCGGCCGGCCACGCATGATCTTGCGGCGCTCGCGGAACGACGCGTAGCTGGCATGTGTATTCAGATTGTGCATATAGGCCCGCACCGAGCCGAAGAGATTGGGAAAGCTGCGTACCACGGCACGGCTGTTTGAGGCCTGTGCCGGCTTGATGCCCTGGCTTGCCTGCCACGCCCACTGACCAAAAAGCGCATTGCCCTGCCTTGCGAAACGCGATGTTCCCCAGCCGGACTCGATCGCCGCCTGGGCGAGCGCCAGCGAAACGGGAATGAAATCCGCGCGGTCCAGGATGTTCGTCCTGATCTCTTCAATGGATCTGCCGTCCGTGTTCACGCGGTAGAGCTTTGCCCAGCGCTGCAGCGAATCCATATCCTGCGCATCGGCCGCCCGCATGATGGCGCTGCGCCGCTGACCGATTTCTTCATTGGCGGCGAGGATCAGCGGCAGGACGATGGACACGAAACTGTCTTTCTGCTGCTGGACCGGAAGGCCGATATGCGAATCGGGGATTTTGCGGGTCAGGGTCCGCGCGACAATCACCGGAACAGGCGCTGCCTTGCTGACCTTGGGGCTGGCGGCGGGTGGAGCAGCCGGCGCTTTCGCCGGACGCAGCTTTGCCTCGGGCTTGACCGGTGCGGAAGGCTCGCGCCGGGCCCTGACCGCCGGAACCTCTGGCGCGGTTCCCTGCTGCAGTGCCGCAAGCCGCGTGCCGGCAGCGCCGGCATTCGGGCCGCGAAGAGGCTGGGTCGCCGAAGTCTCTGGCGAAGGCGTCTCGACAAATTTCACCGATTGCGCCGGAACCACATCCTTGGCCACCGGCGGTTCGACCACAACAGTGACAGTCGCCAGCGCCGCCTGCCGCGGCTCTTCCGGCAGAGCAACCTCGCCGCCCACCTCGGCAGGCGGCGACAGCACCTCGACAGACTGCTCAGGCGCGTTGCTGCCAAGCCATTGCGGCGGCTTCAGCTGAAACAGGCCGGGGCCGATCACGCCGATGACCGCAAAGGCCATGGCTGCGCGAAGAAGGTGGCTGTTGTTAAGTGTAATTCCGGTTTGCTGAATCACAACTGTCCCGCTGGATGATGGCCCGCCGGATGACGGGCAGTAAAAAACTTGATAGAGGCAGCGCTCTAGAAATCCGCCGCGCGAACCTCGCGCACATCGGGGATATAATGGCGGAGCATGTTCTCGATGCCCATCTTGAGCGTGGCAGTCGAGCTGGGGCATCCCTGGCAGGCACCGCGCATCTGCAGTGTGACGACGCCGTCGTCAAATCCCTGGAACACGATATCGCCGCCATCCATGGCAACGGCAGGGCGAACCCGGGTGTCGAGGAGTTGCTTGATCTGGCGGACGATGTCGTCATCCTCCTCGCCGTCATCCTCGTCAGCCGCGCCGGTTGATTCAACAACCGGCATGCCCGATGCGTAATGTTCCATGATACCGGCAAGGATCGACGGCTTCAGCGCGAACCAGTCAAGCGCCTCTTCCTTTGTGACCGCGACGAAATCACCACCGAGAAACACGCCGCGGACACCGTCGATCTGGAACAGGCGGCGCGCCAGCGGCGAATTTGTCGCGCTATCCGCTGCGGGATAGTCGGCTGTGCCGGTCTCCATCACCGGCACGCCGGGGATGAACTTGAGGGTCGCCGGGTTCGGCGTGTCTTGTGTCTGGATAAACATGATGATCTGCCCCTTCTGATCCGGCGTCTCCGCCGCAATCCCGATCGTCGGCCCTGTTCGGGACCATACCGGTCATTAAGTGCATATAGTGTTAACAGTAGCACATTTCAGCGGCCGAAATGTGGGAAATTTGCGGCAATGTCGCCTGTGCTGCCGCTTGTGCCGGGTCGGCGGCCCTAACCCGACTTTGCCCCTGCTCCGAGAAATCCGACAATATCATTCACCTGATCGATAATCGGCGCGGCAATTTCCTCAGCCCGCAGCGCACCATCGGCAAGCGCGGCATCGATATCACCCGGATTGGCGAGCAGTTCGCGCATGCGATCACCCATCGGCGCCAGCTTGGCAACGGCCAGTTCGGCAAGTGCCGGCTTGAACTCGCCAAAGCCGCGACCACCAAAATCGGCAAGCACGCTGTCCACGTCGCTGTCGGCAAGCGCGGCGAAAATGCCGACGAGATTCTGCGCCTCGGCCCGGCCTTCAAGGCCCGCACTTTCTGACGGCAGGGCGTCCGGATCCGTTTTGGCCTTCCGGATTTTCTGCGCGATCAGGTCGGCGCCGTCGGTCATATTGATGCGCGAGTTGTCTGAAGCGTCCGACTTGCTCATTTTCGAGTTGCCGTCACGAAGGCTCATCACCCGGGTCGCGCTGCCGAAAATCTGCGGCTCGGGCAGCGGGAAGAATTCCACGTCATAGGTCTGGTTGAAGGCCTGGGCGATATCGCGTGTCAGCTCGAGATGCTGTTTCTGGTCCTCGCCGACCGGCACGTGCGTGGCCCGGTAGGCGAGAATGTCCGCCGCCATCAATGTCGGATATGAATAGAGCCCGACCGTCGCGTTCTCACGGTTCTTGCCAGCCTTCTCCTTGAACTGGGTCATCCGGTTGAGCCAGCCGAGACGCGCAATGCAGTTGAACACCCAGGCGAGTTGCGAATGCTGAGGCACGCTCGACTGGTTGAACAGGACCGAACGCTCGGGAGAAATGCCGGCGGCAATCAGGCTCGCCGCCACCTCGCGGGTGCTCTGGCGGAGTTGCTGCGGGTCCTGCGCCACGGTGATGGCGTGCAGGTCGACGACGCAGTAGATGGATTCGAAATCATCCTGCAGCGTCACCCAGTTCCGGATCGCGCCAAGATAATTGCCGAGATGCAGGTTGCCTGTCGGCTGGATGCCCGAGAAGATCCGCTTTTCCGGCATGGGAAGAAGGCTTGTCATGGTCGCGTCCCGTTGTCGGTCCTGTCGTTGTCGCTTGCAGCGTTGCCGCTCTGTCGCCTGCGTTATGATGGCTGGCGTGGCGGCGGTCAAGTCCGGGACCGGCCACGAGGCAGGTTGCCCGTCACCGCCGGAGGACGGCTAGTGCCGGAAAAGCTGGCGCGGGACAGCGCCGAGGGCGGCGGCTGCGACCAGATAGGCACCGCCGCCGCCGATGACGAGAATGCCAAGCTCGACGGCCGGCGGAAGTGCCGGCAACAGCCTGCCAATGCCGAAGAGAACCGCAGCCATCACCAGACAGCAGCCCACTGTCCGCATTGTCTCGATCGGCGGCGGCAGGCGCAGATGTCCGCGTCGCGCCAGTGCCGCGGCGAGTGCCGTCGCGGCGAGCAGGCCGGACAGCGAGGTGGCAAGCGCAAGGCCGACATGACCCAGAACGGGCATCAATGTGATCGACAGGCTGACATTGGCAACAACCGTCGCGATCGATACGCCGAGCACAAACCCGCCCCGGCCGGTGGCGTAAAAGGCAGGCTGCAATATCTTGACCAGAATATGCGCCGGCATGCCGATGGCGTAAGCCGCGAGGGCCGAGGCGCTTGCGGCGACGGCGGCTTGTGAAAACGCCCCATAACCGAACAGCCCGCTGATGATCTGCGGCGCGATGACGATCAGCGCGACCATTGCCGGCACCACGAGGAAGGCGGCGAGGCGCATGGCCTCGGCAAGCGAGGCGCGCGCCGCGGCGGGGTCGTCTTCACGGAACTGCGCCGACAGCCGCGGAAGCAATGCCGTGCCCAGCGCCACACCTATTATGCCGAGCGGCAGCTGCGCCACCCGGTCGGCGAAATACAGCCAGGAAATCGCACCGACCGGAAGAAGCGACGCCAGAACGAGATCGACAATCAGGTTGACCTGCAGGGCGATCGCGCCGGCAGAGGCGACGGAAAATTGCCGCCACATCGCCCGGACCGGCGCGGCGAACCGTGGCCATCTCCATGCCGGCATACGACCGGTCCGGCGGAGCAGCCGCGCCATCACAGCCATCTGTAACAGGCCTGCCACCAGCAACGCGGCAGCGAGCGGCATCGCCTTTTCAACAGCGAGCCACCCGCTCGCCACCGGAATCAGCAAGGCGCCGCCAACAAGCAGGATGTTGAAAATGACAGGCATCGCAGCCGCCGTCATGAAGCGTCCCTCCGCATTCGCGATGGCCGCCCAGAAAGCGACAAGCGAAATCATGGGCAGATAGGGAAAGGTCACGCGTGCCAGTGTGATCGCGGCATTCATGCGATCCGGCGTGTCGGAAAAGCCGGGTGCCAGCAGGCCGATGACGGCCGGCATGAAGATCTCGCCGAGAATGACAAGGGCGACAAGGACCATCGTCAGCGTCGTCTGTGTCTCGCCGGCAAGGGCCATGGCCGCCGCCTCGCCATCCTCCCGCCGCGCCCTTGCAAAGGCCGGCACAAAGGCGTTGGACAGGGCCCCTTCGGCGGTCAGCCGCCGGAACATGTTCGGCAATTTCAGGGCGACAAGGAAGGCATCGGCCGCCGGCCCGGCACCGAGCAGCGCCGCAAACACGACATCACGGACAAATCCCAGCACACGGCTGACGGCCGTCATCCCCCCGATCTGGCGGAAGGCCCGTGCCAGCGGCTGGGCGCTCATTCCGCCGCCTCGCCGACCTGGTCGAACACTTCCAGCAACCGGTCGCGGATTGTCGTCAGGCGCGCCTCGTTATGAACCTGAAGCCCGAACAGGTCCTTCACATAAAAGACATCGACCACGCGTTCGCCATAGGTGGAGACGGTCGCTGTCTGGATCTGCAGGCCAAGCTCGGCAAGTGTCCTTGTCAGCCGGTGCAGGAGGCCGGGCATGTCGCGGCCATTGACCTCGATCACCGTATGGGTCGAACTGATCCTGTTCGACAGGATCACGCGTGACGGCACGGGGAGATGGCGCACGCGCTCCGGCAGGCTTTGCCACCTTTCGCGAAGCGCCGCCTGCGGCCGCAATGTGCCGGAGACGGCTTTCTCGATACTTGCCTTCACCCGCCCGAGAAGCCGCTCGTCGGTGACCGGTTCGTTGGACGTCGTCTGCAGCTGGAAGACATCGAGCACCGTGCCGTCGGCACATGTCGTGATCCGCGCGCCGGCGATGTTGATACCGTGGCCGGCCACCGCCCCGGCAATTCGCGAGAACAGCCCCGCATCATCGACGGTCAGCAGCGTCAGCTCGGTGACATTCTTGTCCTCGACCTGGCGGAAGTCGGCGAGAAGCGGCACGTCCATCGAGCGGAAGGTGCGGCCGAGCCCGGCATGGCGGAGCTGTGATTCGGTGTCGAACCCCGTCCAGTATTGCCGCGGCATCATCGCGGCATAGGCGTTGAACTCCTCGTCGCTCCATCCGTCGAGACGCTCGCGAACGGCCTCGCGCGCGACCTCGGCGTTTCCGGCGGCGATGACGGCGGCATCCGCACCGCGCAGGACGGCGTCTGTCTGATAGTAGAGATCGCGCATCAGCGCTGCCTTCCATCCGTTCCAGATGGTCGGCCCGACGCCCCTGATATCGGCGACGGTCAGCACCAGGAGCAATTTCAGCCGTTCCGGCGATTGCACGATCGCGGCGAAATCGTCGATGGTCTTCGGGTCGTTCAGGTCGTAGCGGAACGCCGTCTTGCTCATCAGCAGATGATGCCTGACAAGCCAGCTGACGGTCTCGGTCTCTTCCTGGCTGAGGCCGAGCATGGGGCAGAGCTCAAGTGCGAGTTCGGCGCCGAGTTCGGAATGGTCGCCGTCACGGCCCTTGGCGATGTCGTGAAGAAGGGCGGCGACGAACAGCACCAGACGCGATTCGATCTCCGGCATCACGCTGGTCGCCACCGGCGCTGTTTCTGCAAGTCCACCCGTCCCGATGTCGTGCAGCACGCCGATCACCTTGATGGTGTGCTCATCGACCGTGTAGCTGTGATACATGTCGAACTGCATCATCGCGACGATCTTGCCGAAGTCGGGCAGGAACCTGCCGAGAACGCCGCTCTCGTTCATCAGGCGCAGCACACGTTCGGGATTGCGCCGCGACGTCAGTATGCCGAGGAACTCCGCCGCGGCCTCGGGATCGCGCCTCGTCGCTTCTCCCAGCCAGGGAAGGCCGCGGGTGATCCGCTGAAGCGCCTGCGGGTGAATGTCGGCATTCTGCTCGAGCGCCAGATGAAAGATCTGCAGCATGCGCAGGGGCTCGTCACGGAACATCAGGTCCTTGTCGAGATTGATCCTGCCGGCGCGGATGGTGAAATGACCGAAATGCTGGCCCGGCCGGAAATCCTCGGCAAGGGATATGCGGCGCTTGCGAAAATCGGTTTCCATCGCCGCGCAGATGATCCGTGTCAGGCTGCCGACGTCACGTGCCGCGAGATGATAGCGTTTCATAAAACGCTCGACGTCGCGCATGCCCCCGCGCGCGGCAAAGCCCATGCGCGGCGCGATCGACATCTGCGCATCGAAATCCAGCCGCTCCTCCGGCCTGCCGGCAAGAAGGTGGAGGTGGCACCGCACCGTCCAGAGAAAACGCTGCGCGGCAGCAAAGCGGCGTGCCTCGGTTTCGCGAAGAACGCCCTTGTCGACGATGTCGATGATGCTGTCGGCGCGGTAGGCCAGCTTGGCGATCCAGAACAGGGTGTGAAGGTCGCGAAGGCCGCCCTTTCCTTCCTTGACGTTCGGCTCGACCATATAGCGTGTGGCGCCGTGCTTCTGGTGACGGGCATCGCGTTCGGCGAGCTTGATCTCGGCGAAGTCACCGGGCCTGATCCGGCCCAGCTCTTTCTGGAAGGCCGTCTCGAGCTTCCTGTAGAGCGCCGCGTCACCGCCGATAAAGCGCATCTCGATCAGGCCGGTCAGGATGGTGTGGTCCTCGCGCGAGGACCGGATGGTGTCGGTCACGGTGCGTTTCGCATGTCCCACCTTGAGACCCAGGTCCCAGATAAGATAGAGGAGCTGCTCGACAATCACGTCGGCGGCGGGGTCGCTTTCCGCCGCGGTCAGCACGAGAAGATCGATGTCCGACAATGGTGCCAGCTCGCCGCGGCCGTAGCCTCCCACCGCGACAAGCGCAAGTCCGGCATCGCCATGCCGCGCCATGATGACGGAAAGAAGCGCTTCCAGAAGCTGGTCCATTCCCAGCGAATGCCGGCCCACATAGACAGCCCCGTCGCGCCCCTGTTCGAATTCGGCGGCAAGGTCGTCTTTCAGCGTGCTGTGGATATCCTTTGCCGCCGCGAGGAGGGCGGCACGGAACGCCTTGTCATTTTCGTCACCGGCGAGCCGATGCAGGGCAGACAGCCGGTCCTGCGGTATCGGCAGCTCGCCGTCCCGCGCCGTCTGAAGCGGCTGGACCCATTGCCGCCACCTCATGATCTGGCCGGCGCTGTCCGGGCTGGAAGGCCGCCCTGTCATTCGTTGTCCCCCGGGACGGAATCGGTTGGGGCCGGGTCCAGCAGCTCGCGAAGCTCGTAAAGAAGTTCCAGCGCGTCACGCGGGGCCAGCATGTCGGGATTGATCTCGCCAAGCCTGTCGCGAAGCCTGTCATCCTCCTGCGGGGCGGTGGTGGCCGGCGGCAGCTGAAGGTTGCGGTCGAACAGCGGCAGGTCGGCGGCGAGCCGTCCGGCATCGATCACGCCGTGGCCGCCCGATTCCATTTCTGCCAGCAGGGTCTGCGCGCGCGCGATCACCGGAGCCGGCAGACCGGCAAGCCGCGCCACATGCACGCCGTAGGAGCGGTCCGCCGCGCCGTCGATGACCTGGTGCAGGAAGATGATCTCGCCTTCCCATTCCCGCACTTTCATCGAGTGGCAGGACAGCCTGTCCAGATCTTCGCGAAGCGCGGTGAGTTCGTGATAATGGGTGGCGAACAGGGTGCGGCAGCCATTCACCGCATGCAGATGCTCGAGCGTGGCCCAGGCGATCGCCAGCCCGTCATAGGTCGCCGTGCCGCGGCCGATCTCGTCGAGGATCACAAAGGATTTCTCGGTGGCGCGGTTCAGGATCGCGGCCGTCTCGACCATCTCGACCATGAAGGTGGAACGCCCGCGCGCCAGGTCGTCGGCCGCGCCGACACGGCTGAACAGCCTGTCGATCACGCCGATGACGGCGGTTTCCGCAGGAACGAAAAGCCCGGCCTGTGCCATCACGGCAATATGGGCGTTCTGACGCAGAAAAGTCGATTTGCCGGCCATGTTCGGACCGGTGACAAGCCAGATGTCGCCCGCTTCGCCGAGATGGCAGTCATTCGGAATGAAGCTCTCGCCGGCGGCGAGCATGGTCTCGATCACGGCATGGCGGCCACGGGTGATCTCGAAACTGCGATCGTCGCGGACCTCGGGCCGGCAGAATTGCCGCCGCGCCGCCAGCGCCGCCGACGCCAGCGCCACATCGATGGCGGCCAGAGCCCGCGCCGCAGCCGACAACCTGTCGGCCGCCTGCAGGACCGATGCGCGCAGACCGTCGAAAATCTCCAGCTCGCGGGCGAGGGCCCGGTCGGCGGCCGTCGACAGGTCGCGTTCGAGTTCGGCAAGCTCGGTCGTGGTGAACCGCACAGTCTGCGCCGTTGTCTGGCGGTGGATGAATTGTTCGTCCTGCATCAGCTTTTCAGCATGCGTGTTGCGCACATCGACATGATAGCCGAGGACATTGTTGTGCTTGACCTTGAGCGAGGAAATGCCGGTCGCCTCGCAATAACGCTGCTGGAGGGCCGCGATCAGCCGCCGGCTTTCGTCACGCAGCCCGCGCAGCTCGTCCAGCGCGGCATCAAAGCCGCTGCGTACAAACCCGCCGTCCCGTGCCAGCAGCGGCGGATCATCGGCCAGCGCCGGCGCCAGCTCTGCTGCCAGCGGGGTCGGCGCCATCACCGCGGCGTGCAGGCCGTCAAGCTCGACGGGCCCGTCAATGCCGACATCGCCCGTGGCGGTCCCGACCAGGTCCGAAGCGGTGCGAAGCGCCTGTGCCAGCGCCAGCAGGTCGCGCGGCCCGCCATGCCCCATCGACAGTCGAGACAGTGCGCGATCGATATCGGGAAGCCCCTTGAGCATGGCCCGCAGATCGTCACACAGATCCGGCCTTCCCAGATACCAGGACACCAGGTCCAGCCGGCCGTTGATCAGCCCCGGGTCCGACAGCGGCGCGCTGATCCGCGCGGCGAGAAGACGGCCACCGGCCGCCGTCACCGTCATGTCGATCGCCGCCAGCAGGCTGCCACGGGTCTCGCCGGACAGGGTGCGGCTGAGTTCAAGCGAGCGCCGGGTGGCCTGGTCGATTTCCATATAGCCGGACCCGGCAACAGCCTGGAGCGGGCGCATGCGCGGCATGTTGCCCTTCTGCGTCAGGTCGATATAGCCGAGCAGGGCGCCGGCGGCCGCCAGCATGGCGCGGCTGAACTGGCCGAAACCGTCGAGGCTGGCAACCCCGTAATAGCCGCACAGCGCGCGCTGCCCGGCCGCGGAATCAAACAGCGAGGGCGCCTGTTCGGTCAGCAGGAGGCCGAGCCCCCCGATCCCCTCCGGAACATCGGCATCGAACGGCACGACCAGCTCGGCCGGCATCAGCATGGCGAGAAGGCTCTCGAGCCGCTCCGGCGCGATCTCCTGAACGGCGAAATCACCTGTCGACATGTCGGCCCAGGCAAGCGCCGTCGCCGTGCCCGACCGGCCGAGGGCGGCAAGGTAATTGTGATCCCTTGGTGGCAGAAGATCGTCTTCGGTCAGGGTGCCGGGGGTCAGGATGCGGATGACCTCGCGGCGCAGCGGTCCCTTGCCCCCGCGCTGTTTCTGCGTTTCCGGGTCCTCGACCTGCTCACAGATGGCGACCCGGTGCCCGGCGGCGATCAGCCGCGAGAGATATCCGTCCACGGAATGCACCGGCACCCCGCACATCGGGATGTCGCCGCCGTCACTCTTGCCGCGCTTTGTCAGGGTGATGCCAAGCGCCGCCGCACCGGTTTCGGCATCCTCGAAGAACATCTCGTAGAAATCGCCCATCCGGTAGAAAAGCAGCGCATCAGGGTGCGCCTCTTTGACCGAGAGGTATTGCGCGATCATCGGTGTCGGCGACTTTACTTTCGCGGTGCCAGATGCTGATAATGGCGGCGTCATTTGCGTTCCCTGATTCACCCGCCTCAGATATAGCAGATAGGGGTTTCGGTGGGGCAAGAATCCGCTATCCTGACCTCAGGTCGGGATCGCTTCCTACCTTATCGCCGCTGAACGCGGACAACTGAACAGAAAAATAACCGGTGTCATGAGCCAAAAAAAGTCAAAGCTTGACCAGGAAGCCCTGGCATTCCACGCCAATGGCCGCCCGGGCAAGCTGGAAATCACAGCAACCAAGCCTCTGATGAGCCAGCACGACCTGTCGCTGGCCTATTCCCCGGGGGTCGCGGCGCCCTGCCTTGCCATCGA
Source organism: Rhodospirillaceae bacterium (assembly GCA_011522725.1). Taxonomy (GTDB): domain Bacteria; phylum Pseudomonadota; class Alphaproteobacteria; order Puniceispirillales; family Puniceispirillaceae; genus UBA8309. The sequence continues at coordinate 59,374 of WTIL01000013.1, forward strand.
GGCGGACCCCGATACGGCCTATGACTACACGGCCAAGGGGAATGTGATCGCGGTGATCTCGAACGGCACGGCCGTTCTCGGCCTTGGCGATATCGGCGCCGCCGCGTCGAAGCCGGTGATGGAGGGCAAGGCCGTCCTGTTCAAGAAGTTCGCCGATATCGACGGGCTCGATCTCGAGGTCGATACGAAGGACACCGAGAAATTCGTCGAGGCCGTGGCCATGCTTGCGCCGAGCTTCGGCGGCATCAATCTCGAGGATATCAAGTCGCCGGAATGTTTCATCATCGAGCAGCAGCTTCGCGAGCGCCTCGAGATTCCGGTCTTCCATGACGACCAGCACGGCACCGCCATCATCGCGGCGGCAGGCCTGATCAATGCGCTTCACCTGACCGGACGCGACATTTCGGACATCAGGGTGGTGTCGAACGGCGCCGGCGCCGCCTCCATCGCCTGCGTGGAGCTTTTCAAAAGCATGGGCGTGCCGCATGAGAACATCATTCTCGTCGACCGTTCCGGCGTGATCTATCAGGGCCGCGAGGCATCGATGAACCAGTGGAAGTCGGCGCATGCGGTCAAGACGGATGCCCGCACGCTGGAGGACGCGCTTGTCGGTGCGGACGTCTTTCTCGGCCTGTCGGTTGCCGGTGCGGTAACGCCGAAAATGGTGGAAACCATGGCAGAGCGACCGATCATCTTCGCCATGGCCAACCCGGTGCCGGAAATCATGCCGGAAGATGCCAAGAAAGTCCGTCCCGACGCGATCATCGCCACCGGCCGTTCGGACTATCCGAACCAGGTGAACAATGTCCTGGGCTTCCCCTATATCTTCCGCGGCGCGCTTGATGTGCGTGCCAGCAAGATCAACGAGGAAATGAAGATCGCGGCCGCCGAAGCCATCGCCATGCTGGCCCGCGAGGACGTGCCGGACGCCGTCGCCGAAGCCTATGGCGGGCAAGTGCTGCAATATGGCGAGGACTACATCATTCCGGCGCCGTTCGACCCGCGGCTGATCTCGGCCGTGTCATCCGCGGTTGCCGCCGCGGCGATGGACAGCGGCGTTGCCCGCAAGCCGATCGAGGATCTGGAGCGATACAGGCGGGACCTGTCGGCCCGTCTCGACCCGACGGCATCGACCCTGCAGGTGATTTTCGACCGCATCAGCGCCAACCGCAAACGCGTGGTCTTTGCCGAGGGCGAGGAAGAGAAAGTCATCCGCGCGGCGATGGCGTTCCGCAACGCGGGCTATGGCGAGCCGATTCTCGTCGGCCGCGAGCACCGCATCCGCGAGACGATCGAGAAGCTGGGGCTGGAAGGCGCCGAGGACATTCCGGTGACCAATGCCAAGGTCTCGGACCATAACGAGCAATATATCGACTTCCTCTACAAGAAGCTGCAGCGCGAGGGCGCGCTTCGCCGGGACTGCCAGCGCATGGTCAATCTGGACCGGAACGTGTTCGGCGCCTGCATGGTTCTCAAGGGGCATGCCGATGCCATGGTCACCGGCGTGACCAGGTCGTTCCAGCCGAGCTTTGATCAGGTCACGCGCGTGATCTCGCCGCGCAAGGGCAAGGATTTTCTCGCCACCTCAATGATCGTGTCGCGTGGAAGAACCGTCTTCATCGGAGATGTGTCGGTGCATGAGCGCCCGAACGGCGAACAGATTGCCGATATCGCCGAGGCCATAGCCGGCAAGGCGCGGCAGATGGGCCACACACCACGCGTGGCCATCCTGTCATTCACCAATTTCGGAAGCCCGCAATCAGACATTACGGCGGAAGCCCGCCGCGCCATCGAGATTCTCGACAAGCGCAAGCCGGACTTCGAATATGACGGCGAGATGTCGGCCGATGTGGCGCTTGATTACGAGCTGATGAAATCGCGCTATCCGTTTTGCAGGCTGTCCGGTCCGGCCAACATCCTGGTGATGCCGGGCCTGCATTCGGCAAACATCGCGTTCGAACTGATCCAGAACCTGACCGAAGGGTCGGTGATCGGTCCGATCATGCTGGGGGCGGAAAAACCGTTTCAGGTGGTGCAGATGGGCGCGTCGGTCAACGATCTCGTCCAGGCGGCCGCGCTGGCAGCCTACGAGGCGCTTCGCTGACAGGCCATCGGGCTTGGCCGGCCGCCAGCAAAATTCCTCTAGAGCTTTTCGGCCGCGATCATCGCCGCGACATCCGCCTGCGGGCGCGCACCGATATGCGAGATCACTTCGCCTGCGGCAAGGCTGGCGATCAGGCCGGATGCCAGCGGGTCGCGGCCGTTGGTGCGGCCAAAGAGATAGCCGGCGGCGAACAGGTCGCCTGCACCCGTCGTGTCCTCGACCCCGCCAAAAGGCTGGGCCGCGCATTCGTGCCGGATGTCCCCGCTGCCGACAAAGGCGCCATTTTCACCGCGAGTGATCACGGCTTCGCCGACCTGTCCGCAAAGCGTTTCCGTGGCGCTGGCGATGTCGCTGTCGCACAGGCTCGCCGCCTCGTCCTCATTGGCGAACAGGATGTCGACATGGTCACGGACAAACCGCCCGAGCGCCTCGCGGTGCCGTTCTGCGCACCAGGGGTCGGAGAGGGACAGCGACACCTGAACATCATGGCGGGCGGCAAGCGCCGCCGCATGCGCGAAGATGTCGGGCCCGGCCGGCGCGTCAAACAGATAGCCCTCGAGATAGATCACCTTGGAGGCAGCGACCTCATCCTCGCGGATATCATCGGGCTGAAATTCAATACAGGCGCCGAGATAGGTGTTCATCGACCGCGACGCGTCCGGCGTCACCAGAATGATCGACGAGGCGGTCGGCGAGCCGTCCTGTTGCGGCGGGGCACCGAAATGAACCCCGGCAGCGGCGATGTCGCGAATGAAGGAATGGCCCAGCAGATCGTCATGGACCCGCCCGGCGAACCCGGCCTTGCCGCCAAGGGCCACAATGCCGACCGCCGTGTTGGCGGCAGACCCGCCCGAAATCTCGCGCGCATCGGCGATGTCGGCATAAAGCGACGCCGACCGGTCGGCGTCGACAAGGTTCATCATCCCCTTGCCGATATCGCGGTCGGCAAGGAAGGCGTCGTCACAGCGGGCGAAAATATCGACAATGGCGTTGCCGACGGTCAGGACATCAAGAGAAAGTGGCATCTGGGCCTCGGGGGCAGGAAACAGGAAATCGCGCAGGCCGGTTTAGAGAAAAGACGGCCCGAGAGCAAGCGGTGGCTGAGATTGTCAGCCAATTGCGCAGGCAGGTCGACAAGTGGTTTGCACTTGCCTGTCCGGCTGGTCTAAGGTTCCGGCACGCACCCGTTCCCGTCCCTGTTCCGGCCTTTCCATGCGGTCTAGTCTTCCGATCCCGGCGCTCGCCTTTCTTGCCCTGGCCCTTGCAGGTTGCGAGGTGCAGCCGGTTGTTTCGAACATCACGCCACCGCCTGCCGTTCAAGCGGAAACGCCCGCAGCGGAAACAGCAGTGGCCGAAACAACGGTTGCCGAGACCGGTTCCGACACCGGCGACGGGGCGGGCGTTCCCGAAATTGTATCGGAAGCCGAGCCGGAAACCGCGATCGAGGAGACGGACGCGGTTGCTGATACTGCGGCCGAACAGGATGACGCGGCAGCCGAAACCGCGGACACAGGCCGGGCCGATCCTGCAGAGCCCGAAACAGCGCCGGCCATACCGGCGGCCACGGCAGAAGATACAGGCGAAGTGGCAGGCGTTGCGCAGACCGGGGCGGGCGAACAGGCAGAGGAAGAGCTGCCGCAAAC
>WTIL01000059.1 GCA_011522725.1 Rhodospirillaceae bacterium
GGACATGCAGGCGGAAAGAGCAGTGGCACGGCATCTGATTTCAAACTGGCGGCAATAGTACGAAGCGCGGCACGGCGCGTTTCATCTGCTAGCGTCTCGACGAAGGCATCCGCCATGCGGCGCGTGATCAGCACCTTCCGCACAACAAGCTGCTGCAGAAGCGCCAATGCCGCTTCACCATCGACAAGTTCGGGAAGCTGGTCGATGAAGGCATTGTCGAGATCGTCACCAATGCCGACCGGCGCCAGAAGCAACAGGCCCGTCGGATTCACCGTGCCGCGCGCCGCCAAAACAAGGCCAACCGCACCGCCCAGCGAATGACCGACGACAAGCGGCTTTGCCAGCCTGCCGGCGATCTCAGCCTCAAGCGCCGCGGCAAGATCAGTGAGCGTTCCTTTGCCTACATCATTGCCGGCCACACCATGGCCGCCAAATTCGCACGCCCATACCGTTGCGAAGGGGAAGAGCTGGGGGGCCAGCGCCAGCCAGGACAAGCGATCAGCGCCAAAACCATGAATTAGCAGGACATCCGGCCCCTCGCCGCCAAGCCGGTGCAGCGCGGCATCACTCATTCGATCACGCCAAGAACGGCACCAACCTCGGTCAGCTCCCCCTCACCGATGCGGATTTCGGACAGCCTGCCGTCACAAGGCGCCTCGATTTCCAGTGCCGCCTTGGTCGTCGAGATCACGACAATGATCTCGCCGGCGCTCACACTGTCGCCGACATTCGCCGCCCATTCAGTGACCTCTGCCTCGGTGACCTCGTTGCCAAGCTGCGGTACCAGAATTTCCGTTGCCATGATGTACTTCCTTTGGTTTGAACCTGTTCAGCGCAGGCCCGGTTTGAAGTCGTCAGAGCCCGCGTTTTGCCATTCCGGCGATATCCCAGTTGCGAACACCGCGGCGGTTGACCCGCTTGTCGGCAAAGAACTCGCCAAGCACGGCATCGCAGATATCATGCTCCTGCGGGGCGTATTTGTCTTCCATATCCGCACCCGGCGCGATCCAGTTCGGCGCGCCAAGCACAACCGGCGGCGCCTCCAGGTCGGCAAAGGCAAGGCGGGTGATATTGGCCGCAACCGTGTTGGCGAAACTGCCACGTTCCACAGCTTCAGAGACGATAATCAGTCGCCCGGTCCGCCTTACCGAGGCGATTATGGTGTCATAGTCGAAGGGAACCAGCGTCCTGGCATCTATAACATCCGCTTCGACATCATGCCCTGCCAGCGCGGCAGCCGCGTCGAGTGCCGGGTAGAGCGACGGGCCGATGGTCAGGATCGTCACATCATCGCCGGTGCGCCTGACAGCGGCCTCGCCAAAGGGGATCGGCGCGTAATCTGCTGGCACACCGTTGGGCTCGAAGGTCTCGACCCGGTCGTACAGCCGCTGGCTTTCGAACACCACGGTCGGGTCATTGCCGGACAGCGCCGTCGCCATCAGCCCCTTGGCATCATGCGGCGTCGCCGGATAGATCACGCGAAGTCCGGGCACATGCGTGACGAGCGACGTCCAGTCCTGGGAATGCTGCGCCCCGTATTTCGACCCGACAGATACGCGAAGCACCACCGGCAGGCGCAGCTCGCCGGCCGACATCGCCTGCCATTTGGCGAGCTGGTTGAAAATCTCGTCACCGGCCCGGCCGATGAAATCGGCATACATCAGCTCGACAATCGCCCGCCCGCCGGCAAGCGCATAGCCGACCGCCGTCGATACGATCGCCGCCTCTGAAATGGGCGAATTGAACAGCCGGTGATAGGGGATGATGTCGGCAAAGCCGCGATGCACGCCGAAGGCGCCGCCCCAGTCGCGGCATTCTTCGCCATAGGCGATCAGGCTTTCGTCATGGATCAGATGATGCAGAATGGCTTCCGACAGCGCGTCACGAAGTGTCACCGCGCGCATCGGCGACAGCTGGCTGCCGTCCTCGGCGATTCCGGAACGCGCCTTGCGCATGATCGATTTCACCGCGCCGGTCTCGGCCGGTTCCGCCAGCAGGTCCCCGGCCCTCCTGCCAAGCTCGATCGCCTCGTTATTGAACGTCATGTCGCCAATGATGGTCGGGCTTGCCTCGAGATCGACCGCCGGCGCCAGCTGGCGGTCCACCACAACCCTTGTCACCGCCTCGATCTGCACGCCAGCCGCCTCGACCATCTCGTCGGCCTCGCCGGCGGTGATCACGCCGCCATCGACCAGCCTGTCACGGAATCTCGTGATCGGGTCATGCGCCTGCCAGGCCTTCATCTCGTCCCGCGACCTGTAGGCGTTGGTGTCGGTCGTCGAATGGCCCGAATAGCGATAGCATTCGATGTCAAGAAGTGCCGGCCCCTCGCCCGCCCGCAGGACCTCGGCCTTGCGCGCGACGGCATCCGCCACCGCCAGCGGATTCGAACCGTCCACCGTCTCGGCATGGAGCTGGGCCGGCGACATGCCGGCGCCTATGCGCGAGAGCCTGTCCCATGCCATGGTCTCGCCGCGCGTCTGCCCGCCCATGGCGTAGAAATTGTTGGTGAAGCAGAACAGCACCGGCGGGTTTCTGTCGAAAGGCGGCTGCCACAGGTTCCGGAACTGGCCCATGCCGGCAAAATTCATCGATTCCCAGATCAGCCCGCATCCGGTGCTGCCATCACCAAGGTTGGCCACACAGATGCTGTCGGATCGTGTCAGCTGCGCCCGTAGCGCCGCCCCCACCGCGATCCCGGCGGAGCCGCCGACAATGGCATTGTTCGGATAGGCGCCAAAGGGCGTGAAAAAGGCGTGCATCGAGCCACCCATGCCGCGATTGAACCCGGCATCACGCATGAAGATCTCAGCAAGCACACCGGTCAGCAGAAATGCCTCGGCCGGATCACCGCCGGCCTCGCCGACATGGCGCGTCACCAGCTCGAGAAGCCGGCCGTCGCTGTGGGATTCGACGATGGATGCGACCTCGCCGGGCGTCATCGCGCCCACTGCCCCCAGCCCCTTGGCGATGATCTCTCCATGGCTGCGGTGCGAGCCGAAAATCTGGTCTGCGGGCCCGAGGGCCATGGCACTGCCGACGGCGGCGGCCTCCTGCCCGACGGATAGGTGCGCCGGCCCTTTATAGACATATTCGATGCCGCGATAGGCGCCTGTCGACTTGAAGGCGTGAAGCATGCTCTCGAACTCGCGGACCACAAGCATATGCCGCAGGGCGGCGCGCAGCCCGTCCTTGCCCCACCGCGCGATCTCGGCCGCGAGATCACCCTTGTAGGCGTGAACCGGAATGTCAGTGAAGCGCACCTTGTCAGCGCTGTAGGTCTGGCCCGGATCGATCGGAAGCTGCTTCGGCAAAACTGATGACTCCTACATTCGAAAACAGGGCTAGAGGTTGGTGAGCTCATCCCGCCATGGCGGGTTGCACCCGGATCGCCGGCAGTTGATGGCGGCGGCCTCGGCAGCGCGGCGCGTCGCATTGGTCAGCGTATCCTCGCCGACCGCGCCAAGCGCGTCGCGCGTCGCCAGATCATGTTCCAGGACCCAGCACAGGATACTGGCCATATAGGTGTCACCGGCGCCCACCGTATCGGCAAGGTCTTCGAGCTTCGGCGCGGCCGCCGTCATCTCGAGATCACCGAGAAACACACGCGAGCCGTCGGCACCCAGAGTGAGGATAAACAGCACCGCATCGCAGTCCGCCCGGCAGTCGGCCAGCGCGGTCTCCAGCGGCCGGTCGGGATACAGCCAGGCCAGGTCCTCGTCGCTGAGCTTGAAAATATCGACATGGCGCATCATCCGTCGCAGGCGCGCGATGTAGCCGTCGCGATCGGCAATCAGGCCGGGCCGCACATTTGGGTCGAGCGAGGTCATGATTCCGCGACTGCGGCAATCGGCAAAGAACGCTTCCCATGCATCGGCGTCGTCACCGTCGATGAGGCCGAGGGATCCGACATGGAACAGCTTTGTTTCGGCCGGCATGTCATTGTGAAGAGCCTGCTTCGTGACCTGCCGTTCGGCGGTGCCGTTGCGGTGGAAGGCATATGAGGGAATGCCGTCGGTGATTGAAACGACCGCAAGCGATGTCGGATGGGGCACCCGGCCGGCGGCGAGCGTGACCTTGCTTTCCACCAGACGTTCGGCGAGAAGCGCACCGAGCGCGTCTTCCGACACCGGCGTCAGATAGGCCACCTTCTGGCCCTGGCGTCCGGATGCCATGGCGACATTGAATGGCGAGCCGCCCGGATTGGCGACATATTGCGGCAGGCCGTTGGCCGCGGCCGCGCCGGACACAAGGTCTATCAGGTTCTCGCCACCAATTGAAATCATCAACTCTACCCTTCGGGCCTTCTGTTGCGGGCCGTCTTGTGATGCGGCCTCCTGTCCCCCTATGATGCATCGTGGCGGTGAGCAACGGCAAGTAGGTTGATGCCTGAAACTTGCCGGAATCTGCGCGCCACCCGGGTCGTTACACCATGCCGGAGGCAGGATCATGAAGATCGACGCACATCATCATTTCTGGCACCCGGCACGTGGCGACTACGGATGGATGCCGGAAGATAACGCAACGCTGTTCCGCGCCTATGGCCCTGCCGATCTCGCGCCGCTTCTGGCGGCTGCCGGAATCACCCATACGGTTCTGGTGCAGGCGGCGCCGAGCATCGAGGAAAGCGAGTATATGCTGGGCATCGCCGACGCCACGCCGTATGTCGCCGCCGTCACCGGCTGGGTGGATTTTGAAAATCCGGCGCATGAGCGGCACCTCGAACGATTTGCAGCGCATCCAAAGTTCAGGGGTGTCAGGCCGATGATCCAGGATATTCCCGACGACAGCTGGATGCTGCGGGATGATATCCGCTGGGCCTTCGAGGCCGTTACCGCCCTCGGCCTGCGGTTCGAGGCGCTGGGCCTGCCGCGCCATATCGAGAATTTCATCACCCTTTTC
>WTIL01000091.1:0-7377 GCA_011522725.1 Rhodospirillaceae bacterium
GTGCAGGTGGCGATTGTCCGCCCGGGGCCGATCCAGGGCGACATGGTGCATCCCTATCTTCGCCGCCGCGCCGGGCTCGAAAAGGTCACCTACCCGTCGGACGCGCTTCGCGGCGTTCTCGAACGCACCCTTGGCGTGCCGCTGTTCCAGGAGCAGGCGATGCAGATCGCCATTGTCGGCGCCGGCTTCACCGGAAGCGAGGCCGACCAGCTGCGCCGCGCCATGGCCACCTTCAAGAAACATGGCGATGTCGCCAAATTCCACGACAAGATGATCAGCGGCATGATCGCGCGTGGCTATGAGCCGGAATTCGCCGAGCGCTGTTTCCGGCAGATCGAGGGGTTCGGCACCTACGGTTTTCCGGAATCGCATGCGGCGAGCTTCGCGCTGCTTGTCTATGTCTCGGCCTGGATCAAGCGGCATTATCCCGATGTCTTTATCTGCGCGCTGCTGAACGCCCAGCCGATGGGGTTCTATTCCCCCTCGCAGCTCGTCGCCGAGGCGCGCCGCAGCGGCATCGCCGTGCGTCCGGCCGATGTCAGCCATTCCGGCTGGGACAGCACGCTGGAGCCGGACCCGGCCAATCGCGACGGGCTGCATGCGTTGCGGCTGGGGTTGCGGCTGGTCAAGGGACTTGCCGCCGGCGAGGGTGAACGTATCGCCGCCAGCCGCGGGCCGAGTGGACGCGGCACGCCCTGGTCGTCCCTTGCCGACATCATGCGGCGGGCCGACGTCTCGGCAAGATCGCTGGAGGCCATTGCCAATGCCGACGGGTTCGCCAGCCTCGGGCTGAACCGCCGCCAGGCGCTGTGGGAGGTGCGGGCGCTTGCCGGCCAGCGCTGGCAGGAGCTTCCGCTGTTTGCCCATGCCACCCGGCGGCATCACGACCTTGCCGGTGAAGAGCCTGCCGTGACCCTGCCGCAGGCGCATGCCGGAGAGGAGGTGGCGGCCGATTATCGCAGCCTCGGCCTGTCGCTGAAGGACCACCCCGTGCGGCTGCTGTCACGCCCGCTGGCAAAGGATGGCTGGCAGACCTGCGCGGTGGCGCATGAGGCGCGTGACGGCCAGCGCCTGCGGCTTGCCGGGCTGGTGACGATGCGCCAGCGCCCGGGCACCGCCAAGGGAACCGTGTTCCTGACGCTCGAGGACGGGTTGCACTCGCTGAATGTGATCATCTGGCCGAAGCTGACCGAGACCTATCGCGACGCGATGCTGCGTTCCCAGATCCTCGGCGTCGTCGGCCGCATCCAGCGTGAAAAGGCGGTGCTCCATTTCATTGCCGACCAGCTGTTCAACCTGAACGGTTATCTGCGCTATCTGGACGAGGATGCCGCCCGCAACCAGCGCGGCACCCGTATGCGCAGCCGTGATTTCAGGTGATGCTTTGACTGCGCGGTTTATCGGGCTAAAGATTCCCCGATCACCGAAGGAGGGCCGGAGATGGAACAACCGATTGCCGAGACCGAGGGCAGGAGTTTTGACGGCGGCTGCCATTGCGGTGCCATACGCTTTCGCGTGCAGGGCCCGCTCCGCCAGATCCTGATGTGCCATTGCAGCGACTGCCTGAAAATCAGCGGAACAAGCTGGGGCGCGAGCGCCGCCCGTGCCGAAAACCTCGACTGGCTGACCGAGGCGCGCCCGCGCTGGTACCGCAGCTCGGACTGGGCCGAGCGCGGCTTCTGCAGCGAATGCGGATCACAGATGTTCTATCGCATGGATGACCGGCCCCTGATCAGCATCGCCCCGGGGGCGTTTGATTCAAGCGAGATGCTGAGTGTTGCCGGACAGATATTTCGCAGCTCGCACCCCGCCTGGGGCCCTGTCGGCAGCGAGATCACCGACCTGGACAACGGGTGAGGGCTTTGAACGCGCCGGTCTGAACGAGCTGGTCTAGCCGGCGCGCCTTGCCGATTCTTCAATGGCGACGCAAGGACGTCCCTTGGCGAACAGCACGGCGCAGGCTGACCGTGCCTCGGTCTCGTCGAGATTGTGGAACCGCACCCGCCAAAGCGGGATGTTGCCGCGCGTCACCATCGTCAGGCGCGCCGGGGTCGACCCCAGAACCTGAACTGCGGCGCGCCTTGCCTGCGCCGCTGCCTTGTGGGCGTTGGCGCGCTTGGCGAAGCTGCCGACCTGAACGCTCCATTTGCTTGGGCCCTCATCCCTTCTGAGATTCGGTGTCGGTGGCCTGCCGTCGAGATAACCCGACTCCCCCGCCAGCGCGAGATCAATGCTTCCGGTGCTGGCCCGCCTTGGCGGCGGGGCCACAGGCAATGTGTCAGGAGCGGGTGGCGGCACGGGAAGCGACCGCGGCAAGGTCTTTGGAAGCGCCCTGACAGCGTTGCTGCTGGCCGCGGCAAGCTGCGTGCGGATATCGCCGGGTTTCACCCGTTTGAACGACTTGTCGAGAATTTTCACCATATGGGCATCGCGTGTCTTGCCGGTCCTGCCGCCGAACACCACGCCGATCAGGCGCACGCCGTTGCGCTCCACCGTTGCCACGAGATTGAACCCCGAGGCGTCGATGTAGCCTGTCTTGATGCCGTCGGTGCCGGTGTAGTTCGACAGCAGCTTGTTGTGGTTGCCGAACCGCTTGCCGCGCCAGCGAAAGGACTTGGTCGAGAAGAACCCGAAATATTGCGGAAAGTCCCGGCGCATGGCGATGGCGAGGCGTGCCATGTCACGGGCTGTCGTGCGCTGCTTGCTGTGCGGCAGGCCGGATGCGTTGCGAAAGGTGGTGGCGGACATGCCGAGTGCCCGCGCCTTGCGGGTCATCCGCTTGCCGAACTCGCGCTCGGTGCCGGACAGCGCCTCGCCGACGACGGTCGCCACGTCATTGGCCGATTTCGTGATCAGCGCGTAGATGGCGTCCTTCACGGTGATGGTCTGGCCGGGCTTCAGATAGAGCTTTGACGGAGACCGGCTGGCCGCGACGCGTGAGACGGGCAGTTTCGTGCGCATTGTCATGCGGCCTGATTCCAGCTCTTCGAACAGCAGGTAGAGTGTCATGATCTTGGTCAGCGAGGCCGGGTACCTGGACTTGTCGGCATTGCGCGCGAACAGCACCTTGCCGCTCGTCTCCTCGATCACGATGGCGGCATATTTCGCTGCGCGGGCCGGTTCCAGTGACGCGGCGGCGATGGCCAGAAAACACAGTGCGCCGACCAGCAATGTGCGGAAGCGGACAGCGGTGTCACCGGACCAGAAACAGGAACGTGTGGTGCGCATCACTCTGTCCCGATCATTCCGGTGATATGGCAAGGATTCATGGACGATATTCCAGTCGTAAAAGCCACCCGTCGCTGAGGGCTTAATCATAGTTTGATTGCAGCTTTCTTCAACAGTGAGAGGGCGCTTTTTGCAGCACTCTGCACCTTTTTGCCGCAGAGACTGATTTTTTGCGGGTGCAACCCTTTCACGACGTCATCATATGGCCAATATCCAATGGTGTGATGCGACTGTTTCGGGTTGGCCACATGTTGATTCAACCCGTTATTTCTAGAACAATACTATCCAAGACCAGCTTAGTTCCGCCCGGGATCTTTTATGACTGACAAGAACACAGACAACGACAAGGGCCAGTCGCAGGTAATCCTCGAAACGAGGCCGCGTACCAAGAAGCCGTCGATGTACAAGGTCATCATGCTGAATGATGATTACACGCCGATGGAGTTCGTTGTGTATGTGCTGCAGCGTTTCTTCGGCATGTCCAGCGGTCAGGCGACGGCCATCATGCTGAATGTGCACCAGCGTGGTGTGGGCGTGTGCGGCGTCTTCAGCTACGAGGTCGCCGAGGCGAAGGCCACCCAGGTAATGGATTACGCACGGCAGAACGAACATCCCCTGCAGCTCCAGATCGAGAAGGAATAGTTACATGCTGTCACGCGAGCTCGAGGAAACCCTGCGCCGGGCGATGAGCGCGGCTTCTTCGCACAATCATGAATTCGCGACGCTCGAGCACCTGCTTCTGGCGCTGACCGAGGACAGCGACGCCATCGAGGTGTTGTCGGCATGCAAGGTCGATATCGACGAGCTTCGCGCCCGTGTCAGCGATTATATCGAGAACGAGCTGGCCTCGATCGTCAGCCCGACCAGCGGTGTCGATGTGCAGCCGACCGCCAGCTTCCAGCGGGTGATCCAGCGCGCCATCATCCATACCCAGTCGTCGGGGCGCGAGGTGGCATCCGGCGCCAATGTGCTGGTGGCCATTTTCTCCGAGCGCGAGAGCCATGCTGTCTGGTTCCTGAAGTCGATGAACATGACCCGCCTCGACGCGGTGACCTATATCAGCCACGGCGCCGAAGGCAATGTCGGGCGTGGCGCGCAGGAAAATTCCGAAGCCGATTCCGCCGAGGCCGAGGGACAGGACCCGCTCAGCCAGTATGCCGTCGATCTGGTGGCGAAGGCCGCCGCCGGCCGCATCGACCCGCTGATCGGCCGCGACCGCGAGGTCGACCGCACCATTCAGGTCCTGTGCCGCCGGACCAAGAACAACCCGCTCTATGTCGGTGATCCGGGCGTTGGCAAGACAGCGATCGCCGAGGGCCTTGCCCTTCGCATTCACAATGGCGAAGTGCCTGACGTTCTCTCCAGCGCGGTAATCTACGCCCTCGATATGGGCCAGCTTCTCGCCGGCACCCGCTATCGCGGTGATTTCGAAGAGCGCCTGAAAGGTGTCGTCAAGGCGGTTCAGGAAGACGACAACGCCATCCTGTTCATTGACGAGATCCATACCGTGATCGGCGCCGGCGCGACTTCCGGCGGGGCCATGGACGCCTCGAACCTGCTGAAGCCCGCGCTTCAGGAAGGCACGCTTCGCTGCATGGGATCGACCACCTACAAGGAATATCGCGGCTATTTCGAAAAGGATCGCGCGCTTGTCCGCCGGTTCCAGAAAATCGACGTGAACGAGCCGACTGTGGCCGATACCATCAAGATTCTCGCCGGCCTGAAAAGCCGCTATGAGGAGCATCACAAGATCCGCTTCACCAACGCCGCGCTGAAGACGGCCGTGGACCTGTCGGCGCGCTATATCAACGACCGCAAGCTGCCTGACAAGGCCATCGATGTGATCGACGAGGCGGCCGCGGCGCAGAACCTGCTGCCGCCGTCCCGCCGCAAGGCGACCGTCGGCCAGAAAGAGGTCGAGGCCACCATCGCGACGATGGCGCGGATTCCGCCCAAGCATGTCAGCCGCGACGACAAGGTGGCGCTGGCCTCGCTCGAGGACGACCTGAAGCGCCTCGTCTTCGGACAGGACCCGGCGATCACCGCGCTGGCCTCCTCCATCAAGCTGTCACGCGCCGGCCTTCGCGAGCCGGAAAAGCCGGTCGGCAACTACCTGTTCTCCGGCCCCACCGGTGTAGGCAAGACCGAGGTGGCCCGCCAGCTTGCCGAGGCGCTCGGCATCAAGCTGATGCGCTTCGACATGTCGGAATATATGGAACGCCATACCGTCTCGCGCCTGATCGGCGCGCCTCCGGGCTATGTCGGGTTCGACCAGGGCGGCCTGCTGACGGACGCCGTAGACCAGACGCCGCATGCGGTTCTCCTGCTCGACGAGATCGAGAAGGCGCATCCCGACCTGTTCAACATCCTTCTTCAGGTGATGGACCACGGCAAGCTGACCGACAATAACGGCAAGGTCGTCGATTTCCGGAATGTCATCCTGATCATGACGACCAACGCCGGTGCGCAGGAGCTGTCGAAGAAGGCCATCGGCTTCAACCGCGACAACCGCGAGGGCGCCGATGCCGAGGCCATCGAGAAGATGTTCACGCCGGAATTCCGCAACCGCCTCGATGCGGTGATCCCGTTCGCGCCGCTCGGCACCGAGGTGATCCGCCTGGTGGTCGACAAGTTCATCATGCAGCTTGATGCCCAGCTCGCCGAGCGCAATGTCGAGATCGAGCTGACGGACGCGGCCCGCGACTGGCTCGCCGAGCGCGGCTATGACCGCAATTACGGCGCGCGCCCGCTGGCCCGTGTGGTGCAGGAGCATATCAAGAAGCCGCTGGCGGACATGCTGCTGTTCGGCGATCTGGCAGGCGGCGGGCTGGCGCTGGTCGATGCCAAGGACGGCAAGATCACCGTCACCGGCAAGCCGACGCCGCAGCGCGCGCTTCCCGGAAAGCGGACCGCCCTGCCGGCCCCGGAAGAACAGTAGGGCTCACCCCTTCCTGAACGGGTTGGCCTGCATCTCGATGGCGTTGACCTCGTCGGTGATGCCGCGGCGTTCGCCCTCGAGATAGCGCGCCACCGCCGCGCGGAACCCGTCATGCGCGATCCAGTGCGCCGAATAGGTTGTCACCGGCAGATAGCCGCGTTGCACCTTGTGGAATCCCTGCGCGCCGGCCTCCACCGTCTTCAGCCTGCGTTCGATGGCGAACTCGATGGCCTGGTAGTAGCAGGCCTCGAAATGCAGGCAGGGAATGTCGATGTCGGCGCCCCAGTTGCGGCCGAACAGCGTGTCCTCGCCGATGAAGTTCAGCGCTCCGCCGATGATCCGCCCCTCCAGTTCGGCCATGACCAGCAGCATGCGGTCGGCCATGGTCTTGTGAAGCTCGTGGAACACGCCTTCGGTCAGATAGGCGCCGCCCCATTTGCGGTCGATGGTGGACAGGTAGAAGCGGTAGAAATGGTCGATATGTCCGGATGTGATGTCGTCGCCGGTCAGCCGCAGCAGGCGGACACCTGATTCCTCGACCGTGCGGCGCTCCTTGCGGATGTTCTTGCGCTTGCGCGACGACAGCGCGGCGAGGAACCCGTCGAAATCGGCATAGCCGTCATTCTGCCAGTGGAACTGGATCGACGAGCGGATCATCCATCCAAGGCCGGCCAGCGGGGCTGTGTCGCTCTCCGGCAGGAAATTGACATGCGCCGACGACAGGTCGAGCCGCTCCAGATACTGCACCATCCCGTCGGCCAGCGCGGCGCGAAGCTGCGCGGCGCGGTCGGGCGCGGCATCGCCGACGAGAAATCGCGGGCCTGTCGCCGGGGTGAAGGGCACCGCTGACAGCATTTTCGGATAATAGCTTCCGCCGGCGCGGGTGAAGGCGTTCGCCCAGCTGTGGTCGAAGATATATTCGCCGTAGGAATGATGCTTCAGATAATGCGGCATCGCGGCGGCGAGCCGCCCTTCGGCATCGCGCAGGACCAGATGCATCGGGTCCCAGCCGCTGTCGCCTCCGGTCGCGCCGCCGACCTCCAGCGCGCGCAGGAAAGCATGGCTGACGAAGGGGTTCGACATGCCGGCAATGGCGTCCCATTCGGCCGCCGGGATGTCGGCGATCGAGGGGGCAAGTTCAAGGATAAAGCTGTCGCCGTCCATAGGTCTGGAGATGGCGAGAGAGGCGCCGGGACGCAAGTGGCCGCCGG